>JBEKJJ010000363.1:0-6651 GCA_050011295.1 Bryobacteraceae bacterium
AGCGCCGTGGAATCGGTGGACAATGCTGTGTTAGAAAAGCTGGACAAGGGTCACACTCGCGCCGATTTCGTCGAAGTAGTTCACGAGTTCCGGTGCGCCGGGTTAACTCTTGCGCCCACCTTCATCGCGTTCACCCCATGGACAACACGCGAGACCTACCGAGAATTGCTCGCGACGCTGGTTGAGCTTGATCTGGTAGAACACGTCGCACCCATTCAGCTAGCTCTGCGACTACTGATCCCGCGCGGCTCGCGGCTGCTGGAGTTGCACGAAATCCAGTCGGTGGTTACAGGCTTCGACGAACCGGCGTTGCTGTATCGCTGGACGCATCCGGACACGGCCATGGACGCGTTGGCGGCGCAAGCATTGAAAATCGCCGCTCAGAAAGGCTCGCGCCGGGAAATCTTCCGCAAGATGTGGGACCTGGTGGCGAACCAGCCGCTGCCCGAAAATTTCGACCTGATGCCCCGCGCGACCATCCCGTACATGGATGAGCCCTGGTATTGTTGAGCGGAGCCAACTGAAGAGCAGGTTGCTCTTGTGTAGGGGTGGGGACGGCAAAATGCGTATCGAATTCGTTGCTCCGATTGAGGAGATCGAGGAAGAGAACGACAACGTGGACGTTTTCCTGCACCTCGACGACGGTCGTGCGCATAGTTTTGTCGTCGCGACACCAAATAACATTTATCGATGCATGCACAACGGGGGGCTCGACTATTTTTTCGGTGTGCCTCCCGTGTTCGTAGAGAGAATGACGCCGGAGAATGTTGAGCGAGCGCTGAGGGCGATCGTGACGGAGTACGGCGGAAAATGGCTTTCGGTTTATGGCGCACTACAGGCAAGAGCCGCTGACGATGAGTAATCGTAAACGGCTACTGCTGATCGGCGCCACCACTGGCTACCAAACCCGCAGCTTCGCCGAGGCAGCCGACCGGCTGGGCATCAATCTCGTGCTGGCCACCGATCGATGCCACGTGCTGGACGACCCTTGGGGCGACCAAGCGCTAGCGTTGCGCTTCGAAGATCCCGAGGGCGCCGCGCGCGCGATCGCAGCCGAAGTCAGCGTGGACGGAATCGTCGCGGTTGGTGACCGGCCTGCTTACATCGCGTCGCTCGCCGCACACCTCACGGGGATTCCCTACAACTCGCCCAACTCCGTGCTCGCCTGCCGCAACAAGTTTCTAGCGCGCGAGCGCTTTCGCGCTGAGGGACTGTTGGTGCCTGAGTTCCATCGCATCCCGCTCGCCGAAGGGCCACATCCTGAGGCTGCGCAGTATCCTTGCGTCCTCAAGCCGCTCGGACTTTCCGCCAGCCGCGGCGTCATCCGCGCCAACAACAATGACGAATTCGTAGCCGCCTTCCGGCGCATCGCAACACTCTTGGCCGATCCGGAGATCGCGCGCCTCCATGATCAGCAGGATCAATTCCTGCAAGTGGAAAGTTTCATCGAAGGCCGCGAATTTGCCTTGGAAGGCATTCTCATCAATGGCCGCCTCCGCGTGCTGGCGTTGTTCGACAAACCCGATCCTCTGGACGGTCCGTTCTTCGAAGAAACCATCTACGTCACACCTTCGCGCGAGAGTGCCGACACGCAGCATGAGATCATCCGCACCACAGAAAATGCTGTGAAAGCGCTCGGGCTCGAGCATGGGCCCATCCATGCCGAGATGCGCGTGAACCCGCGCGGCGTTTGGATGCTCGAAGTAGCCGCGCGTCCCATAGGAGGACTCTGCGCGCGCGTTCTGCCAGGACTCGAAGATCTGATTCTTCGCCATGCCGCTGGCGACGGCATTGCATCAGGCGATGTTGCATCGATTGCCATGCCCACGGACGCGGCCGGCGTCCTGATGATCCCGATTCCGCGCGAAGGGATCTACGTCGCCGTCGAGGGATTGGACGAAGCGCGCTCCACGCCGCGCATCGAAGACGTCATCATTACCGCGAAGCAAGGCCAGAAGCTAATTCCGCTCCCGGAAGGTAACAGCTACTTAGGATTCATCTTCGCGCGCGCCGATTCGCCGGACGCGGTGGAACAAGCCCTTCGCGCATCGCACGCACGCTTGCGCTTCGAAATCGCGACCGTTCTGCCGGTGATCAGCCCTTAGCCCTTGGCTTTCGGCGCAACGTAACCGGGCGGCAGCGCCGAGCCTTCGCCGAAAAAATAATCTTCCATTTGCTTGAGCAGAAACTCCTGAGCTTCCTGAGTTCCGAGGTTGAGCCGGTACTCATTCATGATCATTTTCATCTGCTCCAGCCACATCTTCCAGGCTTCCTTGGAGACGTTTTCGTAGATGCGCTGCCCCAGCGGATGCCCGTCGAAGGGGACCTCATCCAGGCCCGGCAACTCCTTCTGGAATTTCACGCAAAAGACTTTGCGCCCGCCAGCCGGCTCCTCAAATCGGGGATCCACTATTCCGCTACTGCCGCAACCCATGACGGTTCTCCTTTGCTCCCGCGCATCCTTAGGATAGCAAAGCAAGCCGGAATGAACTTCAGATTTCGTTCGAGGCGGCGGGCTTGGCAGCAGCCGCCACCTTCTTGTTGCTCAAGTATTCCGACAGCCGGAGGGGTTTGGGCGCGCCTTTTTCCATGGAGCGCTGGACCGCCTTCTGATACCGGCGCAGAGTTTCGCGCCCGACCGCGTCTTTCAGATTGCAAGCTTCAATATCCAGCAGGATCTCTATCTCCCATGGCTGGAATGTGTTACGGTTCATCGTTCCCCGTAGCAGGTCACTCACCAGCTTGTTGAATCTGGCTAGAATAGCTTCGCTGTCAAGAGTCTCTACAGGCATATCCAACAGACTCATCGGCAGATCCGCCAGGAATCGTTATCCCAGCCGTACTCTATGCGGGCAGGACGCCATCTTAGAGATTCCGTGCCTTTTCGAAATCCCCTGCGGAACACCCCTGCGGCGAACCCAAACGGATGAGCCATCGTGCGGGACGCGCGAATCTCGCTCCGCTACAATTGGGGTGGAGGACACATGCTTTACACCTTCACGCTGCATGAGGACGCACGGTTTCGCGACGAGGATGTCTTCGCAAATGGTCAGGTCACCGTCTACCGGGTTGGTGGAATGCCCGATGGGAAGACCGCGAGATTAGCGAACTTCGGAGCACCGAACCGGAACGACTGGCGGATCATGCGAATCAATGGCGACGACACACAGGCCGGTTGGTCCGGTCACTACGAAAGTGTCGACGACGCACTGGCAGCATTGCAGCAGGATCGCCAATGAACGGTTTCGACGCGCACCCGCAATTCGCTGTGCGGCATTCCCCGCAAAGCAAATCTGCATCGGTAGATGAAATAACATCCACTATGAAGACCGACGCCGGACCACCCCTTCTTCAGGCTTCGGCTCTCCTCTCATGTTCAAGGCCTTCGTCTTAGTCCGCAATGTCGGATCACGTGCGAAAAGCCTCGACTTTGGCGAGTTCACAATCGACCGCGTTGGCCTTCGACTTAAGGAGCTTAGAGAAGTTTTCTCTTCGATAGATGTAAACGCGGACGATTGGGTTTTAGAGAAATCGTACGCGCAGTTACCGCTCGGTCCTCCCGGCTCTCCGGTTGGGAGCATCCCGAATGACGTCGAAGATATTTTGCTACTCCTTCGTCTTTACAAGCCTGGTGACATATCATTCGTTAAGTTAGCGATCGTTCAACCCAGCGGTAAAGGACTCGTTCAGTTCCCATATCGAGCGATGAATGACCTGAACAGCTACTCGCCATTGCTATTTGACGTTGAATCAGAGGAACGTCAATCATGGAACGACTTCGCCGACGGCATTCGTAAAAGTCAGTCATGGAGCTGTGATTGGTTCGCAGCGGCAAGACGATTCTTCCTATGCGGCGGTGCGAAGCAATTTAATCCCAAATGGGACGACGTGGATCGAGTTTTGGACTACACCACGGCGCTCGAATCAACGCTCGTGCCAGAGAAGGACTACAACACACGCCGTATAAGCCGTCGTGCCGCCGCACTGATCGCACCGGATAATCCCGCGGAAATGGAGGTTATCGTCGGGTTCATGAAGAGGTTCTACGAGGTTCGCTCCCGGCTAGCACACGGCAGTAGACTGGGTGTCGAAAACCGCGAGTGGTTGTTCGAGAATTGTGGCCAAGTTGAACTTCGAGTGCGACAAGTACTTGTGACGGCGGTTCAAAAACTTCCGCCAGGAGAAGAGGATCGCCGCGTCGCCTTGGCTGGATTGTACGATCCAACGGACGAAGACCGTGGGAACTTTGCCTTCGAGAAGTTCAGAGAGATAAAAACGGCGGAAGTCCGCAAGACGATTGCAGCCAAGATCGCAAATTTGGCGGGAGACTGAATGGGCGGCGTCACTTGCAAAATGGCCTACCCAGCCGCCGCCTTCAATCGGAAACGCACCCCCTCGTGCCGCTGGAGAAAACTGACAACCACAAAAAGATTATCCGCCCGCGGATTGCCCGACGGCCCCGAGCATTCGCATCAGGTTCTTGGATTGAACGCGCGCGGTCTATGCGAGTTCGCAAATCCGACAGTCGAATTGATGTAATCGCGCAGAATCGTCTTAGCTGTGGCGACATCACCGGTGAGCAGGGATTCAACGCCCTCGCGAAGAAGCTCCTTGCGGAACCTCGGATCACGTGCGACACGGGCGCGGATGGTCCTCCTAAAATCACGTGTCAGCGCCATAGCTGTCCTCCATTTTCCTTCGTTTGTATTCCTGCCAGAGGCAGGAGACGGCGCGCATTCAGAATTCAATGAGCCCAGACTCAAAGACTAAAACAATCACTGTGGAGCTTCGAGATCGAGGGCGAATGCGAGCGCAATCCTGAGCTTTGTTAAGACGTCGTTCGAGATTCTACCCAGCCGGCGTTCCAGGCGAACGGTCGGTATCGAGCCAAGCCCCTGCACGTTCGCCACCGAGTCGCGGTCGAGGAACGGCAACCGCGGTATCGGCACCTCATAGGAACTGAGTCTGTTTTGGGTCGTTAGCGGCACGTACAGTACCAGGGGCACGCGGCGCGTTGGTATCGTACCGCGAGACGATCACCACGGGGCGCACCTTCGCTGCCAACCCCAGATCCGCTAACCACCCTCACCTGGTCGGGGGTCCATCGAGCAGATCCAGAACTTCCTGTTCGATCGCCCGCGAGCGCGTCACATCCAGAACGTCCTGGTCGGCGAGCTCGATGACTTCCGCGACGCGCTCTCGGACCTCAGCAGCCGTCTCCGGTCGCCATTCGCGCAGCTTGGCGTCCAGCTTTTCAACCAAAGCGTCCACCTCGTGCCTCCCATTCCATTTTCCAGCAGCCTCCTCAAGACCGCAACTTGCATTTCTCGAAAATCGAACGGGATGAGTCACGAACCTTCTCCCCCAATCTTCCCTTCCTCCTCAACAACCTCCCCAACCCCACCCCGCGTCCGCCCCACTCCCGTGCTATCCCAATGCCAGGTGACACCTCAATGACCCCAGCAATGACCCCAGCAATGACCCCAGCCATCCAACGCACCGCCATCAATCGCGCAAACGCACAACACTCCACCGGCCCTCGATCCGAAGCCGGCAAACAGCGTTCGGCCCTCAACGCTCTCACTCACGGACTCACGGCCCGCACCGCCGTCCTACCCTCCGAGGACCCGGCCGCCTTCGAACAACACCACCGCCAGTTCGAAAATGAATACCGCCCGGCCACGCCAACCGAAACCCAGCTAGTCCACGAACTAGCCGACACCTCCTGGCGCCTCAACCGCATCCCGCTTCTCGAAGCCGAAGTCCTCACACGCGCCCAGGATTGCAGCCCCGCGCGTCAGCAAGGGGACACCCCAGCCCCCAGCCCAGAATCCCCAGCCCCGGCCGTCGCGTCGCTTGCGACGCTAGGCCTCCACGGCCACCGCCTTTCCCGCCAGTTCCAAAAGACCCTTAACTTACTCCGCGAACTCCAGGCCGAGCGCCAAGAGCGCTTGCGGCGCGACCTCCGCGACGCCGCCTCTGTCCTCGAATTCCATAAACACAAAGGACTTCCCTACGACCCCGCCGAAGATGGCTTCGTTTATTCGATAACCGAAATTGAAGCGTTCGCCCAACGCACCAAGCGCCTGAACGAGGCCTGGAAGGTCGACAATTTCCTCCTCCTCGGTTTCCGAACCCCACGCAACCCGCGAATCCTCAAAAGCGTCGACGCAATATGCTGAAATCAGAGAAGCAGGATTTTCCATGCCCGATTCCAAATTTGACGCCCCGCGCATCGCGCTGAATCGCATCTACACGAAGACCGGCGACCAGGGCGAGACCCACTTGGCAGGAGGGCAGCGCGTCTTAAAAGACTCGCTCCGCATCGAATGCTACGGAACGGTCGATGAGCTCAACGCCTTCGTCGGCATGGCCGGAGTTTCAGCCGCCGATTCGGTGCCCGAACTCGCCGCGATCCTGCGCCGCGTGCAGCACGAGCTTTTCAATCTTGGATCGATTCTAGCCACGCGCCCCTCGGACGTACACCCCAAGCAAGCGCGCATCACGCCTACGGAAATCCTGCAGCTCGAACAAGAAATAGACCGGATGAACGCGGACCTACCAATGCTGCGATCCTTCGTGCTCCCAGGAGGCTCCCGCCTGAACACGGAACTGCATGCCTGCCGCACCATCTGCCGCCGGGCAGAGCGG
>JBEKJJ010000364.1:0-6441 GCA_050011295.1 Bryobacteraceae bacterium
TTCCATGCGGTCCGCGAAGATCCCGTGCGGAGCGTCCACGGCTTTGAGGATGTCCATTTCAGGAAGATGCCACAGCGCCTTCGCCCAATCCACCGGCGGAAGTTGCCCGGCGAGATCGAACGACTTCGAGACGCGGACCAGATCCTCCTCGGAAGTGTTCGGCGGAAACATGGGACGCACCTGGTTCTGCTCGCCATAGAGCCAGGTAATGAACAGCATTTGCACGGCGCCGCCGCGATACCAGTTGCCCTGCTCATAGTACGGACCCACGCGTCCCACGCCCGCGCCAAACCCTTGCGGGATCATGGCCGCAAACGCGGGGTTCCCTTGCGCTGCTACACCCAACTGCCATTCGGCCGTGGAGGAACACCCGATGGTCCCTACCTTGCCGTTCGACCAGGGCTGCGACGACATCCACGTGATGGCATCTGTGCCATCCGTCAACGGCGGCCCCAGAATGTCATAACTGCCCTCCGAGAAAAAGTGGCCGCGCTCGTTCATCTCGACGAACGCATACCCGTGTTTGATAGCCTGCAACTCGGTGGTCAGGTCGCGCGGCGCGCCTCCACGCACGTCCCAAAAATTGAAATTGTAAGGCGTCCGGACAAAGATGATTGGATACTTCTTGGACGTGTCCTTAGGCCGGTAAATATCGGCCGCCATGCGTTTGCCATCGCGCATGGGCACCATCACCTTGCGCTCGATAATTGCCAGCGATTCCAGCTCCTTCTCAGTGGCGTTGCGAGCGGCAACCACCGGCGGATCGAGCGCGGGACGCGGCTGGGCCCAGGCACCCGCGGTGATCGCGAAGATAATAGAAGTTAGAACTGCGGATCGTTTCATTTTCATTGCAGTTCAGATCAGTGTACTCCTTTCGGTAAACTAGCAGTGGCCGATGCTCACCGAAGAACAATACCTTACGCTCGAGCGCGCCGCGGAGTTCAAGAGCGAATACTTTGATGGCGAAATGTTCGCCAGGTCCGGCGCCTCAATGCGTCATGCGCGCCTGCAGCAGAACCTAACGACGCAGCTCTCAATGGCTCTGGATGGCGGCCGCTGTGAACCTTTCGGCTCAGACCTCCGAGTACGGGTTTCGAGCCGCATGTATACATACCCCGACGTCTCCGTTGTCTGTGGAGAACCACTTCTATCTGACGACTATCAGGACGTCCTGCTCAACCCAGTGGCGATATTCGAAGTTCTCTCGCCCTCTACCGAAACATACGACCGCGGCACGAAGCTCCAACGCTATCGGACAATCCCGACACTCCAAGACTACATCTTGGTGAATCAAACCGAGATCCGGATCGAGCAGTACACCCGCCAGGAAAACAATCTCTGGATTCTGCGCGACTACCAAACCCTCGACGAAGAATTAATCGTAAAGTCCATCGCCGTTTGGCTCCCGCTCAGCCGCATCTACAACCGCGTTGAATTCCCAGCAAGCTGACCAAATAGGAACTTTTCAGTTTCCACCCAAATATCATCCGTCCGATTCCATTTCAGTGGCGTTGCGAGCGGCTACCGCCGGCGGATCGAGCGCGGGACGCGTCTGGGCCCAGGCGCCGGCGGCAATCGCGAAGAGGATAGAAGGAAGAACCGCGGATCGTGTCATTTTCATTGCAATTCAGATTAGTGTACTCCTTTCGGTAAACTGATAGCAGGCATCTATGGCCTCGCATTCGGTCACTAAACTCACGGAAGAGCAGTACCTGGCACTGGATCGCGCCGCCGAGTTCAAGAGGGAATATATTGATGGCGAGATGTTCGCAATGTCGGGTGGTTCGATGCAGCACGCGCGGCTGCAAAAAAACATTACCGGGGAACTCTATAACGCTTTGAGCGCGGGCAAATGCGAGCCTTTCGGTTCCGACTTCCGAGTACGGGTTTCGAGCCGCATGTATACATACCCCGACGTCTCCGTTGTCTGTGGAGAACCACTACTAGCTGACGACCATCAGGACGTCCTGCTCAACCCAGTGGTGATATTCGAAGTTCTCTCGCCCTCTACCGAAACATACGACCGCGGCACGAAGCTCCAACGCTATCGGACAATCCCGACACTCCAAGACTACATCTTGGTGAATCAGACCGAGATCCGGATCGAGCAGTACACCCGCCAGGAAAACAATCTCTGGATTCTGCGCGACTACCAAACCCTCGACGAAGAGTTAGTCGTAACGTCCATCGGCGTGTCGCTCCCGCTCGGCCGCATCTACAACCGCGTTGAATTCCCAGCAACCTAACCAAACAGGAACTTTTCAGTTTCCATCCAGATGTCATCCAGCACGTTCAGCAACTGGTGATCTGAATCCATCAGCCGCAATCTAGTATCCGGATGCCGCTCGGAGAACGTGATGGAGTTTCCCGCCGGGACCGTAGTATCGTGCTTGCCATGAAAAATGAGCGTGGGCTGTGGAAACTCCGGGTAATCCTCAAACTTGCGCGCGTCTTCGATCAATTGGTAGCCCAGTGCGGCCTCGCGCCCCTCGCTATAGTGGAACACCCGCAGCACTCCGCTGCGCTTCCACTGGTCCATCTTCTCTTCGCCCAACTCCTCGGGCCAACGCGTGAGAAACGAGAATGCAGGAGCCAGCAGCACCAGCTTTTCAACCTCCGGATGTCGCGCCGTGTACAGCGCTGCCAGATATCCGCCCATGCTTGAGCCGATCAGCGACACTGCATCCCCCTGCGCCACGCGCTCGATCACCGCTAGCTGCCCGCTGATGGTAAGCTGCTCGAATCTGCCTTCCGCCAGATCCGGGATTTCAAGACCCATCCCCAACTCGGCGAACCGTTCCCGAAAGAAACGCGCCTTTTCAGAAGAAGGCCCGCTGGCAAATCCATGCAGATAAACGAATCGACTCATTGGTTATTGACTCGCTGCCACTTAATCGTCGTTCACCGCGACATCAATATGAAAGGAACAGCAATACTCGAAAAACTCAGCCGCACCCGCCAGGAAGCGCAAAGGGTGCGGCGCGCACCGCCAAAACGGACCAGGAACTGGCCCGCGCCGCGCTCCGTTTTGCGCGAAGTTCCTTGGAAAGCGCAAAGGGTGCGGCGCGCACCGCCAAAACGGACCAGGAACTGGCCCGCGCCGCGCTCCGTTTTGCACGAAGTTCCTTAGAAGCGCCACCACGGACGCACAACGAAGCGGCACTCGTAACGGCTCGGCTGCAGTCTCGAAAGGCCCCACATTCTTGCCGTGTACCAGTGGCGCAGCCCCCGGGCACAGCACTGCTGCTAATATTAAGAATCCGGGCCGCACGATCTGATTCTAACCAGTAAGGAAGCGGAGAATTGGTAGGCCATTTGGAGATGGCTAACGGGGTGTAGTTGCGGCCAATCGCCATCATCGCTAGAATCAATGAGTTTGCAGACAATTTGGAGGATTCATGTCGGTTGAACAAAGAGTGAAGCAGATCATCGTCGAGCAGTTGGGCGTGGACGAAAGCCAGGTGGACAATACGGCCTCTTTCGTGGATGATCTCGGTGCGGACTCGCTGGATATCGTGGAACTGGTGATGGCGTTCGAAGAAGCGTTCGATATCGACATTCCCGACGAAGACGCCGAGAAGATCGCCACCGTGAAAGACGCCATCGACTACATCGAGAATAAGAAAAAGAAGTAGGCGGGCTTGAAACCAGCGTTGTCGCGCAGAGTAGTAGTGACGGGAGTCGGTCTGGTCAGCCCGCTCGGTATCGGCACCGAGGAGAGCTGGCAGGCTCTCCGCGCCGGCCGGCCCGGCATTTCCCGCATCGAAAATTTTGATCCCTCGGCGTTCAGCTGCCGCATCGCCGGGGAGATTAAGAATTTCGATCCCAGCCTGTACATCGAGAAGAAAGAGATCAAGAAGATGGGCCGCTTCATTCAGTTGGGAATCGCGGCCAGCGAGTTCGCCCTGGCCCAATCCCGTCTCAAGATAGATGCCGATAATGCCGAGCGCGTAGGCGTCTACATCGGAAGCGGAATCGGCGGATTTGAAGTGATTGAGCGCGAGCACAAGATATTGCTCGAAAAGGGTCCCAGCCGGATCTCCCCGTTTTTTATTCCGGCTACCATAATAAATTTGGCGTCGGGATACGTTTCGATCCGCACTGGCGCCAAAGGCCCCAATTCCGCGACCGCCACGGCTTGCACCTCTAGCGCCCATTCCATCGGCGACTCTTTCAAAATCATCCAGCGCGGCGACGCGGATGCCATGATCTGCGGTGGCGCCGAGGCGGCCATCACGCCAATGAGCGTGGGGGGATTTGCCGCTATGCGTGCTCTCTCTCACCGCAACGACGAGCCTGAAAAAGCATCGCGGCCCTGGGATGCCCAGCGCGACGGCTTCGTGGTGGGCGAAGGCGCGGGGATGCTGATCATAGAAGAGCTGGAGCTGGCCAAACGCCGCGGCGCCACCATCTTGGCCGAGATCGTGGGGTACGGCATGAGCGGCGATGCGCACCACATTACTAGCCCGTCCGAGGACGGTGATGGCGCATTCCGGGTAATGCGCAATGCTCTAAGAGACGCTGATATCCAGCCCCACCAGATCGACTATGTCAACGCTCATGGTACATCCACCGATATCGGCGACAAAATCGAGACACTCGCTCTCAAGCGCGCCTTTTGCGAGCACGCATACAAACTGGCGGTGAGCTCCACGAAATCCATGACCGGCCATTTGCTGGGCGGCGCTGGCGGTTTGGAAGCTGGTATCACGGTGTTGGCTTTACGGGATCAAATCGCTCCGCCCACCATCAATCACGACGTTCCAGATCCTGACTGCGATCTGGATTATGTCCCGAATCATGCGCGCCCCATGAAAATTGATTACGCGCTTTCGAATTCGTTCGGTTTTGGAGGCACTAACGGCTGCCTCATCTTTAAGAGATTTACAGACTGAAGTGTTTTCATGAAAATCATTGTTTCCATCAAGCAGGTTCCAGTCCGCGACTCCCAGCTTCGCATCGACGCGAGCGGCCACTGGATTCAAGAGAACGATCTGAGTTTCGAGATCAACGAGCCCGATGCATATGCGTTGGAAGAGGCCCTTCAGTTAAAGGAAAAGCACGGCGGCGAGGTGGTCGCCTTGTGTGCCGGTCCGGCTCGCGCTTCGCAAACCATTCGCGAGGCTCTGGCCAAGGGCGCCGACCGGGCCATCCACATCGAGGAAGAAAACTTGCATTCGTTCGACACGCTTGGCATTGCGAAACTGCTGGCCGCAGCCGCAAAACCCGAGCAGCCCGATCTCATTCTGACAGGATTGCAATCCGACGACCTGGGATATGGACAGACTGGCGTGGTGCTGGCCGAGGTACTGGGGCTACCCCACGGAACCATCATCATGGCGGTGGAAAAAACGGACAGCGGCATCCGCGTGAAGCGCGAACTGGAAGACGGCTGGTTCCAGCAGGTGGAAATGCCGCTGCCTGCTGTGCTCACCATCCAATCCGGCATCAACAAGCTGCGCTACGCCACGCTGATGGGCATCAAGAAAGCTAAGACAAAACAGATCAAGCGGCAAACCGCCGCCGAACTGGGCGTTTCAGCAACACCCACAGCGGTAATCGAGCGGATTTATGCTCCGCAACGTACCAAGCAGACTCAAATGCTGGAAGGCAACGCCAAGGAGGCTGCGGCGAAACTGGTCGAGAAACTGAAATTCGAGGTGCGGGTAATATGAGCGGCGTGCTGGTGATCATGGAACAGCGCGGCGGCGCGTGGAATCGCATGTCGTGGGAAACGCTCCGAGCGGGCCAGCAACTGGCAGCTCAATTGGGCGGGTCAGTCTCCGCCGTGGTGATCGGTGTGCTCGCCGATGAACTTGCCTCGAAGAAGTTGGAGCGCGTGTATGCCGTACAGCATGATCTGCTCGCAGTTTACACGGCCGATGGATACACTGCGGCGCTTGAGCAACTCATTCGCAAGATCAATCCCTCGCTGGTGCTGTTCCCACACACGTATCAAGTCCGCGACTTCGCGCCCAAACTCGCGACTCGCTTTGGACAGGTACTCATCAGCGACGCCATCGGGTTTCGCGTGGAATCCGGCTCGCCCGTTTTCGTCCGGCAGCTTTTTCAAGGCAAGCTAAATGCGGATGTGAAACCCGGCGGCGCGGCGCCGCATTTCGTGTCCATACAAGCTGGAGCATTCCGTGCCGACCAACTGGAAACCGGTTCCGCGCCGGTGGAAAACTTTGCTCCATCGCTCAGTGCGGATGCAATCCGCGCAAAACCTCTGGAACCGTTCCGCGAATCAGCGCGCGCCGTGGACTTGACCGCTGCCGACATCATCGTCTCGGTGGGCCGCGGCATCAAGGAGAAAGAGAACATCCCGATTGTCGAGGAGCTGGCGAAGGTGCTAGGCGCTGAGCTGGCAGCCTCGCGGCCGATCTGCGACAGCGGCTGGCTCCCGATGGAGCGCCAGGTGGGCAGCTCCGGGCAAACCGT
>JBEKJJ010000365.1:0-6401 GCA_050011295.1 Bryobacteraceae bacterium
TCAAGCACGCTCCGTAGTCGGAGGCTTGTTCATCAAGATGCTGTCCGATGAGGCAATGTGGGCCAAGTACGCCAAGCAGTAGAGCTTGGCTCTACGCCAAAATGTCGTGCACGACATTCCCGGCGACGTCCGTCAGGCGGAAGTCGCGGCCGCTGTAGCGGTAGGTTAATTTGGTGTGATCCATACCCAGAGCGTGAAGAACAGTAGCGTGTAGGTCATGTATGTGCACGGGATTCTCCACTGCCTTAAAGCCGAATTCGTCGGTGTTGCCGTAGGTCGTACCACCCTTGACACCACCGCCGGCCAGCAGCGTCGAGAAGCCGTGACTGTTGTGATCGCGGCCATTTTGTACCTTCACCAATCCGCTGACTTCAAGGACCGGCGTACGACCGAACTCTCCGCTGATGATGACCAGGGTTTCCTTCAGCAGACCGGTCGCCTTCAGGTCAGCCAGTAAGGCGGCGATCGGGCCGTCGACATCATGGGCCAGCTTGCGATGAATCAGAATATCGTCGTGGTTATCCCACGGCTGGCCGTTACCGTAGTAGACCTGCACCATACGCACGCCACTCTCCACCAAACGGCGGGCCATCAGACAGCCGCGTCCAAAATCATGGTCGCCATAACGGCCGCGCACGGCTTCTGGCTCTTTAGCGATATCGAAAACTTCCGGCGCTTCGCTTTGCATCCGATAGGCGATTTCAGCGGCCTGTATGCTGCTTTCGAGTTGACCGTCTTCGCCCTCGCGCTTTTCCTGGATGAGGTTTAACTCGCGCAGCAGATCCAGCGCCCGCCGCTGTTCCCTCATGGGCGTGGACGGATTGCGGATATAGTGAATGAGTTTGTCGGGAGTCTTCTCGCTGTTCGGAATATAAGTGCCTTGATAGATCGCCGGAAGGAACGTGGAACTCCACAGTTGCGCTCCCACAATGGGGTAACCCGGGCACAAGACCACGTAGCCGGGGAGGTTCTGGTTTTCCGAGCCGAGGCCGTACGTCAGCCACGAACCCATGGACGGACGGCCGGGAACGCGATGGCCGCAATTCATCAGGAAAAGGGATGGTTCATGATTCGGGATCTCCGTGTACATAGAGCGAATCACGCAGACATCGTCAATCGCGTCTCCCAGCTTGGGAAAGATTTCACTAATTTCGATGCCGCTCTTGCCGCAACGGCGGAAGTTGAAGGGTGAACCCAGCAGATTGCCGGTCTTGCGCTCCGTCTTCAGGTTGCCGCTGGGGATGGGCTGGCCGCTGTACTTCTGCAGCATCGGCTTGGGATCGAACGTGTCTACCTGGGAGGGACCGCCGTTGAGAAAGAGGAAGATGACGTGTTTGGCCGAAGCCTTGAAGTGCGGGGCTTTGGGGGCCATGGGCGCGGGCGCGGCGGCCGGCGAGGCATTAAGCAGACCGGCCAGTCCGGCCATGCCGAAGCCAGTGCCCACGGTGCGGAGTAATTGCCGCCGTGTGGGCGCAAGCATCTTTTCTTTAGTTAAGAAATATGAACTCATTTGAACTCAGCAGGACCTGTGTGTATTCGGGCCACGCGTCGGCCTTTCCGTTGATGAATTTGAGAGCAAGCCTCCGCTCTTCAGGTGTGGGGCCGCGCTGCAGCACTAAGCGGTACGTTGCCCTAAGGCGCTGGTCGTCGCTCGCTGCATTGGCAGCGGCCCGAGCACTGAGAGCGGTGGATTGATCAATGACAAACGGACTGTTCATGAAGAAGAGCTTCTGCAGCGGGACGGTGGTTTGCAAGCGCTGCTCACTGGTGCTGTTCGGGTTCGGAAAATCGAATAGCGCAAGCATCGGATCGAGTTGGCGGCGAGAAATGAAGGCGTAGACCGTGCGGCGGTTGTTTGGCTGGTCCAGCGGCACCGCGGGACCACCGGCCTCGAAATCGAGCTTGCCGGAGACGTAGAGGAGGGAATCGCGGATCGATTCGGCGTCGAGCCGCCGGCGGTTGTATCGCCAAAGCAGCCGATTGTCGGGATCCTCGGCATAGTTGCGCTCGGAAACCTCATCGCTCAACCCATAGACGGCGGTTAGCATAATTGTGCGGTGCAGTTTCTTGAGTGACCAGCCTTCACGCACAAACCGGTCGGCGAGATAGTCGAGCAGCTCGGGATGTGAGGGACGGTCGCCCTGTGAGCCGAAGTTGCTCGGTGTACGCACCAAGCCGTACCCGAAGTGCTGCTGCCATACACGATTAACAATAACGCGGGCGGTCAGAGGATTGGTAGGACTCGCAATGGCTTCGGCCAGTTGCAGGCGCTCTTTGCCGCGTTGAAAGGGTTCTGGCTCAGCGGGACACAGGATTGTTAGAAAGCGAGCGGGGGCAAGGTCGCCGGGATTGTTCTCATTGCCGCGAATCCAGACATGTTGTTGCTCTGGCTTCGGCTTGTCGGCAATGGTTTGCAGGAAGGGGTAGGCAGGAGGGAGATCCTTCTTCAGCGCGGCCAATTGCGCGCGGAGCCGGGTGAGGTGATCGAGCCAAACACCCGTCAGGAACCGGTCGATTTGGGCCTTTTCCTTTTTGGAGTCTACGTAGTGCAGGACGCCATGATCGCCAAGCAGGTCTTCCCAAAGGCCGAACTTGGCCCGGTCCAGTGAAACCAGGTTCGCGCTGGAAAGATCTTCGCGAGTTGGATTGAGTCCCAGGCGGACATGGTTTTCATCGTCGACGTGCGTCTTTTCGGCGATGACGGCGAGGACCTGGACCTGAAAGTCCGTGGCCGCCTTCGCGCGCTGCTCCTCTGTTGCGGCGGCGTACCAACCTTTGAGAAAGGGGTGTTGCTTTTCCGGATCGGCCAAATACTTGGTCCAGCGGGCGAGCGTTTCCGGATCGAGCACGGAGCCCGCGGTTGTATCCTGAACTTTGCTCGGGCCCTGCAGCGAGGCGGCCAGATAGCGCGCGGTCTCGGAAGCGAGGATGAGACCCAATTGCGCGGATTGAGCATCGACGTACTCCTGGAGTTCTTTTTCTTTTTTCTCAATGCGGGCAGCCTGCGCTTTATACGCATCGACGGTCTCCTTAGGAGCGAGTGGAACCTCATGCAGGTCGGTGTTGCGGAAGATGCCCATCAGGGAGTAGAAATCGCCGGCGGAAATGGGGTCGTACTTGTGATCGTGGCACTGCGCACAGGCGACCGTGAGTCCCAGGAAGCCGCGCGCGGTGGCATCCACGCGGTCGTCCTGCATTTCGGGGCTCAAAGCATAGAAGCCGAGGCCCGCTTCGTATTTTTCGTGATCGGGAAGCTGATCGCCGGCCAATTGGGCCTTCACGAAAACGTCGTAGGGCATGTCGTTCTGAATAGCCTGGATAACCCAATCGCGATAGCGGAAGGAGGCCGGATAGGGGTTATCGCGCTCCGAGTCCAGCCGGTCGTCGGAGTAGCGGGCGACATCCAGCCAGAGACGTCCCCAGCGCTCGCCATAGCGAGGCGAGGCGAGCAGGCGATCGACGACTCTAGCGAACGCATCGGGCGATCGGTCGTTTTCAAATGCATCCACCTCTTCAGGCGAAGGCGGCAGGCCGGTGAGATCGTAAGTGGCACGTCGGATGAGGATGCGTCGATCGGCGCGGCGCACCGCGCGCAGCCCACGCGACTGGAGCTTTGCTGCGATGAAACGGTCGATCTCCGTGCCGGCCCAATTGGCATCCTTCACTTCGGGCGGTGCCACGGGCTTAACGGGTTGAAAGGACCAGAACGCGCGCTGCTCCGCAGTTATCTTGTAAGGCGGCGATTTCAGGACGTCTTTCTCATTTTGCGGCCACCGAGCTCCCGCTTTGACCCAGGCTTCAACAGCAGCGATCTGGTCGGCGCCGAGTTTGCCGGCGGGCGGCATCTTGGGGTTTGCGTCGTAGCGCAGAGCTTTCACCAGCAGACTCGCGCCTGGGTCCCCGGGAACGACAATGGGACCGGATTTTCCGCCTTTGAGGAAGTGCTCACGGGAGTCGAGTTGCAGCCCTCCCATGCGCGCACCGGTGTGACAGGCGTAGCACTTGTCGGCAAACAGCGGGCGGATTTTTGTCTCGAAGAAATCGGAGTCAGCCGCACCTGGCGCCGGCTGAGCAACCAAAGCTGAAGCGGCGGCAGCCAATAGGACAAGGCTGCCGGCCAGCGAGCGCATACTTGATTTTATACAGCATATGTACGGCTGTCCATTACACCTGCCATGACTCGCTTCCCGCATGTTAGCGCCCAGCTCTGCCAACATGCGACCGGTGGAGGACGGATGGGATGCACGCCGCGCGGAAGGCACCGCATCCAGGGTTTGCTTGCAGGACGGCGCGCTTGTGGCTCCCCGGCATGGACGCATTTCGAACTCTGGTGGCGTGCTGGACACCGTCGATGCGTGAGGTTTCCAGTTGCCGATGCTTGTCGTGGTTCCTGGCTGTAGTGCTTGACACCGGGGCAGGTAAGACGTTATCTTACTTGCATGAAAACTACCGTCTCCTCCAAGGGCCAAATCGTTCTGCCGGCAGAGTTCCGGCAGATGGATCGCGTCGAACCGGGGCAGGAGTTCGACGTCGAGCGAGTCGATCGCGGGGACTATCGCCTCGTCCGGCGCATGGCTCCCTCGAACGAGGGCGCCGTTGACTGGCTACTGGACTGTCCGCAGAAGGATTTCTTCGTTCCGATCGACGCTGAGTCGACGGATGCGCTGTGAAGTACTTGGTCGACGCTAACGTTCTGAGCGAGCCGACGAAACCGGCGCCCGATCCGCGGGTCGTAACGTGGCTTCGGGCACATGAGCCGGATATTGCCGTCGATCCCGTCATTCTCGGCGAACTCCGATTCGGGATCCTCATCCTTCCCAGGGGAAGGAAGCGGGCTGCCCTGGAACGCTGGTTCGACGCGGGAGTCGGGCGTCTCCACTGTCTTCCCTGGGATGCGGACACGGGGCTGATATGGGCGGAACTGCTGGCGCGTCTTCGCACAACCGGGAAAGCCATGCCGATCAAGGATAGCCTAATAGCGGCAACTGCGGTCTTCCACGGTCTGGCGGTCGCCACGCGAAATCGTGCTGATTTCGTGAACGCCGGCGTGCGCATCGTCGATCCATTCGTTGGTTGAGGTCTCGCGTGGGGGCGGCCATCGCAGCAGAACACTTCGGACGAAACGGCATTATATCCACGAGGCACCGTGAGTCCGTATTGGTCCCATAATTCTTCCACGTTGCTTTAGGCCCAGCGAGGACTCGAACCCGAAAACAAAGCACTTAACGTTTGGCCTCGATTTAAGCTCTGTGTTGTCAACGAACGATAGATTGGCTCCCCGGCATGGATTCGAACCACGAACTTGACATGTTTTTAGTTGCTGCAACCTGCTGATTCTAAAGAGTCGCCAAAGTCGTAAAAAAAGCCTCAAAAGCAGGGTCTTGGTACAAAAAGTGTACAAAATCCGCCGGCGTCCTCGAACCAAATCTAGGCCACGCTTCCCCCGTGCGCTGAAGACAAGGAGCCAGACCCGGATTTACGATTTTCCATTTTGATGGAAACCCAAGTCGCCAGGCGCCGTCGGTTCGCCGTCACAAAGACTGTCTATGAACGCGCAATACCGGGGTGCCGCTTTGGTCATCGTCTCTCTTTGTTTCATCCAGTAGGCCCGCAGTCCGGGTTCTCTGAGCCGCTCTCGAAAAGTCGCCCTGCCCCGAGAAAACTGTTCATCGCTTAGAAGGCCGTCCTCATGCTGGCTGAAGTAGTCTTCCATTGCAACCATCGCGATGCCGCACTGATAATAAAACTGCCTCTGCCTTATCAACTCGGGCGTAGGCGTGCCCCCATTCCCCTCGATCCATGCCTTAACGGCTTCGGGGTTCATGAATCCGAGCAGGATATTTGTGTTCGGGCAGCGGTCCCCTGATGGACTAGAGCCCTCGTGTGGCGAACGTTCTGCTTGGTCTGGATTCCGACGTAAATAAGCGATGCCGTCACCGCCAGCCCGCTAATAGCCGTGGCAATAGATGCAAGGTCTGAAAGAACCATGATTCTCCTCAAAACTTTTGGGTCAGGTGTTCGATCAAGAATTCAATCGACCCAGTTTACTCACTGGAGTGACCGGCCAGCCGGTCGCGAGGTGCTGGGCGTTTAGGTGCAGGGGCTTTGAACTTGTTCAAAGACCTTCCTGCCAAAGGGGCGCTACCGATTTGTGGCCTGAGCCCGAGCGTCCAAACCGATCTGCTTCGGAAGCCACTGCGTAACCAAGTCAATTACTTCCGGCAGCTTCGAGACGCCACCCAACACGGCACAATGTCCGATGTCCGGTAGCAAGTGGATTTCGGTTTTGGGCCGACCTTTGAAGACGAGCGTATCCGCTTGTGGGACGAAATAGTCGTTTGCGCCGTTGATGACGAGCATCGGAGCGTTTTTTGTTTGGTCGAGCAGCGGACGCCGCGAGA
>JBEKJJ010000366.1:0-6355 GCA_050011295.1 Bryobacteraceae bacterium
CGATAGTCGCGTTGCCGTTTCGCCAATTGCGCATCTCAGAAATCCGCAGACGGATTCACCATCATCTGCGCCGTTCTTGTAATCGTTAGTTGGCCCGAGAGTAAACCGGGGATTGGTATCAGAACGGCTGACTGATAGGTCACGACTACATTTGCCATGTCGTTGCCGATGGAATCTTCCAATACGCTTGAGGTTACCTGCAACGGCAGCGCACCACAACTGGTTATGGTCCTTCCATAGGCTGCGGTCTTTAGCTCGAAAACGGCGATCTGGCATCCGGACCCATCCGGGTCGGTTGCCGCCGCTTTGCTAATCGAGTTGTGTACCGCAACAGCTCTCGCCGCATTCTGTGTCGCGATCAACGCATAACAATAAAAGCCCGTATCGAACACGCCCACAAACAAAAACAGCAGCCACGGCATCATGAACGTCAACTCGATGATGGAGTTTCCTGAACGGCGGCGTACCGGCATGGTCTTGCTTCCCGTCATTATAGCTCTCACGCCGCATTCGGGATGCATAGCAGGATCTCCACCATCGCCGGTACGCCATCTTTCGTCGCCGGCCGGAACTCCCATTGCCCCAGGCTCTCCAGCACCGCCGCGATGTTTTCGATCTCCTGATCGCTCGCTTCCGTCAGGTGTTCGAACCGGCCGGACGCGTTCACAAATCCATGAATGAAGGCGTAGCGCGCGCCTGCCCGGAACTGAATCGTGGGGCCGATGATGGAGAACGCATACGGCGCCGTGATCGGCGTGATGTTGCCCAACTGCACCACCTGCGATCGCGCGGCGGGCTGCGCGTCGTCCACCGGCAGGCAGTATTGAAGGATCCACTCCTTGCCCGTCCCCACTGGAATGTACACGCTGTAGACCGGCTTGCCTTTCAACAGCCCGCTCGATCCCGGCACCACGCCGGATGATTGCACGATAGCTACTTCGTACGTCCCGTTCTGGGGCCGGATCAATCGCGCGGGACCGGCCGCGGCTTTGGATGGCGCGACGTTTCCGCCGCCACTGACAGATACTCCGCCGGCCGGCTTTGTTCCCGCGCCCGATGCAACGACGCTTGCGGAGTTGCCGGCATGATCCGTGCCCAAGCCAGCAGCCGGCGCTCGGGACGCGGGCGAATTGCCGGATGCGTTACTGGCCGTACTCACGCCTGATCCGCTGTGCGAGGGCGCGGTACCGCCTGCGCCAGCGCCATCCCCTCCCGCGCCCGCAGCCGTGTCTCGTCCAGAAATCTGATTCAAAGGCGGCAATACGATCGCCGATGCGGCCGGAATGGGCCGGTCCGGTAACGAAATGATGTTCGGCGGGTCAACTGCAGTTCCTGTCACGGTGGCGGCGGCCGGCTTGGCTTCCACTGGTTCGCGACTGCCGGCTACCGGCGCAACCGCGCCCACCGGCGCCGCAAGCCGAGGCGTCATGTCCCTCAAAACTTCGGGAGTCTTCGCGTATCCTGCCCGTATATCCAGAATCGGAGGACGCATCTCAGTAACCACGCGGCTGGGCACTTCCATGGTGTTCTTGCGCTGCGGAGGCGCGATGAAGGGCCGCGGAGCCAACCTGCGCGGTGTCGACGCCAGCAGCACGATGGTAGGAACCCGGAGTTGCTGATGTAAATCCATGGTGGGCGGCAAATCCATTTGGACCAGCGTCTGCTGGATGGCTCGGCGGGTGCGCACCGGCGGCATCCGAAACTCGCGCGCGGGGAGCGAGGGAGCGGTCTCGGGCGATGGTTCGGTACTCGCCTGAGCGTTGCGAGCTGACGGCGCACGCCGCTGGTGGCTGGTGGCTGGATGATCCGCCGCGAGATTCGGCGCGACTATCGAGCGATACTCCTCCAGCGGGTCGCTGCTGAGATCGAGCACACGGTCCCTCCGAATTTCTAAGAGAGAATCGGGCGGCAACAGCGCGATGAAGTGCAGGTAGGATATCGCTAGCCCCACCAACAATGTCTGCATGCACACCGAAAATGAAAAGGGAGCCCACAGGGCTTTCTCAGGAACGCCTTGGAACAGAAGATCGCGCTCTTGCTGCCCATCGTTCCATTTGAGCCGGACACGCACTCTAGCAACAGCTTAATGCGCGGCGCGCGCGAAGAATAGCCGGGTGGATTGCGATTGCGCCTTCTTGGGCGCCGCGTCGGCGGCAATCGACTGTTGGGGAACTGTGGGAAGACCCGTCAGCGTACGGGCTGGGGCGCTCGCGAACTCCATCCCGCTGGGTGCGTTGCGCAGTCCAATGAGTGCCAGCTCAAAGCGATCTCTGGCTCCAATCTTCCCGAACAAACGGGAAAGGTAAACTTTCACGGTGCCTTCCGTGACGCCCAGCACCGTCGCGATTTCTTTGTTCTTCAAGCCTTGCGACACCAGCGTGATCAATTCGCTCTCGCGCTTGGAAATCTTCACGGTACGCCCGCTGAGGAACGTCTGGGTCAAGGCCTTCTCGAACCACAGCTCGCCCTCATGCACCTTGCGGACGCACTTCACAATCATTTCGGGAGGCAGGCTCTTCCGAAGAATTCCACGCACTCCGCATTCGATGGCTTGATATGCCAGCTCCGGGGTGATCTCGTGCAGCCACAGCACCACCCTCGCGTCGGGACTTTCGCGCCGCAGTTGGTTGAGCAATCCCCAATCCACGCTGGTGTCTACAGCCAGCAGGACCACGTCCGGCTTGAGGGAGCCAACCTGCGAGAGCAGATTCGACACATCGCAGACGATGGGCAGCAAGGAAATGTCCTTCGACTGCCGGAACAGAACCTCCAATGCGATGGAGTTCAAAGGTTCGCTTGTGTATACAGTGAGGGAAATCAAATCTTTCCACCTTACACGCTGGTCAGTTCCGCGGCGCCCACCAATCTCACTTGATCGGGCGAACATTCAACCGTACACTTGTTCTAAGGTATTGTACCTAGGTGATGCCAGTCAATCAAGGGCTGGGGAACCGCGTTCTGGACCCATATCGTTCGTTAACAGTACCATGTTATCCAATTTCAGCTTGTATGAAGGAGCGGGGGTGGTACAGTCAAGTACTAAAGTACCACAATGGAACGAAGGCGCGATCTGAGATTCGAGATCCAGCTGAAGTGTCGCGTCCAACCGATTGGCGCTCAGCACTTTATCGATGGTTTGACGATAAACGTGAGCCGATCGGGAGCACTGATCCGGGTAGTGCCGAACGGCCATCCGGCGCTGGTGCCTCAGCCGGGGGATGCTTTGTGGGCGGAGGTTCCGCTCCCTGCGCACCGGCAGTTCAAGCAGCGATGCCTGGCGTCGAAGGCGGTAGCGGTTCGAATCAGCGAGGAAAAGGAAGGGTGGGTAGTGGCGCTGCGGTTTGAGCGGGTCCAGTTTGTGACGGCGCAGCCCGTTCGAGCACCTGAGGATTCGTTGGTGCTGATGTGATGGAATACAAAACGAACCCAATCGTCCGCGTGCTGCCGTCTTTGACGGATCTGGCGTTCCTGATGCCCATTGTGTTCCTGTTCACCCGCATGGAAGGTGCCAAATCCATGCTAGGCGATGGCGATACTGGTTGGCATATTCTGACGGGGCAATGGATTCTGGCAAATGGCCGCGTCCCGCATGAGGACATTTTTTCGTACACCAAAGCCGGGCAGCCCTGGTTCGCGTGGGAATGGCTGTGGGACGTTTGCTTCGCATGGTTGTACCAACACGGGGGCCTGGCCACGGTTGTAGCCGTGAGCATCGTGATCATTTGCCTGACAATCGCATTGTTGTTCCGGCTGGTGCGGCGGCATTGTAAGAACCCGTTCATTGCGATCGCCGTTACCTTCCTGGCCTGCGTCGCCTCATCGATACACTGGCTGGCCCGGCCCCATCTGGTGACCATGTTGTTCACGGTGATCCTGCTGATGGTCCTGGATCGGGCTCGGGAGGGCCGCACGCGCTGGCTCTGGGCGCTGCCCTTGTTTTTCGTCCTATGGACGAATCTCCATGGCGGATTTCTTGCTGGGTTGATCATTCTTGCCGGATACGCGGCGGGTGAGTTTGCTAGCGCGGTATTCACGGCGAATTCGGACGACCGGCGCACTGCTTTGCAATCCGCCGCGCGATTCGCGGTTACGGCTTTTGGTTGCGCGCTTGCCACGATCGTGAATCCCTACACGTACCATCTACACGCACACATCTATCAATTCTTCTCGGAACCATATCACCTGGAAAACATCATCGAGTTTCAGTCCATCAGCTTCCATCACCCTGTGGCTCTGTATCTGGAGACGCTGCTTCTGTTCGGCGCCCTTGCGTCGGCGTGGTTCGTGGCGAAGCGCCGGGATTTTGTCCCGCTGGCGCTGATCGCCGGATGGGCGCACTTGGCTTTGCTCTCGGCGCGCAACATCCCTTTGTTTGCAATTGTTGCTGCGCCTTTTGTCGCGCAAGCGCTTTACGAAATGTTATGTGCCCTGGAGCACGCCCCAGTTGTCGCGTGGCTGCGCCGGGCCGCTATCGGTTTCCGGACCGCGGCAACCGAATTCTCGGTAACCGATCGGCAATGGAGACTCCACTTTGTCAGTGTGGCTGCGGTGGTCGTGGTGGCGCTCCTGATCACCAGTCCAAACGCCACCGGCAAATTGAAGCCGGAGTACGATCCCGAAAGATACCCGGCCAAGGCGTTGAGTGTGCTGCGCTCGGACCCGGCTTCGCGGATCTTCACAGACGATGAGTGGGGCGATTATCTGCTGTACGAGCTCTATCCTGGTCACAAGGTATTTGTCGATGGCCGGAGCGACTTTTATGGGCAGGCCTTCGAACAAAAATACCGGGATGTGATGAGCGTCCAATACAATTGGGAACAGTCTCTCGACCGGTATAAGGTGGACACTATCGTTCTCTCCACCAAGAGTGCCTTGGCCGGTACGATTAAAGAATCCAGCCACTGGCGCACAGTTTATGACGACACCGTCGCCATTGTTTTCCGGGCGGTCCCGGAACGGGCGGCCGAGCGTCAACAGGTTTCCGCCGGTCCAGCCGGTGGAAAGGATCGTGATCCACAAATCACGAAAGCAGTACACCGCGATCGCAAGATGGTCGCGGTCAAACAATCGAAAGGGGTGTAAAGCGTGAAAATTCTAAAACAATTTTTGAAAGACGAACAGGGACAGGATCTGATCGAGTATACGTTGCTTCTGGCCTTTGTGGCTCTGGCATCCGCGGCTCTGTTCATTAATGCTGGCGGCAGCATTGCTACCATTTGGAACATCACGAACTCGCGGCTTAACAACGCAGCGACGGCGGCGAACGGCGGAAGTTAAAGTTCCTGGCGTCCCACTCTCCGGAGCTTGAGATTTGTAGTCGATAGGTCCGGAGGCTGTGAGAGGATTCGGCTGGCAGCCAGTTGGCGGGTGGTACTCTGGCTGCCGGTGTATTGCTCGTCTTGTCAGTTGCGAGGGTATTATGGCGATCAGAAATCTCGACCGGTTCCTCAGCGATGAGACCGGCCAGGATTTAGTTGAATATTCGCTGCTGATCGCGTTTATTGCGCTGGCGGGCGCCGCTATGTTTATTGGCATGAGCGGCAGCGTCAATACCATCTGGTCCGCTGCGAACAACAAGTTGGCGGCGGCCAACGGGAGTTAATAAAGTGAACAAGCGTCTTTTGTCCGTTCTTGCCTTCGCGCTCGTCATTTCGGCGGTCGCGAGCTGGGTTCTTTATCGTTTGATTGTGACCAAGCTGTCCACCAGCGCGAAGCCAGCCATCGCGCAGGTGGTAGTGGCCAGCCGCAACCTCGAAATCGGAACTCTCCTCAAGGACGCCGACGTCAAAGTAGTGGATTGGAACGGCCCCGAGCCGAAGGGCGCTCTCGGAGCCAGCTCTGAAGTAGTCGGCCGTGGCGTGGTGGCGACCATTTACGAAGGCGAGCCGATCCTCGAGACGCGTCTGGCGGCCAAAGGCGCAGGTGGGGGCTTGGCGGCCACTATTCCTCCCGGCATGCGAGCAGTCAGCATTCGCGTCAATGATGTCGCCGGCGTGTCCGGGTTTGTGCGGCCTGGGGCGCGGGTGGATGTCCTGATTGCCGGCACGCCTCCCGGCGGCTCCAACGGGCTCGGCACGGTAACAAAAACGCTTTTGCAGAACATGGAGGTGCTCTCCGCGGGGCAGGACATGCAGAAAGATGCCGAGGGCAAACCGGTGAGTGTTCCCGTTGTGAATCTGCTGGTAACTCCGGAGCAGGCCGAGACGCTGAGCCTGGCCAGCGCCGAAATGCATATCCAACTGGTGTTGCGCAATCCACTTGATACGCAAACTGTGAAAACACCCGGTACAGCCGTGTCGAACTTGTTTACCGGCAATACCGGGTTGCCTGAGCAACCCAGGCCTGCGCCGAAGCC
>JBEKJJ010000367.1:0-6334 GCA_050011295.1 Bryobacteraceae bacterium
GTCGGAAACACGGGACGCGTTTACTGCGAAGACATCGTCGACGAAAAAGATTGGGGCCTGCACCTGGCCAAAGCCAATTTGAAAAAGCAGCACGTGAAGAACGCGGTTGTGATCCGTGGCGACGCCGATAATCCCAAGCTGCCGCAAGGAACGCTAGACGCCGTACTGATCGTGAACGCCTATCACGAGATGCCGAAATACCCAGCGATTCTGCAACACATTAAGGAGTCGCTCAAGCCCGGCGGACGCTTAGCGATCCTGGACAACACGCCTATTCGTACCCGCCAGCGTCCACGCGAGAAGCAGACGAACAACCACGTCCTCGCCTCCGATCTCGCCGCCGGCGAACTGGAGGCGGCCGGCTTCCACATCTTAGACCGCGAAGACACCTTCATCGATAATCCCGATTCCGAAAGCGCGCACTGGCTGATTGTGGTGGAACGTCCGGCGCAATAACAACGCACTTGGCCGCGCATGGCGCCGCCCCACAGATATCATGAATCTGAATGACGCAATCTAAAATAATCTATTGTGGCCTGGCCGCGCTGCTGTCTCTCGCGCCAGCCGCCGCGCCCCAGAACATCATTGTTGACGCCGATCCCTCTCACGCCGTGAATTCTTTCAGCCCCATTCGCGCTCTCGGCGCGGGTGTCGATCGGCTCGGCACCGGAACCACGGATCACGTGCTCACAGATCCCATTCTCAAACAAGTTCTTGACTCCGGTTGGCAACCTGTTACCTATCGCCAGAACACCGACCTTCAGGTCCAAGCCTGGCACTGGAATCCGCGGGGCACTTGGAGCAATCCCGATAAACAGGAAGGCTATTTCACCGGCAACGCCGAGCCCGCCGCCGAGATTCGCCACTCCTGGGCCTACCCGTTGCCCCATCGGGGATTCGCCCGCGGCGATGGAACCGAATACTCGCGCCTCACCGATGGCGACGCGACCACATACTGGAAAAGCAATCCCTATCTCACGCATGCCTTCACTGGCGAAGACGATTCTCTGCACCCGCAATGGGTCCTCCTCGATCTCGGCAGTAAGCAGGATCTCAACGCCATCCGCATCGCATGGGCCCAGCCTTACGCGCGCCGGTATCTGGTTCAGTTTTGGACCGGCGACGAAGAGCCGTTTTATGACGGAACAACCAAAGGGATATGGAAGACATTTCCAGCCGGCATTGTTACGGACGGCCGGGGCGGCACGGTCACCCTGAAGCTCTTGTCCTGGAAACTTCCGGTCCGCTTCCTCCGCATCTGGATGACCGAGTCCTCCAATACCTGCGATACGCACGGCGAATCCGACAAGCGCAACTGCGTCGGCTATGCGATTGATGAGCTGTATGCCGGGACTCTTGCCGCGGATGGCCAATTCACGGATCTCGTCAAACATCAGAAGAGCCGCGAGCAGACCGTCACCTGGCCCTCTTCCGTGGACCCCTGGCATGCGGCCACGGACCTGGATGAATCCAAGGGCGATCAGGTGGGATTCGATTTCTTTTTCTCGAGCGGCGTCACGCGTGGGCTTCCGGCCATCGTTCCGGTCGCCATGTTGTATTCCACACCCGAGGACGCCGCGGCCGAAATCGCCTATCTCTACCAGCGCCATTATCCGATCGCCCGAATTGAGATGGGCGAGGAACCCGACGGCCAGAAAATGCTTCCCGAAGACTACGGCGCGTTGTATCTTCAATTCGCTGCCGCCATTCACCGGTTGGTCCCGGATGCCAAGCTCGGCGGACCGTCCTTCGAGGGAACCAATGAAGACGTCGAAGTTTGGCCTGACGCCCAAGGGCGAGTGTCCTGGCTCGGCCGCTTCCTGGATTACCTGAAGGCGCACAATCGGATGAACGATCTCACCTTTTTCTCCTTCGAGCATTATCCCTACGAAGCGTGCAAGAATCCCTGGAGCGATCTCTACCGCGAGCCGCAGATCGTCAGCCACATTCTCGAAGTTTGGAAGAACGACGGCTTGCCCGCCGAGCTTCCCTTTTTCATGACGGAAGGCAACATGTCCTGGCAATCGGGACAAATGTATGTCGATATCATGGGCGGGCTTTGGCTGGCCGATTATGTCGGCTCCATGATGAGCGGGGGCGCCAGCGGTACTTATTTCTTTCACTACCTGCCCTGGGGACTTTCGCCCGAATGCGGAGGCGGATCGTTCGGCTTCTTCAATATCGATAAGAAGTTCAACATCACCGGATATTTCTCGCAATACTTCGCGGCGCAAATAATCAGCAAAGAGTGGGTGCAGCCCGTGGACGCCCCGCATCATCTGTTTCGCGCATCGAGCGACGTGCACGATGCTTCCGGCAACGTGTTGGTCACTGCCTATGCCGTCGAGCGCCCGGACGGACAATGGTCCGTCATGCTGATCAACAAAGATCACGACAACGCACACGCGGTGAAGATTGCTTTCACCGGCCCGGACCGTTCCTTCGCCAGCCCCGTCGATCGCATTACGTTCGGAGCCGCAGAGTACCAATGGCACCCGGACGGCATAAACGGTCACGCGGACCCCGACGGCCCACCCAGAAAATCGAAAGTCACTGGCGGACGCGGCGCGCTCTATCAGCTTCCCAAAGCTTCCATCGTAGTCCTGCGCGGCTCGCTAGCTCCGCTCCTGTCGCCCCATTGACATCTCTGGTAACAGGGTTACCTCCAAAACTGTAATCTTTGCTCCTCAAACGGTAACCAAATCGGGTTACTGTGATTCCAAATCGACTCGCTCAGCACGGCCTCACAATAACTTACGCGCCATCGAAGCGGCTCGCCGAACTGTGGTCCATGAGTTGCAAAAGAGAGCGCGTGCCCTCGGGCACCAAAGAACGCAACCTAGAGGAAAAAATGCAAAACCTACAGATGACACGAACCGGAATGGACGTATTGGTGATGGCGGAGCTGATGCGCCTGCAGCGGGACCAATCCCTGCTGGAAAGCCTCTATCAACGGCTGCCGGACGCCACAGCGCAGCCGCAGATCGACGCGAGATTTCTCTCTCTCTGGTCGGACGTGGAGAAGCGCGCGGACCGGTTGGAATACATGTTGGATCAGATGGCGGCCTAGGAGAATCCCGAATGAGTCGCCCATTGCTTTTCATCGTCCTGATTATTCTGCTGCTGGCCGTGCTTCCGGCGTGGCCGTATAGCGTGGGCTGGGGTTACTACCCGAGCGGCGGCCTGGGATTGGTTCTGCTGATCGTTTTGATACTGGTTCTCTTGGGGCGCGTTTGAGAGTTCGACGGATTTAAGAAATGTTTGATTGGTTTTCCCTCACTGACACACCCGCGGTGGTCGCTGAACCGGACGCGATCGATCTGTTGAAAGCCGATCACGATTCTCTGAAAGAGCTGTTCGATCGTTTCAAAAAAGCCAGTAATCGCCGCTCGAGAGCGAAGATCGCCCGCGAAACGATAGCCGCGCTCAAGATTCATGCTGTCCTGGAAGAACAGATCTTCTATCCGGCGGTGCGGCGGCGGGTGGGTAAGGATGTCATGAATGAGGCCGACGAAGAGCATCATGTGGCCAAACTGCTCATCGCCGAACTCGAGAAAATGGATGGCCGCGGTGATCATTTCGACGCGAAGTTTAACGTCCTCGCCGAAAACGTCCTGCATCACATAAAAGAAGAGGAAAGCGAGATGCTGCCGAAAGCGCAGCGTCTGGATATCGACTCCGTCAAATTGGGTCAGCGCATGCTGCGGCGCAAACAACAACTGCTGGCCAGAGCCTAGATTTCACCCCTGGGCCGTACCCTCACGGCCCCTGCTAGCTCCCCGCCTGATTCTGCTTCATTTTCCCGCTGGCACCGCAAGTGCCTATTCAGCCTGCATGAGACTAGCCGCAATTCTATTTTTCTCGATCGCCCTGCTCGGCCAAGATACCTCTGCGAAAAAATTCGCCGGAACATGGGAGGCCCGCTTCAATGGCGACGTCTTCTGCGTCCTGAAGATTCAATCCGGCGACAAGCTGACCGGCTCCATGAGCGCGGTGGACATCGGCGTAGATAAAGACGGAAATCTAAGCTCGGCGCAAGCCAAGGAGGAGGAGTTCCCCATTCTCCGGCCTAGTATCGAGAACGACAGCCTGACCTTCGAATGGACCGACGACCCTCAGGAGGATCCGCTTAAGTTCGAAATGAAAATGACCGGCAAGCAAGAAGCCCAGTTGCGATTCGTAACGGAGCCCGAGGGTGTCAAGATCAAACCCTTCACCTTCACCAAGCGCGACTAGAGCATCAACTGGCCGCCATTCACCTCGATGGTTTCTCCGACGATATAGTTCGCCGCATCGGACGCGAGAAATGCAATCACCGTGGCGCATTCCATCGCCGTTCCCAGCCTTCCCAGTGGAATGGTAGCCACGAAGTTGCGCAACATTTCTGGTGTCGAAAAGACTTCATGGAAGGGCGTGTCGATCACTCCGGGCGAGACCCCGTTCACCCGCACTCCCTGCGGCGCCAGCTCCTTGGCCAGCGCCTTCGTGAAAGTGATCAGACCACCCTTGGCCGACGCATAGGCGCCCGCACCCGGGCCGCCGCCATTTCTTCCCGCAATCGATACAACGTTGATAATCGCACCGCGCTTGCGCTCCGCCATGGATGCCATCACCGCTTGAGAGCAGATCACCGCGCTCTTCAAGTTCAAATCCATCACTTCGTCCCAACGTTCTTCCGTCAGCTCGCGAATCTTCGTGCGCTCAATCAGCGAGCCGGCATTGTTCACCAGAATGTCGATCGGTCCCAGTTGCCCAGAAACGGCTTCCACCATCGCGCGGACCTCATCGGAACGCCGCACATCGGCGCGAATAACGATGGCCTTGCCGCCGGCACCGATTATCCCGTCGCGCACCTGTTCGGCGCCCTTCTGATTGGCGTGGTAGCCGATCGCCACCTGTGCACCCAGCTCTGCGAATAGCGTGGCCGCTGCCGCCCCAATGCCTGACGACGCGCCGGTGATCAGTGCGATTCTGCCCGTCAGATCCAAGTAATTGCGCATGTCTAGCTATCCTAACAGCATGCTCCAAATCATTCCGGCCACCGAGCGCGATGTCCCACTGGTCTTCAGCTTCATTCGCAAACTAGCCGAATACGAGAAGCTGTTGGATCAGGTAGTGGCCACCGAAGAACTGCTGCGCGAAGGATTGTTCGGCCCACACCCCGCGGCCGAAGTCGTGCTCGCGTACCTGGACGGCGTCCCCGTGGGTTTCGCGCTCTACTTTCACACTTTCTCAACCTTCGTCGGCCGCTCCGGAATTTATCTCGAAGACCTTTTTGTGGAGCCCACGCACCGAGGTTTGGGAGTGGGCAAAGCGCTCCTGGCGTATGTCGCTAACTTGGCGGTCGAGCGTGGCTGCGGAAGGTATGAGTGGTCAGTCCTCAATTGGAACACCCCCTCCATCAACTTTTATAAAAGTCTGGGTGCTGTGCCGTTAGATGACTGGACTCGCTATCGCCTGGCCGGCGACGCACTCGATCGCGTGGCAGCCCAATCCGCCGCTACCCCAACTGCGACGTACAATTCGGACAGCGCGTCGCCGGAATCGGTATAGCCGTGTGGCAGAACGGACACTCCTTCGTAGTGGCCGCCACCGGCGCCGGCTGCCGCTTCAATCGATTGGCCTGCCGCACAACCAGGAAAATCATCAACGCAACAATCAGAAAATCCACCACCGTATTCAGGAACATTCCGTAATTGATAGTCGCCGCTTTCGCCGCCTTCGCTGCCTCCAGCGTCAGATAATGCCCGCCCGATAGATCGATGAAGAGGTCCTTAAAGTCCACCCTACCGAGCACCACGCCTATGGGTGGCATGACAATGTCGTTGACCAGCGACGTGACAATCCTCCCGAATGCAGCGCCGATGACGATGCCTACCGCCATGTCCAGCACGTTTCCGCGCATGATAAATTCTTTGAACTCTTTGAACATTCCCGGCCTCCGAGCGCTCATCATAGCACCGCGCGCCCCGGCGTACACTTAGGAATTGAAAACCTGGAAAATCACCCTCGAATATGACGGCACAAAATACAGCGGCTGGCAGGAGCAAAACAACGCTCGCACCGTGCAAGGCCAGCTCCGAAAGGCTGCCGAAGATTTCTTAGGAGCCAAACTCGAAATCCAAGGCTCCGGCCGCACCGACTCGGGCGTCCATGCCATTGCCCAAGTAGCGCACGTCCGCTCACGCGCCAAGCGCTCATTCCCTCCGCCGCGCGAGATCCTGCGCGCGCTCAATGAGCGTCTGCCTTCGGACGTTTGCATTCTGGATGTCGAGGAAGAAAGCGACAAATTCCACGCGCGCCACGATGCAGTAATGCGCAGCTACCTGTATCA
>JBEKJJ010000368.1:0-6331 GCA_050011295.1 Bryobacteraceae bacterium
AATACCAACACCGCCCCCACCAGCACCGCCGGATCATGCTGCTTCATCCCAAATAAATACGACTCCACGAACCGCGTAGTCCCCCAAGCCGCGCCCAACCCCGCCATCACCCCCACCGCGGCAACCACCAGCACCTCGCGCATTACCATCCCCACAATCTGCCCGCGCACAGCCCCCAACGCCATTCGGATCCCGATCGCGCTCGTACGCCGCGCAACAGTATAAGCCATGGTTCCATACAAGCCCACGCACGCGATCCCCAAAGCCAGCGCCGCAAATCCGCTGCACAACTCGGCGAATGTCCGCTCCTGGCTAATCATTTGATCGATCTGCGCGGCCTGCGTCTTCACCTCCGTCACCGGAACATTCGGACTCGCGTCATGCACAATCCGCCGCACTGCCGGAACCAGCGCCAGCGGATCGCCCGCCGCGCGCAATTCGAAGAACACTCGATTCAACCCTTCCAGACTCTGCGTGTAGGGAACATAGGCCAGCGGCGGCGTCTCTTTCTCCTTCACGGAATTGTAGAGCGAAGTCCGCGCCACGCCCACAATCTCGATATCTACCGGTCCCTTGTCCAATCCGAATCGCCGCCCCAACGGACTAACGTTCGGAAAAAACTTCTTCACAAACACTTCATTCACCACCGCCACACGCGGCGATGTCAGATCGCGTTCATCCAATCCCCGACCCTTGAGAATTGGAATCTGCATGGTTGGCAGGAATCCTGGATCCACATTCGACACGCTGGTCTCCTCACCTTCCGGCAGCGCCACGCCGGGAATGTGGATATCCGACGAATTCCAAAAGCTGGCCACCAAAGGAAATTGCGACAATCCCGCGCTCGTTACACCCGGAATCCGCTGGAACCGGCTCAGCAGGTCGCCATAGAGATTCGCCAGCGCGGCGTCCTTATATCCAGCCTGCCGCGCATTCAGACTGAACAGCAGCAGATTCTCCCGATTGAATCCCAGATTGACCGAATGCAGATTCGCGACCGTGCGGACGAACAATCCCGCTCCCACTACCAGCACCAGCGACAGCGCGATTTGCGCCGTCACCAGCACCTGGCCCAACCCAAACCGGCGCGATCTGCCGCCCGCCTCGTTCGCCCGCACCTGTTTCAGTGCCGCCGTCAAATCCACGCGCGTAGATTCCAGCGCCGGCGCTAATCCGAACAATGTCCCCGTGATCACGGCCAGCCCGAAAGTGAACAACATCACCTGCCAATTCAGAGTGGCATGCAATGAAAATCGCTCCTGCCCATTCGCGAGCAGCCAAGTGAGAGAACGTATCCCCCACATCGCGACTAACAATCCCGCCACGCCTCCCATCAGCGACAACAGCAAGCTCTCCGTCAACAACTGCCGGATCACGCGCATCCGCCCCGCACCCATGCTCAGCCTCACCGCCATCTCTCTGCGCCGCGCCGCCGTCCGAGCCAGCAGCAAGCTCGCGATATTCGCGCACGCGATTGCCAGAATCAGTCCCACCATGGCCATCAATACAAACAGCGGTTTGGAATACTGTCTCCGCAAAGAATCCAATCCGCCCGCACCATCCTGTAACCAAAGCGCGGGAAACTCCACTCGTTCTTTCGCCGCCGATGCCGTACTCGCCGCATACTGGTGGAATCGGCCAGCCAGTGCCGTCTGCGCTTGCTCGCGGCTCACTCCCGGCCGTAGCCGCCCCATCATTTCCACCCAGTAGTAGTTGCGGTCGAAAAAATCCCGCTGCTCTGTTTCCTGGCGGAAGGTACTGAGCGATGGAACGGCGTGCAGTGGAACGTAGACCTCCGGCTGCGCCCCAGGATCAACGCCAAAAAACTCTGGCGCCGACACGCCAATAATCGTGAACGGCAGATTGTTGATCAGAATCGATTGCCCCACCACCGCCGGATCCGCGTTGAATCGCCGCTGCCAATATGTCCAGCTCAATACCGTCACCGCCGGCGCACCCGTCTTGTCATCTTCGTCGCTAATCAGCCGGCCCACCGCCGGTGTCACACCCAAGCCCTTATAAAATCCGCCCGAAACATACAGACCCTGAGCGAATTCCGCCTCCCGTTGAGCGAAAATGTTGAGGCGGCGGTATGCCACCGCATAGGCAAACACCGTCGAAAGCCCTTCCGGATTCGCCTTCAGCATCTGAAATGCCGGATACGGAAAATTCGGACTGACTCTCCCTCCCGTGTCGCCGAACATGCTCCCGGTCATTCCATGGATCACGCCCGGCTTGCCCTTCGCTCGCCAGTGAAACACCACTAGCTCCTGCGGATTTTTCACCGGCAGCGTCCGCAGCAGGATCGCGTCCATGAAACTGAAAATCGCCGTATTCGCCCCGATCCCGAGCGCCAGCGAAATCGTTGCGATGGCCGTAAACAGCGGATTCGCCGCCATGGTTCGCAATCCATAGCGCAGGTCCTGGAAGAACTGCTCCCACACAATCCAGCTCCACATAGATCGGCTTTCCTCCCTCAACAAAGTCATATTCCCGAACTGCAGATTCGCCGCCCAAACACTCCCTCGTTGCTCGGCGCTCAACGCCAGATGATGCCGCATCTCTTCCTCGAGCTCACGCTCAAACTCATCGCGACGCATCCAATGCCGAACTCTCCGCAAAAGCTCCCGCATCTTCCCCTCATGCCGGACGGATAACGCGCCCAATCGCCGCCATCACCCGCTCGAACTCTTTCACTTCCCGCGCCAGTTGTTTCCGCCCGTCGGCCGTCAATTGATAAAACCGCGCCCGCCGATTACTCTCCGATTGTTTCCACTCCGCCACCACCCAGCCCTTGATAAGCATCCGCTGCAGCGCCGGATACAGCGACCCCTCCTCCACCTGCAGAACATCGTCTGAAATCTGCTGGATATACTGCGCGATCCCATACCCATGCATCTCCCCCAGCCGCGCCAGCGTCTTCAGCACCAACATATAAAGCGTCCCCGGCGGAATCTCGGATCTATCTCCCATAGGTAGACTATACCTCGTTAGACTACGAAAGTTACCGGCGGTTAGGGAAGAAGAATCCAGGAGCTAGAATTCAGGAGCCAGAAGGCAGAAAGCAGAAGGCAGAAAGCAGAAGGCAGGACGCACAGGACAGGTTGTCGGATTCTTTCCGGGTGCCGTATTATAATTAGAAACAGCATGAAGCGCGACCGTCAACGAGCATCTGCATCCATCAGCGGCCCGCCCCCTCCGCAACCCCCTCCTGATCTTCCTGAGTGGCTCCAAGAAGTCCGGCTCACGGTCGAGAACAAAACGCCGCTGATGCAGGTTTTCATGATGAGAGCTATCAACGCAGTCCTCCGATTTACGGAACTATCCGAGGATCTGGTCATTGATGCCGCGAAGGCGCCGCGTGATCTGGACGTGCTGGTTCGGGGACTCTTAGCGAGTCCAATAGTTGAGGATCTAAGGGCTGTCGAGCCACTCGCCCCGGCATTCATACGAGGATACGAAGCGAAGCGAAAGCTGATTGAAGACAACGGCGGAACCCTCAGCGCGGAGAAGGTCGGAGAGGTTCTCGGCATTACGCGCCAAGCCGTGGAGAAGCGAAGGCAGGCAGGTAAATTGCTTGCTCTGGCCATAGGTCGTCATGGCTACCGTTACCCGGTATGGCAGTTCAGCGAATCCGGAACGCTACCCGGCCTTGAGCAAGTGTTAGGTGTGCTGGCATCACATGACCAGTGGATGCAGACAGCCTTCTTCGTTAGCCGGAATCCCCGGCTCAATAGTCGCACGCCCAAAGAAATGCTCGAAGGTGGAGAAATCGACCGCGTGCTGAATGCCGCGTCAGTATACGGCGAACACGGAGGTGCTTGATCGTGGAACAGATGCCTGGGCCTCCCCCAGACATACACGATAGAAAGATCACTATTATTGAATTCAACGACAGCATATTTCGAACACACGGCATCGATCGAAACCCCATCTATTTTGGAAGAACCGGGCAGCATCGCTTTGACTCCCCAGATGGCTCCTATGGAGTACTGTACGCTGGTCGCGATCAATACTGTGCATTCATCGAAACATTCGCTAGGGCCGCTGGCACAATTATTACAACCAGCGAACTGAGGCATAGGTGCCTTGCTGAACTAAAGGCGGCACGGGCATTGCGTTTAGTTGATCTAACGCAATCGGGCGCGCTAGTTAGGATAGGCGCGGACGCACGCTTGTTTTCGGCGGACCATGTTATTTCCCAGACCTGGTCCAAGGCGCTTTACGACCATCCCTTGAAGGCTGACGGTCTATTATATCCGAGCCGTCTTGATCCCACCAAACACGCTCTCGCGCTCTTTGAGGGGCGCGTTCGAAAACTCGTTGAGCTTGATCGACAAACGTGGTATGCTACCGGAAAATTGCGTTATCTGCTTGCGGAAATCATCGATCACTACGACTTGGCGGTGATAGAGGAGAAGGTGATACCCCCGCGTAAACCCACCTCACGTGCGGTCCAACAAAGACTTGAATGACTTCGAATCCCGGTCGGTTTGATGATTTTGGGGACTATTGACGCGACGTTCTTCCCCTCCACAGGCTTGACGTAGCCCCGCTACCACGCAAACTATCACAAGGCTCACCTTTTCGACTAATCGTGGTATCTCCGCGAATTCCTGCCATCCCGGCTGCGATTTCCCTCAGCGCGGCCACACCCTCTCCGAATTCCTCCGTCAAAGCCGTCAACGATCAATTAATGCTGAACGGATCTCTATTCCGCTTCGGCGGCGGCAACTGTTACGCGCTGATGCTCTTGTCCTAGCTATTTCAATCTTTTTTGAGGACGACCGCTCAATCTATTCGACCGTCCCCTAGTCTCCAGAAAGAACTTTCCAAATGGTGTTTCGCACTTGGCTCTGAGCATAGGTGCGTAACGAATTGCCGCAAAAACCAAAAGGCAGAAGACGCCGAAAGCGCCAAGCGCAAACCACAGGAATTGTGCGCTCATGGATCATTTCCTGCCCTTCTTTGTCACTGCCCATTCCGTATACATCTCTCGGACGGCGGCGGCGAGCTCTTCCGCTTCTACGGTTCTCGCCTTTATTTTGGCAGTTGTCTCGACTGTTCTCTTGATTAGTTCGTCGAAGAGATCGGGCAGCTTGCCTACGCTTTCAACGCACATCCAGCGTGGAGCGTCATTGAAAGGCCAAACCTCCTCGTCATGAACATCGGCGTGATGGTGACCGCTGGTTTTTCTAAGTGCGATGCGCCAGGACTGGCCAATCATTGTATAACCAATATCCCGAGTCCAATAGGAACCATCACGATCTTCGTATCCGGCTATTCGGTGCCAAGCAGGGACTCCAAGATCGAGAGTTTTTAACGCGCCTTCCAGGCTTCCGACGGATTTGCCGAGCCCTTTAGCGGCTTCATTGATTTCGAGGGAAACAGTGGCGAGTTCTTTGAAGGACGAGGCGATTCTGTCCTTAGGAAGGATTTTCTCTTCCGGCATGGGAGTCAACTCCTAATTAATGTAATCGCCAGAACACCGTGTAAAACGATTGCGGACTGGATACCGCGCGGTCACTAGAACCGCTCGAATTTAGGCGCTCTAAGACGACCCAACGGTATCGTACCACAACCCATCGAGCGTGCGAAACTAGCTAAGAGACCCGAACACTATGTTGTTGCCTCTACGGGCTTGACGTGGCGATCCAGGGAGTTCAAACTACAGCATGTCTTGCCTTTTTGATTAACCATGCTATCGGCGCGGATTCTATTCTCCATAGCTTCGATGTCCCTGGCCGCGACGCCGCCCGCCTCGAATTCATTTGTGACGGCCGTCAACGATCAATTAACGTTGAACGGATCTTTATTCCGCTTCGGCGGCGCCAACTGCTACGTCCTGATGTTCTCGCCCCACTCGACCGTCGATCAACTCCTCGGAACAGCCGCCAGCAACCACTTCAATGTCGTCCGCATGTGGTCCTTCGACGATATCGACGTCCCATCCTCAAACAACAGCTTCTACCTGCAATACTGGAACGGCAGCGCACCAGCCTATAACGACAGCGCCACCACGGGACTCGCCAACGTCGACTACGCCATCTACCGCGCCGGCCAGCTCGGAATCAAATTAATAATCCCCTTCGTGAATAATTGGCCCGACTACGGCGGCATGGATCAATATGTCAACTGGCTCGGTGAAAAATATCACGATGAGTTCTACACCGACCCCACCATTCGCCAGTGGTACAAAAATTGGATCAGCCACGTCCTAAATCACGTGAACGCCTTGAACGGCCTGGCCTATAAAGACGACCCCACCATCATGATTTGGGAACTCGCCAATGAGCCTCGCTGCCAGGGCGAGGGCCTGCCGACCTCAGGT
>JBEKJJ010000369.1:0-6318 GCA_050011295.1 Bryobacteraceae bacterium
GAGCAGCGAGGCGGCTTCGTTTTCCGAAAGTCCCTCGGGCCGGTAGGGGCTGTACCAGTTCGAATAGTCGCCCAGCGGGAGATGCGAGACGCCGCCTACTCGATCCACTCCCGGAAGCGATGCGAGCTTGGCTTCCCAATCCCGGACGAAGTTGATTCGCTCGGGCCGATCGAACTTGTTGAGATCGAGCTCGAAGGTCAGCAGACGTTGCGCGTTGAAACCTGGGTTAACCTGTTGAATTTTCGTTAGTGTTCGGATCATCAGGCCGGCGCCGATGACGAGCACGAATCCGAGCGTGATTTCGCCCACGATCAGGACGGCGCGAATGCCGCGGCGGGCGGGAGTTTGTGAGAAGCGTCCGGCCTCGCGCAAGGTTCCGATGAGATCGGATTTCGCGGATTCAAAACTTGGAGCTAAGCCGAACAGGAGAACGGATGCTAGAGAAACTGCCGCGACGAAAGCGAGCACCGGAAGATTGAGTTCGACGTGCGGGATGCGGGCCAGATATTCGGGACGAATGCTGAGCAGTCCGCGCAGGCCGGCCCATCCGAACGCCAGGCCCACTGCGCCGGCGATGGCGCACAGCAGCAGGCCTTCGACCAGCAGTTGCCGCAGAATGCGCGATCGAGAGGCGCCCAGGGCCAAGCGCACGGCGATTTCCTGGCGGCGGCCGCTGGCGCGGGCCAGCAGAAGATTCGCGATGTTGACGCAGCAGATCAGCAGGACGAAGGCGGAGCCGGAGAACAGAGCGATGAGGGGCGTTCGCAGGTCGCGAACTACGTCGCGCTGCATGGGCGCTACTTCCATTTTTGTGTTCTCGGCCGCGAGGTCGGTGTAGAGGCCGCGGATTTGCGCAGCCACCTGGTTGATGTCGGCCTGGGCTTGCTGGAGGGTCACGCCCGGCTTCCAGCGCTCCAGCACGCGGAGAAAGTAGAGCGTGCGGGGGCGCTTCGAGAGATCGTCTTCAAAGGGGATGAATACACCGAGGTCCGGGGGAACGTTCGAATCCTGCGGGAAGTGCAGTTGAAAATCCGGCGGCATGACGCCGATCACGGTGGCGCTTTCACCCAGAAACGCGACGCCTTTTCCTACAATGGACGGATCGGCGCCGAAGCGGCGCTGCCAGAGTCCGTGGGTGAGAACGATGGCGGGCGGGCCGTTGAATTGTTCATCCTTTCTGAACACGCGGCCGAGGGCCGGTGGCACTCCCAGCGTCTGCAAAAAATTGGTGGTAACGAACGCGACTTTCACCTGCTCCGGGTTTGTCTCGCTGGTGAATGTGCCGGTGCCGACCCAAATGGCGGCGACATCCTGCGCCAGTCGGCTGCGATGCTGGATTTCGGTGAGAGCCGGTCCAGATGTTGGCGCGCGGGAGGAAGCGGATTTAAAGCTGGACCAGATGAACGCGAGTTGTTCTGGGTGAACATAGGGAAGCGGGCGCAGCAGGACGGCGTGGACGACGCTGAAGATGGCGGTGTTCACGCCGATGCCGAGCGCGAGCGTCAGGATGGCGATCAGGGTGAATCCGGGGCTTTTGCGGAGAGCGCGCGCGGCGTAGCGAATGTCCTGCAGGCATGACTCGATGGAGGTTCGCATGGTTGCCTCACTGGTCTCGATTTGTACGTGTTCCAACTCCGGGATTTCCAGGCGCGCCGCTTCGAGCGCGTCTTTTGGAGATAAGCCGCGTTCGATGTAGCGGTCCACTAAGATTGCTCGGCAAGCTTCGAGCTCTGCGTCGATTTCCTGTTGTTTTGGCCGTTTGCGAAACCAGAGCACGGGTTAAGACTCCGCTTCGAGCAGCCGGTTTACGGCGCTGAAGGCCTTGTTCCATTTGCGTTTTTCTTTGGTGAGCTGCGCGCGGCCGGATCGGGTAAGCGTGTAGTACTTCGCTTTGCGATTGTTTTCGGATTCGCCCCAGCGGCCTTCGATCCAGCCGTTTTGTTCCAGGCGGTAGAGGGCGGGGAAGAGTGATCCGGGTTTGACGATGAAGACGCCGCGGGTGATTTGGCGGATGCGGTCGGAAACGCCGAGGCCGTGCATGGGAGCGAGTGCGAGGGTGCGGAGTACCAGCATGTCGAGCGTCCCTTGCAGGATTTCGGAGGGTTCGGGCATGTTCCTATCGACGGTCTAGACTAGTATAGCTGGGCTTGTATAGAGGGTCAATAGGGGAGTTGGCAGCGCATGGCGCTGCCCCACTTGGTCAATAAGGAAGGCAAGCCAGAGGGTTGCCCTACGGGCGGGCGGACATGTCGCGGAACTTGGCCGGGGTCAGGCTGGTGTGCGTCTTGAACATGGCACAGAAGTGGCTCTGATCGGAGAAGCCGCACATCAACGCGATTTCAGAGAGCGATTCATCGGAATTGGCCAGCAGGTGGCACGCGTGCTCGATGCGGCGCTTGCGGATGAACTCACCGATGGTGGTGTCGTAATGCTTGCGGAATTCGCGCGAGAGGTGCACTGGATGAACACCGCCGATGGCGGCCAGTTCCGCCAGGCTGGGGGCTAACAGATACGATTCTTCGAGCGCTTCCCGAACGCGGCGAAGCCATATGGGTGCGTGGGCTCCGCCTTCGCCGATAGCGCGAGCGCTTTCCGCCAGGATCTCGAGCAACACGCCTTCCATGGCGAGAGGAGCGATGTCGTCGGAGGCCAGGAACTCGCGATACATCCGGTTCGCGAGCCAGGAAGAAGCTAATCCTGAAACTTCGCCGGGGCTGGACAACACCGGAGCGTGATCGCCCAGACGCTGCAGGGTCAACGCATCAATTCTCACCAGCAGACAGCGCACCGCGCTATCAAAATTGTTCTCATGTAATTCGTCAGGCGGCAAGAAGCGCAAGGCTCCCGTGGAAGATGTGCATTCGCGATCCGCATATTTTTCGCGGTAGGAACCGGAAAGCACGAAGCTCAAATACGCTTGCGCGTGGCGATGCGGCGATATGCGCAGGCCTAGAGGATAGACGCATTCGGTCAAAGAGAAGCCGGGGATCTCACGCTGTTTTAGAACGGTGCCGGAGAGACCGGTGACGGGGCCTGTGTAAGGCAGATTCTCAAAGGCGACGGTAACGGCGTTCATGAGTTCACTTTCGATATTGGACGTAGAAGGGGGCGAAAAGTTAGCGCGGTGGCATGGGGCATGGTAAAGCTCATATCAATCTCTACGCACGAAGCTGCGACTTTGTTTGATCGAATGATTCGCGCGGCGGCAAAAAAGTTGCATGAAAATGGTCAGGTCCCACGAACGGACAACGAATCCCACAAACGCACATGAGTAGATGGAAATGATTTGGAACTTGGATGAGTTCCAGAGTTCGGCTCAAACTCCACGCTCTCTAGACGATGAGGGAAGGGCAGGCTATCGAGCCAGGTGACAGATGGCACAAAGTTAGCGAATTCACAAAAGGGGATAGAGGCTTGATTCGAAGAGTTTCTCGCGCTGCCGGTTCTGGCACTGCGTTCCTGCTGCTGGCAGCGTCGGCGTTGGGAGCGAACCTTACAGAATTGAGTCAACAGAAGGAGGCTGGGCGAAAAGCGTATGAGAGCGGATCTTACAACGAGGCGGAGAGGCTGGGCCGCGAGGCGCTGGGGATGGCGCAGCGCGACCATGCCGCCGATAGTGCCGAAGTGGCCGGATGCTTGAATGACATGGCGGTGGTGGAATCCGCGCTCGGGAAGTACACGGACGCCGAAGGTCATTACCGTCAGGCGCTGGAAATTTGGAAAAAAACTCCGGGTCATGAGTTGTCCGAGGCCAGAATTCTTAGTAACCTCAGCATTCTGCTGACCTCGGAGGCGCAGTATGTGGAGGCAGAAACACTGGCGCTCCGCTCGCTTGAGATCCAAGGGCGGTTGATGGGACTGGAGCACTCCGACGCAGCCCCAGCGCTCAACAATCTCGGACAGTTGTACGCGGCCCAAGGGCGATACACGGAAGCTGAAACTTTTCTTCGCCGCGCTGCAGCGATACGGGAAAAGTCATTGGGGGAGGATAACCCGGAGACCGCCATGACGCTGGCCGCGTTGGGTCAGGTGTACTCGCGTCAGGGCAAAAGTGAGCCGGCCATGCAATTGCTCGAGCGTGCACTGCACATCACTGAGAAGTCCCTGTCACCCCGGCATCCACGCGTGGCGGGCATCCTCAACAATCTTTCCAGTGTCTACTCCGCGCAGGGTAATTACAAAGAAGCGGAAAAGGCCCTGCGGCGCGCTATAGGAATATGGGAGCAGGCTTTGGGGCCGAATCATCCAGACGTAGCGGCCGGCCTTTCGAATCTTGCGACCGTAACTTTTGCACGCCACGACTACAAGCGTGCCGAACGATATGAGAGGCGGGCTTTGGAGATAGACCGTTCGTATTTCGGCTCCGAGCATCCGGTGGTGGCCATCGAGCTCGACAATCTCGGCGCCGCGCTGTTTGCGCAACACAAATACAACGATGCGGAGACACTCTTCAATCAATCACTCGCGATCTCGGAAAAATCGCACGGAGGGACGCATCCTGACACCGCCGACGCCTTGTCGAATCTAGCGGAGCTGTATGTGGTTCAGAGCCGCTATCCGGAAGCTGCCACTGCCCTCAAACGGTCCATCGATATTCGCGAAGCGGTATTTGGAAGTAACAGCAAGTGGTTGATTACGGGTCTGGAAGCATACTCACGTTTGATGAGGAAGATGCAGGATTACGCCGAGGCGGAAAAGGCGGACGTGCGCGCGCTGGGAATTCAAGTGCGCAATTCGCTGCATCCTTAAAACCGTTGCTCGGTTAGTCGGTTGCTCGGTTGTTCGGTTGCGAAAAGCACTGACTCCCTCACGGTCGCGGCTCGGTTGGTGGTGGTTGCTGTTACTTAAACTCGGGGCTGCTGGCGTTGGCTGGCTCGGCGGACCAGTTCTGGTGAATGGTCATGCTCTGATCCACAAAAAAAGTCCGGCGTCCGGTGCTGTTGTACGCTTTCGGATTCGCATTCAACGTGTAACCCTGCGGTGTCGCGGCAAGCGTGAAGGTGAAGCCGTCCTTGTCACCAGTTGCCAGGCTGCCGGGAATCAAGTCGGCGGCCTGCGGCCCGGGGCCTCCACTGGCAGGTGGGCCAAGCTCGGCTAGCGTGGTGGCGTAGCGGCCGAATTGGGAATAATACTGGGTTTCCATGCTGGTGATGGTCTGGAGTTCACGCAGCACCGCCATTTCATTGGCGTTCATCTTGGCGCTGCCGAGTTTGGGAACAGCGATCGCAAGAATAATCAGGATGATCGCGATGACGATCAGAAGTTCAATGAGCGAAAAGCCGCGCGAACCGCGCCGACGGAGACAGGACTGCCGCATGACATTAATTATGACGGAAAACGGCGCTCCGGCGTGGAGCGCCGTTTTCCTCGTTTCTGGTTACTGGTTTCTGGTCACTGGTTTCTAGTCGCTGGTGGCTGGTCTGATACGATTACGGCGGGGACGTTTTGATCACGGGCCAATTTGTTGAAGGCAGCTAAGTCGCTTCCTGTCAGTTTCTTGAGGGTTTCAAGTTGGGCGTTTACTTGGCTCGCCAAATCTTCGAAAACTTGAGAGGATTGCAGCGTTGGGGCGCTGTCGGAACTTTCCACTACGCCTTCCAGGGCGGCTAGTTTGTTGTTGAGCTTTATCGGAAAGTTGAGGGGATCCTCGTTGGCGCGGTTCTTGGTTTGGTACAGAGCTTCCTCAACGGTGGTCAGATTTTTGGAGAGCGCCTTTGCGGCATCTGCTACCTTCTGATCTTTCACGCGTTCGGCGTAATCGTCGAGCTGCTTGCGGATGTCGCGTATGCGGATCACGGCGTCGTTCGACTGGCTGAGCTTGTTGTGAATCTGGAGCGCGACTTCCAGTTGACGCGCATATTCGTCGGGAGTGGTGGAGAGGCGCGGGTCCTTCTTTACTACGAAGTTTTGTGTTTCGGATCTTCCATTCGCGGTTAAGAGCACTTTATAATTTCCCGGGACGATGACGGGGCCCCGGACGTTTCCGGCCCACATAATGAGACCTGGGAAAGTTGTAGCGTCCGGATAGCGCAGATCCCAGACGAATCGGTTGAGACCGGCCTCGGTGGGCACGCGGTCCGCATCCGGACGGCGAGGCGGGAAATCCTCGTCTTCTTCGCCTTCCGCCGCTGGTTTTTTGGTTGGCGCCTTACTCGAAAACTTGTGGATCACGTGGCCGGCGTCATCCAGGACCTCAAGCGTGACTTCGTCCTTGGGTTTTTCTTTGAATGAATAGTAGATTACTGCGCCGGACGCGGGATTCTGGCCTTGCGATCCACCAGGCGGCATGCGGAATCCGCCGCGTAGAGATCGATATGT
>JBEKJJ010000370.1:0-6263 GCA_050011295.1 Bryobacteraceae bacterium
GCCGCGATCGCGCCTTTACCATCATCACAGTGGTGATTCTGGCGCTGGGCATTGCCGCAAATACAGCGGTCTTCAGCGTCGTAAATACGGTTCTGCTGCGTCCGCTGCCATTTCCGGATTCCGCGCAGCTCACCCGGTTTGAATCCGGGCGGGAGTTGAATTCCAACGTGCGCGAAGCCGCAGGACTTTCCGGGCTGACTTACACGGTGGGGATGTATGAGGAGTTCCAGCGCCACAACCAATCGTTCCAACAGGTCACCAGCTACAATCCCTTTTACGGCAATGGCGAGTTCACCCTCACCGGCCATGGCGAGCCGCAGGCCGTGCTGGGCCTGATGATAGCTGAGAACTTTTTCCAGACGTTGGGTGTCCAGCCGACGCTGGGACGGCTCTTCACGAAAGAAGAAAGTTTAAAGGGCGGCCGGGCAGCCACGCTACTGAGCTACGCATTCTGGCAGCGGCAGTTTGCGGGCGATCCGAATATTGTCGGGCAAGCAATCCTATTGAATAAGACGCCTTTCGTCGTGGTGGGCGTGATGCCATCCAGCTTCGATTTTGGCTCGGTATTCTCTCCAGGCCTGAGAATAGATTTGTATGTTCCGGCATACATGGACGTACTTCGCAATTGGGGAAATACGCTGGCGCTCATCGGCCGCTTAAAGCCAGGCGTCTCGCTGGCGCAGGCGCAGGCCGAAGCGGATATCCTGTTCCCCGAGCTCAAAGCTGCTCATAAGGAATGGTGGGGCGACTATTCATCCACCATCACGGGACTTAAGGAATATGTGACCGGCACGCTGCGCCGGTCGCTGATTGTGCTGTGGTGCGCAGTGGGCGTGATTCTGCTGATCGTCGGCGTGAATCTTTCGAATCTCCTGCTGGCGCGCGCCGCTGCGCGAAGCAAGGAATTCGCCATGCGCATGGCGTTGGGAGCCGGCCGTGCGCGGCTCATCAGGCAGTTGTTGACTGAAAGCCTGGTGCTTTCTCTCGCCGGTGCCATGCTCGGACTAGCCTTGGCGTTCATCATCACGATCTATTTGTCTCATCAAGGATCCATCGCGCTGCCGTTACTCAGCAGCATTCGAGTGGATGGGGCCGCTCTGGCGTGGACCATTCTGATCGCGGTGGCGACCGCCGTTTTATTCGGCTTCGCTCCGGGGCTTAGAATATCCACCGGCAATTTGCAGGACGCGCTCAAAGATGCGGGGCCAGGCATGAGCGCGGGACGCAAACATGAGCGCATGCGCGCGGTTCTGGTGATTTCCGAAGTAGCGCTGGCGTGTGTCTTGCTGGTGGGCGCGGGTTTGTTACTGCGCAGCTTTCTCCGGGTTCTGGATGTGGATCTGGGATTCCAGCCCAGTCACGCCGCGGTGATCAAAGTGGATTACGACGATGGAGGCAACCGCGAGCGGCGCGGTGCCATTCTGCGCGAGATGCTGCGCAACGTCGATGCCATCCCGGGCATTGAAGCTTCGGGCGTTGCGGACATGCTCCCGCTCGGCCGCAATCGCAGTTGGGGATTCCAGGCCAAAGGCAAGCAGTATCCCAAGGACATGGCTCTCGGGGCTTTGGTCCGCATCGTTACGCCGGGCTATCTCGGCGCCATGGGAATGCACTTACTCGAAGGCCGCGATTTCAATTGGCAGGACACGCAGGGAAGGGAGCCTGCCGTGATCATCAACCAGGCGGCCGCGCGCTACTTTTTCCCCGGCGAAGATCCGGTGGGGCGCCTGGCCCTGGTGAACGGCGATACACGCGTGATCGGCGTGATCGCCGATGTCCGGGAGCACAGCCTGGAATTTTCCGCGCAGCCGGAGATGTATCTCTCCGCGGCCCAGGCAGATCCCGAAGGCGCGGAGTTGGTGATTCGAACCAAGCTTGCACCCGAGGCGCTGGCGTCCAGCGTGATGAAGACGCTGCGCTCGCTGAATCCATCTCAGCCCGCGGCAGAATTTCGCCCGTTGCAACAAATTGTGGATCACGCGGTCTCGCCCCGGCGTTTCTTTGTGATGCTGGTGGCAAGCTTCGCGCTGCTGGGCCTGATGCTGGCGTCGCTCGGAATTTATGGAGTCATCTCTTATTCAGTTACGCGGCAGACTCAGGAAATCGGCATCCGCATGGCTTTGGGCGCTACAGCGTTTCAAGTGCAGCGCGGTGTAATCGCGCGGGCGCTGCGCCTTGCGTTAGCCGGCGTAACGCTCGGAACCATAGGCTCATTCGTAGCTGCAAAGTGGATCGCGTCGCTACTGTTCGGAACCAGGCCAACGGATCCGGCTACGTTCGCGGGAATTGTGGTATTGCTGTGCGTAGTGGCGCTGTTCGCCGGATATCTGCCGGCGCGGCGAGCGTCGCGGATCGATCCCATGATCGCGCTACGGACTAACTAACCCGACACTGCCATTATTTCGGCTGTTGGGCTTGGGGCTGCTGGGCCGCGTGTTGCTGCTGCTGTTGCGAGCGCTTGATCAAGAAATCCACCACCGCCTGCCGTTCCTCGGGATCTATTTTGCCGTTGTGGTTCTTATCGAACGCGTTCAAGAGCATCTTCACCTGTCCGGCGCGTTCGGGCCCTAGCGCTTCTTCGTCCACGCCGTTTTCGAGCATCGTGGCGATAAACTCGGCGCGCGTACCAGCACGAAACTCGGGCACCTGGGCTGGGCTATCCAGAGTTACGGAAACGAATGCGAAAGCCATTTCGTTGGTGGTCTGCTCCCCGAATTTTACTTCTTGCGGCGGATTGCTGGGGTTGTGCGGATTGGCGGCCGAGTTGTCGTACGTATACTGCATTTCAAGCCGCGTTCCTTTCGGAAGCTTCACCGGGCTGGCGTAGCGATACGCGCCCTGCCAGTTGAAATCCCAATCCTGGATCCAGATCAGCGGCACCGTTGTGCCATCCGGCAGGTGCGCGTCCACCTTCATGTCCTTGGCCAAATAATGCGCGTGCGGAAAAACGGCGATGGCTTCCACATCCATGGGAAGAGTGCCGGAGGATTTCACCAAGTAGTGATTGTCGCCCGGCGGAATATCGATTTTCTGGTTGCCCAGAACATACAGCGTGAGTCCTTTGGTGGGCGGCTCTTTCGAAAATTTCAGCCCCAGACGGGACTGGTCCTGTTCGGGCTTGCCGTCCAAGTGGTAGTGAATCTGCAAAACCAGATCGGAACCCTTCTTGATGGTGGAAGCAACTCCGGGCCGCGCGGTGGCCGGCTCCGCACCCGGCGCCCAGCCGCCCAACGCGCCCGAGATATCCAAACCGGGGCCACCCACGCAGTCGTAACCCTGTCCGGGAACCGTCTCCTTCTTGCGTGCTTCGCCCGAGCTATCCAGGAAGAGAATTGCGTGGTGAACAATCTTCGCGTTGCCCGCCCGGAACTCCACTGTCTTGACATATTCATCCTCGGCCGCGTTCAGCGGAACCACGAAGCAGCGGAATTGATCCGGACCCTCGGCCGGCACCGCGTACGGCTTTGTCATCTCGATCACCTGATCGGGTTGGCCGGCCATCCAACCGGCGGTAAAGGCCGGTGGGACGGGTTTATCCTTCGCATCGCCCTCGGGAGCGCCGTGCATGGCCCAATCCCGAATGGTCGCGATCTGCTGTTCAGTGAGCCGGCGTTCATCCAGGAATTCGCCATAGCCAGGCGTCGCTTTCCAAGGCGGCATCACGCGCGCCTGCGTGATGGCTGCGATCTGCTTGGCGCGCTTGGCGGCATCGTCGTAAGTCATCAACGCGAACGGCGCCACTTCGCCTGCGCGATGGCAGTTGGTGCAATTCTTGTAAAGAATCGGCGCGATGTCGCGATTGAAAGTAGGAGTCGCCCCGCTTTTTTCCGTACCCGCGTGGGCGCCGACGCATAGAGTCAAGACGAGTGAAAAGCCGATCGAAGTTCGCATCTAGTTGAGTCCTGGAATAGCGCACCCCAATACTTTGGTCACAGCGTGGGGCACGGGTTTACTTTGTAGAATAGCGTCGAGCGCGTCGCCCAAGTCGTCCTGGGTGGGATGAAAGCGCGTCTTGCCGAAATCGACAAAACGATCGTCCACGCGTCCGCGATACAGCTCCAGGCCGTCAGGACCCAAGATCACCGCTTCGGGCGTGGATCGCGCGCCGGTCTGGCGCGCTAAAGATTGATGGGAGTCAAGCAGCGCGGGGAACGGTACTAGAAAATCTGCGTCGTGTTTGCGCACAGCGTCGGCAGTTTCAGAAGGATCGGAATACACGTTATAAAAAGCCACGCCGCGCGGCGAATATTCGCGATACAAGCGCGCCAATATCGGCGCGTAAGTATTGGAGTTCGGGCAATCGATCGCGACGAAGATAAAAACTGTAGCTTTGTACTGGCGCAGATCACCGGATGTGTGCGTTTTTCCCGCCGTGTCCTGAAGCGAAAAGCCGGATTGCGATGCCAGCAGAAAATTCGCCGCGAGCGCAAGCGGTAGACAGCTCCGCACGACACTCCGGACAGGGATCGGCTGAATCAACACGGCTCTTCTATTTTAATCCATGCGCGCCTCGCGGTGCTTCTCCAATACTCGAAGAAGGATCAGGCGACGGTCACGCGTCCCGATTGTGAGACCCGCGCCACGAACGGCCCCCGCGTTGAATGGAGAACTTTGCAAATCCGAGGTACCGCTGCTAAGAAAACGAAGCGATCTCGATACCCCGTAGATTTCCAGCCGTAAGAACGAACACTTTGGCCCCACTGGCACGAAGCGCGGCGAGCTCCAATGGACGATATCTTAGCCTCTGATCCTTGGTGAGGACCACCCAGCCCCGCTCACCGATTGCCCGGAGCCAGATGCGATCCTCTTCGTCCCGAGCGAAATGGTCGTCGTGAATCTCAACCGTGATGCCGGCCTTAACTAGCTCAGTTCGAATTGGCTCTACGTCGATTGACCGGTCGAGAAAATACCGTCCCGTCAGGCGGCTTCGCAGCGGATTGCTTCTTCGATCGCACCGATCCCCAAACGGAAGTCGTCCGCAAGATCCGCGACGGAATCGCCGGCCTTGTACCGTTCGTAAATGGCCGCAACAGGTATGCCGGTTCCGGCAATTATCGGCCGCCCAAAGGAAATTATCGGATTCATCACCACTACGCGCGGGTCGGATACCGGGGCCGCTTCTGCCTGGGTGTCTCGCGTGAAAGGATAAAGCTTAATCGGAAGGCCCCTCGCGTCGCGTTCGATTCGCTTGAGATACACGCCAATAATCTCCTTCATGGCACGTTGACCCTCACGCGAAGCGTTTATCAGTTCACCATAGCGCTCGACGAATAGATCGAGACCGTCCGTTTGAAAGGCCTGATCAATGAGCGGCCGCTCAATCCGAAACTGGCGCCGCACATAATCCAGCGCGTTGCGGACCTTCGGGAGTTTCACGTCATGCTGGCGGCGAATAGCGCCAAGGACATGCGCCTCAACCAGGTTGATAAAGGACAGGTATCGTTTTGTGGGATCGTCCAGGTAGATCAGCGGCCGGGAGCGTTTCAATTGTCCAGCGACTGGATACAATCGGCCCGCGATCCAGCTACGCAGAGTCTCTTGCGGCATCCGCAAATGATGCGAAGCCTCGGCCACCGAGTAGGCTGGCAACACACGAGGATCACCGGCTGCAATATCTGTTTCAGTAGTCTTGAAGGCCATTTCTCTCTATTAAACATTATCTGCCCATTGTGTCCCAAACAAGCCGTACAGCTTAGAATCTCACGTTATGTCTATACTTATCTTGTGAACCGGCGCATTCAAACCGGGCTGACCATATTCGGCTATTTCACCGCCGTCGGACTGCTGTTCTTCGGCTACCGGTACCTGGAGTACGTGGCCAATCGCGAGCCGGTGTCGCCTCTGGAGCCGTTTATCAATGAAGTCGTGACCGGCGCATGGATGGCCGCGCTTTTGTTTCCGCTAGTAGCGCGATTCGCCAGGCGCTTTCCCGTTCAGCGTTCCAATTGGCTCCCCCGCCTGGCGCTGCACGCCTGCGCGCTGGTGATCTATTCGCTGGCCCACACGTCGCTACTGTGGGGATTGCGCAACGCCCTGTATCCGCTTTTCGGGCTCCGTCACTACGACTACGGAATCATGATCGCGCGCTATCCCATGGAATTTTTCCACGACGTGATAACTTACACGCTCATGGTGAGCATTCTGTACCTGTTCGATCGCCACGTGCGCGCGGCTCAACTGGAGGGCAAGCTGGCTCAGGCTAGGCTCGAGAATCTGCGGCTTCAGCTTCAGCCGCACTTTCTGTTCAACGCGCTGAATACGAT
>JBEKJJ010000371.1:0-6251 GCA_050011295.1 Bryobacteraceae bacterium
CCAAAGCCGGCGCTCGAGAAATATCACGGACAGCCGCTTCCGGGAGGCAGTGTCGCCACCGAGCGCAAGACCGGCACGCTGATGAAGTCGCCGTTCGAGTTCAAGAAATATGGCAACTGCGGGATGGAGGTGAGCGAGCTTTTTCCGCACGTCGGCGAATGCGTGGACGACATCTGCTTCATCCGGTCGGTCTACACCGATATCCCGAATCATGAACCCTCCATGCTGATGATGAACACCGGCCACAGCCAGGTGGGAAGGCCATCTATGGGATCGTGGCTGACGTATGGATTGGGGACGGAGAACAAGAACCTGCCCGGCTACGTGGTGTTGTGTCCCGACGTTCCGACCACGGTGGGACCGCCGCTGTGGAACAATGCGTTCCTGCCCGCCGTTCACCAGGGCACCTACATTTCCGACAAAGTGCTGGAGAAGCAGACTGAGGCGCTGGTCGACAAAAAGTTCGATCCCAAGAAAGCGATTTCTTATATCTACAACGAGAAGTTCAGTCTGCCGGAGCAGCGCCGCGAGCTGGATTTATTGGAGAAGTTGGATCGCATGCGGATTGAACGCGAATCCATTCAGGATCCGCAGCTCGACGCCACCATCAAGAGCATGGAGACGGCTTACCGCATGCAGACGGAGGCGCCTGAGGTCTTCGATATTCGCAAAGAGAGCGACGCCACGCTGAAGCTTTACGGACCAGGCAGCACGGCGCGAGGCTGTTTGCTGGCGGTTCGGCTGGTGGAAAAGGGCGTCCGCATGGTGCAGGTTTACTATGCCAAAGGCGACCCGTGGGACGCGCACGCGGACATCCAGGCGCATCGCAAAAACGCCAAGGATTCCGATCAACCGTTTGCCGCGGTGATCAAAGATCTGAAGGCACGCGGCCTGTTCAAGGACACGCTGGTGATTTGCGGATCGGAATTCGGACGCACGCCGGTGGTCGAGATCGGCGCCGGCGGCGGAGTGCAGAACGGGCGCGATCACAATCCGTTCGGATTTACGATGTGGCTGGCGGGCGGCGGAGTGAAAGGCGGCACCACTTACGGCGCCACCGACGAGTTTGGATTCAAGGCCGTGGAAAAACCGGTTCACGTGCACGATCTGCACGCGACGGTTTTATATCTGCTGGGGATCGATCACACCAAGCTGACCTATCGCTATAGCGGCCGCGATTTCCGGCTGACGGATGTGGCCGGCAACGTGATTCACGACATTATCGCGTAAGGCCGGTCACTTCACTCGTTTAAGCCGCGACTCGGTATAAACCACAAAATCTTTGCCTGGCTCTGCCAGCCAGAACGTCGATTCCAGTTCGTCCGCGGAAAGGATGCGATACGATTCCTTGGCCCGGAAACCCGGCGGGACATTCTCGATGCGAACCGAGAAGAACTCGAGAGATTTTCCGTCGGCGCTCACCGAATCCAAAGTGTATTCATGGACGAAACCTTCGCCGTGGAATTGCCGCCACACGATCTTCTTTTGGCGCGCATCGTAGCTGAGTAGGCTCAAATCATCGTGGATCTCGGCTTTGTCCCATACCACTTTGTTGCGCTCCGACAGGAAACGCCCGTTCATCTCAAAGCGATAATTGCGTGAGGTGATCCCTTTGCCCGGTTTGCCCGTGGTGGGACCTTCCCACTTTCCTTCCAGCGTGCGGAGATTCGACCACGGTCCGTTTGGGCGGCGACTGTGTGGGCCGCCAGGCTTGCAACCGCCAAAGCGAGCCACGTCTTCATGCTTCCCGCCGTTCGGCTACACGCGGCGTCCCGACTCTTTGGGTCAGGAATCCTACGATGGCGCCGACCAGGAAACCGGGCAGCATGATTTCCAGATAGTGAGACTTTTCTTTGGTGGCCTCCATCGCGGCAACCCCATAGGCAAATAGTAACCCGAGGACCGAGCCGACCACGATTCCCCACCGGGTGGATTGCACTTTTTGCGCGAACCATCCAGCGAGCACGCCGACCAGCATGCCCTTGAAGGACGAACCCACCATGATGCCGCCGACTAACCCGCGGGTTTCCGGATAGAACCACGAAGTTGCGCCGTCGATGGCGCCAAAGATTAGCCCGAAAAGCAATCCAGCCAGGATTTTGTTCATTGTTCACCTCTCATAAGAGGATTCCACGTTCGCGGCGAATCCTTTAAAGGTTCCGCAGAAAAAATAGTAGAAATTTTATGCCCGCATAGGCGGCCAGCAACCATAGCAAGACGGCGTTGCGCGATCCGAAGCGCCGTAATCGATACGATAAGGGTTCGCGCCAGGCCTCCACGGCCAGACCGGTCTGGAAGCGCTCCAGATCGGCCAGCAGCGCCGGAACATCCGGATATCGGGCGGCCGGATCAATGCTCTTGGCCTTGCTCGCGATGGCGCGGAGGGCCGGTGGGGCCGATGCGGGCAGCGCGAATTCCAGCGTCGCACCTAGCGCGTAGATGTCGGAACGCCGGTCGAGAGGCCGTTCCGGGGCACAAAACGCGGGCGTGCCCACAACGGCTTCCACGCCCCAATCCATCAGATAAACCTCGCCGAATTCGCCGACCATCACGTTCTGCGGCTTGAGATCGCGGTGGATGATTCCCCGGCTGTGCGCAAACGCCAGAGCCTCGGCTACGCGCCGCAGGATGCGCAAGCGTTCCGCGAGCGACGGGGTTCCGGCCAGGTAATGATCCAGGCGCGCGCCCGTTACAAGCTTCATGGCGTAGAATGCGCGGCCATCGGGCAGCGTGCCGGTCTCATAAATGGGTACGATCGCGGGATGTTCCAGGCCGGCGATGAGCTGCGCTTCGCCAGCTAGCGCGGAATCCAGGACTTTCAACGCCGCCGGGCGATCAAGCTCGCGATCGTGCGCTCGGTAAACCACGCCCAAGCCGCCACGGCCGATCTCGGATTCCAATTCGTAACGCGTACCCGAGAGGTCGGGAAGCGCAACAGCGGAGCGCAGATGTTCCAATACGGAGTCGCTCAGATCCATACTCGGCGCAGTTCCTTGCGCAATTCCTGTTCACCGGACGTCACGCCACGTAGCCGCTCTGTAACCAATCCTCGCAGCGTGCGCCGCGCCCAGGCTAGATGGTTGGTCACGGCGGTTTCGGGGATGCCATGGCGCGCGGCGAGGCTCAAGTAAGAGGGGCGCTCGTCTTCATTAACAGCCAGATCGTAGGCTTCGAAAATTCCCAGCTGAAGCTGTTTGCCCGAAGCAGCGCAGTGCGCACGCAGGTCATCGAGGGCCAGTTCAAACAACTGACGCTGCCACTCGCGTTCGAAGATCTGCTCGGGGGATTCCGCAGTGGCGGCATAATCCTCGACTGGGGAGAACCGGATATCTCCGCCACGCTTCTGCCGGTTCGATGCGGCGTTCTGATTGGCGGCGAATCGTTCCACTGCCATCCGCAGGTAAGTGCGGAACGACGCCTTGGCCGGGTCGAAGCGGGCGAAAAAATCCCGCTCTAGCGCCGAGGTGAAGAAACCCTGGGTTAAGTCCTTCGCGTCCTCGTTGTCCTTGCGGAATTTCAAGCGGATGAATCGATAAACCGGCTTCCAATACAGCGCCATCACGCGTTCGAGCGCAACGTTCGTAAGTCCATGAGTAGCAGATTCCAGAAGCGAGAGCTGGGTGGACGGGAAATGTGCGTGAGGCCCGCCGATTCGAGTATCCGCATCCACGCTTCGAGCTTACGATATTTGCCGAGTTCGATGTATCAAATTCAGTTCGGCAAGGGTCAAACTGGCGTCATGCCCATTACCGCCGAAAATGTTTGCCCTAGCGAAGTACTAAGTGAATTTGCCGCCGATGTAAGTACCGGGTTATCGAAATCGCAGAAAGAGCTTCCCGCCAAGTATTTATATGACGAGGTCGGCAGCGCGCTGTTTGAGGCCATTACGGTGCTGCCTGAGTACGGCCTCACACGTGCGGAGGAACGGCTGCTCGGGCCGGCACGCTGGCGAGATCGCACGTTGGCTTCCATCGGGCGTGGCGGTGGCGGAACTGGGAAGCGGAAGCGGCCGCAAAACTCGACCTTTACTGGAAGCCATTGCCTCGCTGCGGGATTCCGTTTCCTATTGCGCGATCGACATTTCACGCACAGCTCTGGACCTTTGTTGCAGTCAATTGAATGGGGTGAGCGGTGTGGAGGTGCGTGGCTTACTGTGCCCGTATCTGGAGGGACTCGCGGAAATCTGCAGCCGCCGCCACGGCGACGATTGTCTACTGGTGCTTTTCCTAGGCAGCAGCATCGGGAATTTCGAGCCTGACCAGGCGGTGCGGTTCCTCACAGCGGTACGGAAGCGATTGCGGCCCGGCGATGCGCTTCTGTTGGGCGCAGATCTGGTGAAACCACTGAACCGGTTACTGGCCGCCTATGACGACCCGACTGGCGTTACCGCCGCTTTCAATCTGAATCTGCTGGCGCGCATCAATCGCGAATTGGGCGGTAACTTCAACTTGCGCAATTTCCGGCACGCCGCGCGATGGCGCGCCCGCGAAAACCACATTGAAATGCATTTGCGCTCCGAGACGCGGCAGATGGTGGAGATCCCTGGCGCGGATTGTCAGGTGGAGTTCGAAGCCGGCGAGACCATCTGGACCGAATCGTCGCAGAAATTCGAAGCCGACGATTTTCAATTGATGGCTGGTCAGACCGGTTTTATCAGTGTTGCACGCTGGATCGATACCGAGTGGCACTTCGTGGAGAGTTTATGGATAGCCTGACTGCCCCTGTTACAGCTCCGATTGATTTTCGTGTGCTGGAAGAAAAAGCCACACGCCTGCGAATCGATTCGGTCCGCGCGACCACGGAGGCCGGAAGCGGCCATCCCACCAGTTGCGCGTCGGCTGCTGAAATCATGTCCGCGCTGTTCTTCTCCGTCATGCGATACGACCCGAAGAACCCGGGGAGCGCGGCGAATGACATCTTTGTGCTGTCAAAGGGTCACGCCGCGCCGATTCTCTACGCAGCCTGGGCGGAAGCGGGTGCGTTCCCGCGCGAGAAGCTGCTGACGCTGCGGAAAATCGATTCCGATCTTGAGGGCCATCCCACTCCCCGCTTGCCTTTCGTTCCCGCGGCGACGGGTTCGCTGGGCCAGGGGCTCTCCGTGGGCGTGGGGCTGGCGCTGGCGAATCGGCGGAAGGTTCGGTGTGGGAAGCGGCGCAATGGGCCACGTTTCACGGTTTGAACAATCTTTGCGCCACCATCGACATCAATCGGCTGGGGCAGAGTCAGCCCACAATGATCGAGTGGCAACTGGAAACGTATCAGGATCGTTGGGAGGCATTTGGCTGGCAGGCGCTGCGCGTGGATGGGCACAATCTTCAAGATTTGCTGGCAGCCTACCAAACGGCGCGCGCCACTACGGATCGTCCCACTATCGTGCTGGCAGAAACGGTGAAGGGCAAGGGGCTGGCTGGAATTGAAGGGCTGGAGGGTTGGCGCGGAAAGGCTCTCGATAAGGATCTTGCGGCGAAGGTGCTGGCTCCGCTTGAAAAACAGCTGACCGGCGCGGACATAGGGTGGAAGCCGAACATCCCGGCCATAGCAGAACAACAAGCCGGAGGCTTGCCCCACGAAGAAGAGTATCCGCCTTATGCCATCGGAGGGAAAGAACTCGCCGCTAGAAAGGGTTTCGGCGACGGCCTGGCCGCGTTGGCGAAGGTGGATTCGAGAATCGTCGTGCTGGATGGCGACGTGAAAAACTCAACCTACACGGAAGAATTCCAGAAGGCCGCGCCCGAGCGATTCTTTCAAGGCTATATCGCGGAACAAAACATTGTGGGCGCCGCCCTTGGGCTTGCAGCCCGCGAGAAAGTGCCCTTTGCCTCCACCTTCGCATGCTTCCTGACGCGCGCGTACGATTTTATTCGCATGGCCGCGATCAGCAAGCTGAATATCAAGCTAGTGGGGACGCATGCCGGCATATCCATCGGCGAGGATGGTCCGTCGCAAATGGGGCTGGAGGATCTTGCGATGTTCTGCGCCGAGCCCGGTTTCACTGTGCTCTATCCTTCGGACGCCACCAGTACATGGAAAGCGACCGAGCTGATCGCCGCGCACTCCGGCCCCTGCTATCTCCGGACGTCCCAGCCAGCCACACCAATTCTCTACGGTCCCTTCGAGCAGTTCAGAATCGGCAAGTGCAAGACATTGCGCGCCAACGGCCACGACAGGGCTCTCGTGGTTGCGGCCGGCGTTACTGTGTTCGAAGCGCTGTCGGCCTACGATCAGCTCTTCCAGGAAAACATTCCGATCCG
>JBEKJJ010000372.1:0-6206 GCA_050011295.1 Bryobacteraceae bacterium
AAAACCGGGTGGGGACAGGCTTGCTGCGTCGGCGATTATGACAACGACGGTTACGACGATCTGTTCGTAACTTACTACGGGCAGAACGCACTGTACCGCAATCACGGCGACGGAACTTTCACAGACGTAACCAAGGAAGCGGGTTTGATTCAGCCGGGTCCGAAGATACGCTGGAATACCGGCTGCACGTTTGTGGATTACGACAAAGACGGGAACCTGGATCTGTTCGTTGCCAACTATGTTGATTTCGATCTGAAGACCGCTCCGCCGCCCGAGGCTGGTCCTTGCACTTACAAAGGGCTGATGGTGGCTTGTGGACCGCCCGGATTGCGCGGCGGCAAGAATATCCTCTATCACAACAATGGTAAGGGGACGTTCACCGACGTAAGCGAGAAGGCCGGCATCTGGAACACGCCGGGCACGTATGGATTAAGTGTGGCTGCATCCGACCTGGATAACGACGGATGGCCGGATATTTATGTCGCCAACGATTCCAGCACCGCTACGCTCTATCAGAATCAAAAAGACGGAACGTTTAAGGACATCGCTATAGAATCGGGCGCCGCGCTTTCGCCGGAGGGCAAGCCGCAGGCCGGAATGGGTGTTTCCATCGGAGATTACAATCGCGATGGAAATCTGGATCTCGTGAAGACGAATTTCGCGGGAGATACCGATTCGCTTTACACCAACCTGGGCGACGCTACGTTTGAAGATCGAACATACCCGAGTGGGATCGGAGTAAATACGCGCTTGCTGGGATGGGGCGTGGGCTTCTTCGATATGGACAATGACGGATGGCTCGACATACTGATGTCGAACGGCCATGTGTATCCGGAAGTAGATAAATCCAATGCGGATTTGAAATATGCGGAGCACAAGTACCTTTACCGCAACTTACAAAATGGGCGTTTCGAAGAAGTAACGGATAAGGGTGGTCCCGGCATACTGGAGAACGCTCCGGCGCGCGGGTGTACTTTCGGCGACTACGATAACGATGGCGACTTAGACGTTGCCGTGAATTGTGTCAACGCGATTCCTCAGCTCTTACGTTGTGATTCCACGCTGAATCGGAACTGGATCAAGATCAAGCTGCAGGGCGTGAAATCGAACCGCACAGGGATTGGCACACGCGTCATCGTGACGGCCAAAACCAAGCCGGGTGCGGACAAGGCCCTGGCGCAAATGGATGAGCTACGCAGCGGCGGAAGCTATTTTTCACAGAACGATCTGCGAATGCACTTTGGCCTGGACCAAGCCGCGAAAGTGGACAAAGTCGAGATTCGCTGGCTGAGCGGGCAGGTGGATGAATTAAAGGATCTGGACGTGAACAAACTTTATGTTATCCAGGAAGGCGGCAAGATATTGAAGGCGGAAACGCTGCAAGCGGCTGAAAAGCGCAAAGCGTGAAGTATCTGGCGTCAATTCTTGCGATCGCTCTTTGTTTGCCTGCGCTGGCGGAAGACCGATGCACTTGGCTGAATGCTGCGACTGCCGCGGCCGTGCTGGGCGGCGAAGTCCATATGACGGTTACTCCTGGGACTTGTGAATTTGTCCGCCAGGAGACTTCACTGCGAATCGAAGTTGGAGCCACAAGCGCGGCGCACGCGCAGTGCGGATCCGGCGCTGAGCCGCTAAAGGCGATCGGCAATGAAGCGCAGGCCTGTACTTACCAGGCTAAGCCGGGTTGGGTGTCCGAACAGGTTGTCGGGAGAGTGCGCGATCAGGCTTTCCTCGTGCGGATCAGCACTAAGGATCAATCCGCGGCGCCCAAAATCCTTCGAGAGAAAGCGCGCAAAGTGGCCGAACAAGTGGCTGGGATTTTGTTCTAGGATTTATTTCTTCACTCCCTGCTGTAACTTCTTTTCTTTCTCCTCTTCTTCTGATTTCCGGATAACTGCCGCTTTCGCGAACGCATCCTCGGCCCCGGCTTTGTCGCCCTTCCGCCGCAGAAGCAGGCCCAGGTTGTTCCAGGCGGCTGCGTTGAGATCGTCGAGCGCCACGGAGTGCCGCAGAGCTTCGATGGCTCCATCGACGTCGCCCTGCTGCTTGAGTGTGGTGCCGAGAATGTACCAGGCGTCGTTATACTCGGGCCGTTGCGCCACCGCTGCTCGCAATTGCTCGATGGCCTGATCCGGAATTCCAGCATCAATATACGTCAGCGCCAGGCTGTAATGCGCCTCGGCGAGCGACGGCTCGATATGCACGGCTTGTTCCAACTCGGCGCGCGCGTGAGATAAATCGTCCATCGCTTTATAGGCGATTCCCAGGTCATAATGGGCGCCCGCGTCGTCCGGATGATTCCGAATCACGCTGGTTAGCTGTTTGATGGCTGCCTGATTGTCTCCGGCGGCGATATAGGCGTAGCCAATATTCACTTGGACACTCACGTTGTTAGGATCGCTTTCGAGAATCCGGCGAAATTCACGGAGACCGGCCGCCGGATCGCCGGATCGGACCAGCGCGTTGCCTAGGCCGTTCCGAACCGCGGTGTTTTTTGGATCGAGTTGAACAGCCTTCTGATACGCGTCGCGCGCCGGCTTGAACAAGTGTTGCCGCTCGTAGGCAATCGCCAGCGTTTGTTGAACCTTTGCGTTGGTGCCCATGATCCGCGCTGCAACCACCAGTTCGCGCACAGCTTCGGCGTACCGCCCCGTCTCGTTGTAGACGGTACCCAGACGAAACCGATAGTCCCAATTGCCGGGATCAAGCGTCACGGCTTTCTGCAATGCGCTGGCGGCCGGATCGGCTTGCTTCCCCAACCATTCCGCGACGCCGAGATGATACCAAGCTTGCGCCATTTTAGGATCCAGTTTAGTGGCGCGTTGGAAGTATGGGATCGCTTCCGTTGATCGCTCAGTAGCTGCCAAGACAAATCCGGCTTGGTCTTGATAAACCGCGGATTTCGGAACCAACCCAATCAGCTTTTGGTAAGCCGCGAGAGCACCCTCCCCGTCGCCCGCAGCGATTCGTTTACGCGCAAGCGCTTCCAGATCCGGGACGGTGGCCGGTGTCTGCGCGAACAGCAGCGCGCCACAAAACAGTAGAGCAACTTTCTTCGCCGACATGCTTGGCGCTCCAGAAACAGAGATGGAGGCTAGTCAGATTTTAGCTTGACATCGTGACCGATGGCGGGTTGGCCGAGCCGCGGCCGATACCACGAAGTGCCGCTAGTTTCTGGGATTCCTCGAAGCGCTCTCTAAGGAACTTCGCGCAAAACGGAGCGCGGCGCGGGCCAGTTCCTGGTCCGTTTGGCGGTGCGCGCCGCACCCTTTGCGCTTCTAAGGAACTTCGCGCAAAACGGAGCGCGGCGCGGGCCAGTTCCTGGTCCGTTTGGCGGTGCGCGCCGCACCCTTTGCGCTTCCTGCCGGTCGCGGAATGCGGATCGAGGATAGAGTAGAATTCAGAATTCAGGAGGAGACGCTGCGCGGCTCCGAAGTCAGAAGAAGGCGGCGGGAGTTTTCGGTTGTTACGCGCGACACCGCTTCGAGAGAGCAGCCGCGGAGATCGGCTAGTTTTTGGGCAGTGTGGATCATCAGCGCCGGCTGGTTGCGCTTGCCGCGTTTCGGGACTGGGGCTAGATACGGGGCGTCGGTCTCGAGCAAAATTCGATCTGCTGGCGCGAATTTTGCGGATTCCTGCACCTGGGTGGCTCTTGGAAACGTCAGGATGCCGCCGAAGCTCAGGTAGAAGCCGAGATCCAAGGCTTGCTGAGCTTCGGCGGGACCTCCCGAGAAGCAGTGCATGATGCCACCGATTCCGTGCCGCTTCCAATGTTTTTCGAGCAGGGCGACAGTGTCATCCCACGCTTCGCGCGTGTGAATGACAATCGGTTTGCGCGCGGAAGCGGCGATGGACATTTGTTCAATGAATGCGGATTTCTGAGCTTCGCGTGGAGCGAAATCGTAATGATAGTCCAGACCGATTTCGCCCACTGCTACCACTTTCGGATGTGAGAGCAGATCGGCGATGCGGCGGTAATCTCCGGGTCCGGCTTTAGCCGCATCGTGCGGGTGAATGCCGACGGTCGCAAAAAATGGCGGGTACTCGTCCGCCAGGCGAATACCGGCTTCGAGATCGGGTGGCCCGTTGCCCGTACCAATTGCGACCATTTGGTCGACACCCGCTGCGAGCGCGCGCTCGATCACTTGCTCGCGGTCCTCATCAAACTCCGTGCTGTCCAAATGGCAGTGGGAGTCAATCAAACTCACTTCAATCGCGCTCCGATCGGAATATCTTCGAGGAACCCTGCCAGAACGGGCTTGCCGCCTTCCACTGACGCAGCCACGATCATGCCGTTCGATTCGATACCGCGCAGCTTGCGGGGCTGAAGATTGGCGACGATTACCACCTTACGCCCGATCAACTGCTCGGGAGTGTAGGCCTCAGCGATACCGGCCACTAGCGTGCGCGGCTCGGGCTCGCCGATGTCCACTTTCAAATGCAGCAGCTTGTCGGCGCCTTTGACGCGTTCGGCTGAGACCACCTGCCCGACGCGCAATTCCACCTTGGCGAAATCGTCGATCGAGATTTTGGAATCGGCAGGCACGATGACCGCGGGCGTCGCCGCGAAGAGCGCGGCTTGCCGAGATTTTTCGGACGTCTCCAGTTCCTGCATTTTTGCGATTGCCGGCGCTGCGTCCAGCCTCGGAAAAACGCCCAACACCTTGCCTACTTTTTGGCCGCCGGCGAGCTTGCCCCAATGCAGGTCCGCGACATGGATGTTTTCGATAGGCTGCGGCATCCCCAGTTGTTCCCAGATGTTTTGCGCTGAGGCGGGCATCACCGGATAAATCCAGCCACAGATGATGCGCAGCGCTTCGGCAGCGGTATACAACGTTTCGTCGAGCAATCGCTGCGAATGATGATCCTGGTCCTTCGCGAGCTTCCAAGGCGCACGCTCCACGATGAACTTATCAATCACAGTAATGAACGCCCAGACGATTTCCAGGCCCTTTGAGAAGTTGAACTGGTTGAAGGCGTCCAGGACGATTTCGGTGGTTCCGCGCGACGCTTCCGCGATTTCGCCCAAACCGTCGGATTGTGGAATCACGCCCCCGCGATACTGCTGGATCATGCTGAGCGTTCGGCTGGCCAGGTTGCCGAGACCATTGGCGAGATCCGAGTTGTAGCGTTGGATCAATGCGTCATAGCTGAAGCTGCCATCCTGCCCGAAGGTGATTTCACGCAACAGGAAATAGCGGAGCGCATCTACGCCTGTGACATCCACAATGGGTCCGGGACGCACTACATTGCCGCGCGACTTGCTCATTTTGTTCTCTTCGAAGAGAATCCAGCCATGCGCGAATACTTTTTTCGGAAGCGGCAGATCGGCCGCCATCAGAAACGCCGGCCAGTAGACGGCGTGGAAGCGCAGAATGTCTTTGCCGATCAGGTGCAGGTCGGCTGGCCACAAGTTGCCATCTTTCACCGCGCTCATATAGGAAATCAGCGCATCGAACCAGACGTAGAAAACGTGATGGCCTCCGACAGGCGCTGGGATGCCCCATTGGATATTGGTGCGAGTGATGGAAAGGTCGTTGAGACCTTGCTCGACGAATGCGATGATCTCGTTGCGCCGGTGATCCGGTTTTACGAACTCGGGATCGTTTTGATACAAATCCAGTAGCCGCCGCTGGAATGCCGATAGCTTGAAAAAATAATTCTCTTCGGTAACCGTTTCTGTCGGGCGTCCGCATTCCGGACACGGATCGCCGGGCTTGGCGTCGTTGATGTACAGCTCGTCATTAACGCAGTATTGGCCGGTGTAACCACCTTTGTAAATGTAGCCGTTGCTTTTGCAGCGCTCAAAGAGCCAGCGAACGGTTTCGTGATGCTTGGGATCGGACGTGCGGATGAAATGGTCGTAGTCGATGCCCAGCTTTTTCCAGAGGCCGGTGAATTCCGTGACCATTCGTGTGCAGTATTCGTCAGGGCTGAGATTGGCAGCCTTGGCGGCCTTCTCCACATTGCGGCTATGCTCGTCGGACCCAGTGGTTAGCACCACCGGATCGTAGCCTTCCATTTTCTTGAAGCGCTTCACCAGGTCGGCAACGAACGTGGAGTAAGCGGTGCCGATGTGCGGCGCCGCGTTGACGTAATAGATGGGTGTCGTGAGATAGTATTTCGTCATCGAGTCTTCTTCATCGAATGTTCTTGAGATAAGCCAGATTGGCCTCCGCCAGGACTTGTTTGAGTGGGATGCCTGA
>JBEKJJ010000373.1:0-6113 GCA_050011295.1 Bryobacteraceae bacterium
TTGGTTTCGGTGGATCGCACTGTGTGCGGATAGTACGGGCTGAATGCGAAGCCGCTGTAGCCCTCCGCCGAAATGGTTTGTTGCATGTAATACAGCCAGTCGCGATTGGCGTTTTGCGAGCTGACCACTACCGCGCAAGTGGAACGCGTAGGAGCGACGCGATGCTTGGTCACCGTGCCATCGATGCCCAGCATGTAGATGTCGTCGCGCAGCACTTCGAAATTGTAGGACGTATAATTGCGCGTGGTGAGGCCTTCGTTATGCAGCATCGGCATCTTCTTGTTGGCGATCATGGGAAGATGACATCCGAAGCAACTGGTGGTCCAGGAGGAGTGGCAGGCGTAACAGGTCATGCTGTTGTTGGCGTGGGCCAGGGATGATTCGCCGGCCGCGGCATCGCCCCAGGTGGCGCCATCTTTCTGGATGGTTTTTGCGAGGCGCGATTTCTCGCTGTAGTGCGGATTGCCGGGCGTGATGGTATCCAGCACCTGCACTACCTCCCACGGTTCGTGATTCTGCTCCACCATCGAACGCTGGTAGAGCTTGCCGTCCTGCCAATAGAAGCGGCGCTGCCGCCAGGGAGTGCGGAGCAGCACGAGATCGGTACCGCCGGGAGGCGCGGCGGCTGCTGAAGTTTTCAAGCTCGCCTTTTTCGAAATAGTTCCGTGGCAATCTATGCAATCCACCTCGACGGCGTTGCGTGTCTCTCCATAGAGATTTCCGTTGCCGTGATTGTCCTGCGCGAAATGGCAGTCCTCGCAGTGCATCCCTTTTTCGAGATGAATGTCGCGCAGATGAACCGCTTTCTCGAATTTGTCCTTGTCGTCGGAAGGCACGACGTTGTCTTTCGCGTCCAACAAATCGCCTTTGCGATCGCGCTTGTAGACGGCGCGAAAAACCCAACCGTGGCCGTGGAAATCCGCAAATTGCGTGTGCTTGAGCTGCTGGTTGAATTCGGGAGTGCCGATCTTTTCGAGGAAATCCAGATCCTTCCAATTACCGCGGGCGGCTGCGCCTTCCGGATTTGCGATCCAAGTTTGATAGCGTTCCGCGTCGCTCGGATTGTGTTGCTTGGCCGGATACATGTGCTCGCCGTCGGTCTCGTTGTCCCACCAGATGTAGCCGAGATAAGACGCCACCATGTTCGTACCCGGATGGATGTGGCAGACGATGCACTGGCTGGTGGGAATGGAGCGCGTGAACTCGTGCTTGATGGGATGGCCGCGTTCATTGCGCGGGATGGTGGGGTCCATCTGAAAGCTGTGAGCCTGATTGCCGAACTGCCCATAAGGGCCGGAGTGAATCGGCGAGCGATCGTTCGCGTAGATGACGTGGCATGCGGTGCAACCGCTTTGCCGATAATCGCCCGGATGGTCGTTGGTGCCGGGGAGGGAAAGAAGGGGATCGAGCAGGCGCGTTTTCTGCAAGCCCAGGAAGACGGGGTCGGTGCGCAGCTCGGTTCCGAATCCGCGATCGCTCAGCTTGACGTCGGGGCGGCCGGGATCTTCTTCCGGATTCGGATTGCCGATTTCCGATCGCTCACCGCCGCCGCGCTCGAAAACGCGCAGTACGTTGCCGGGCTCGGAGACTTCCCAGCGGGCCAACGGTTCGAGATGCGGAAGTATTCCGTTGACGCGGGTCTGTTCCTGGGAGGGCGGAGGAAACGTGTTGATGCGTTGCGGCAGCCCATCCACCGAGTAGCTCTCTCCGAAGCGGGCGTCTTTATAAACGAACGCGCCGTTGTTATAGAGCGCGGCCTGCCATAACATGGCCCCGTGAGTCATCATGCTGGTTTGTACCGCACGCACTTCGCGCGCGTGGCAGCCTGAAGTCCCGCAGGTTTCCTCCGCCACTCGCAGATCGCCGGGATTGACGAATTTAATGTACTCCTTGCTTTCCTTCAACCAATTGGCGTTGGCGCGGACTGGATTGGCGGAGCTCTTCCACATGTCGGGATTGCGCGGCTTCGGGTGGGCCTGCTTTTTCGCCTGATCGTAGGGTGCGTCGCCCGATTTGGTTCCGGCGGGCGGTTGAATAGCGGGATCGCCGCCGTGGCAATCGGTGCAGCCCAAGCGAAGGGTCCCGGTGGGATGCATGGATGGAGAATCGGTTTGGCCATGACAGGCGACGCAGCCGGTGCTTTTGCGGTCGGCCTCTTCCTGCGGCTGCAGCAAGCGTGAGCGATCCGATTGCTGTGCCACCAAAAACGTGCACAGAAAAGCAACCGAGACGCCGCAAGCGCCGGTGATCGCGAGTGTCTTAGAAGCGGAAACGTACATTTGCGAATACGGCGAGCAAAGTTCGATTGGTGGAAATTTCGCGGAATCCTTGGAACGGATCAAACACGTTGACGCCGCCCGTGAGCACGATATTCTCCGACAACGGCGGACGGTAGGTGAGTCCAAGCCCTGAATCCGCGCCGACGCCCGCGTGAATCGGGCTTTGGAACAGCAGCAGCTCCAACGGTTCGGTATGCGCGAATCGAATCAAGTTCAAATTCGCAAACGCCTTCAGTTTCGGCGTCAGGTCGGCATCCACCCCCGCATTGTATAAGAACAGGCCAGGATTGACGAAGTTGGCCTGCCCTTCCAACTTGCTGGATTTGAGATCGGGCACCAGACTCCCTCCATTTTCGAGCGCCACGCCGGTGCCGGTGAGGCGCAAGCCTTCGCGATCCCAGAAACTGAAGAAGCCGCCGGCGAAGTTGGGATTGTCGAAGATAGTGTCGAAGCCGCGCGCGGTGCCGTCCCGAGGATCTTTGTCGCCGGATGCGTAGAAGAACGACGTGCGGTAGCGCAGCCAGTTTTTGTCCAGTGACAACTCCACCGCAGCCATCTGCGCGTTGATGGAGACCGGGCGTCCGGCGAGCGAATTGAAAGTGTCGTGGCCAAGCACCTGATAGAAAGAATGCGTGATGTTGATGGGGCCCAGGTGGCCATCGCCGTTGAAGCCGTAATAATAGGCGCGAATTGCGTGCGGTTTCACCAGGCCAATGGCGGCCGGCCGCGCCAGAAAATCATTGTTGTCGAACTTGAACGACGGATCGTCCTTGTCGTAATGGAAATTTACTTCGACGGTGTAGCCTTTCTTGAGGAAGTCCTGCCGATACACGTTCGCAATCATCACCTGCTGCTTGCGATAGTCAAAGGTGTTCAGGCCGCTATTAGTATCCTTTTCGAGCATCGCGAAGTAAGCCAGGTTGTATTGATAGCGATTGTTATCGAGGTTGCCGAAGATGCGCAAGCCGGGCTCCTGATCGGAAAAAACGAAGCCGCGAAAATCGCTGTTGAACGACTGGATTCCCGCGCGAACCGAAATGAAATCGTAATTGCTGCTGAGGTCGGCGAGCTTGACCTCGACGAAAGCTTCCTGGAGTCCGACATGCGTATCCAGCCGTGTGGTTCCATCACGCACGTCGACATTGACGATGCCGTTTTCCTGTACGGCGAGGTAATTGATGTTTAGCTCGGGCGTGATTTTGATTTGCCAATCCACCGGCTTGAACGAAGTGTCGCCGTGAAACAGATCAAAAGAAAATGTCAGGTTCTGGCTCAGAAAGAACTGGCCGAATTTACCGAAGAATTGCTCGCTGCCGGCGTTTGCAGAACCGAGTCCGCTCGGGACTGGAATCCGGCGCCCGTCTACGAACGTGTCGCTGATGAAAGAAAGGTTCAGGAAAGTTTCATTTCCGATGATGGGGTAATCGCCCTTGAGTTTGTTCTTATTGAACGGATCGTACCAGTGGCCTTGGACATAGGGATATTCGCCCTTCTGGTCGTAGCGGCGATAGTCGGGGAAATCGTAGGCCCAACGATTCGGCATCACGTTGAATACTTTGTCAGCGCTGGGCAACGGCTCCAGGGGCCGCGGTTCGCCGGTGGTGGAAGGTGGAGGCTCCTGAGGCAATGTTCGATAGGGAGAGCTGGGCGCGACTTCCGGAGGAGGCGCGGCGGGTGCGGGTCCGAGTGCGGGTTCGCGGGGCACTTCGCGCACCCCTTCAGCGCCAGTGGGGATGGCTTTCAATTTGAATTCGATTGCGAAAACATCGCCGGGCTTGAGCTCAATGTCGCCTTGTGCAAAAGGCTGAAATCCTTCGCGCGCAGCTTTCACCTGGTAGCGGCCGGGTTTGAGATTCAGAAAACGAAACACACCGTCGCCGGTAGTTGTGGTCGGAAAACTTTTGCCGCTGGAAAGATCCTGCAGGATGACGGTGACGCCGCCCAAACCCAAGCCGGCCTCGGTACGCGCGATGCCTTGGACGGCGGCCGTGGTGGCCGCAGTTTGGCGAGGGATGCGTTCCTGTTGCGCCGAGCCGCGTGCTTCCAGCGCGACTGGAGAGGTCGCGAGGATGAGCAGCAGAAGAGGGCCAGTCGGGAATCGGAACACTGGAACCTTCTTATAACAACACAGGCGGGAAGGCGAGTGCCACAGCGAGAAAGCTGGGTAGCATTAGGGAACAACGTTGGTCACAGAAGTCGGAAGCGTTCGCGGTTCGCAGGCGAAAGCGCCTGCGCCACTCACGGTTCGGAATGGTAACCGCCGCGCTGTTTGAGGAGCGCGGACATTTTTTCTTGTTTGGATTGTTCGGCTAGTGCTAGTGGTGTCAGGGATGCGCCGCGGATGTTGGCCCGGGCGTTGATGTCCGCGCCGTGATCCAGGAGGAGTTGGGCGAGTTCGACGTAACCTTTGCTGGCAGCGATGTGGAGCGAGGTTTGTCCTAAGGACCTCTGGTGAACGTCGGCGCCTGCGCGTAGTAGAAGATCTGCGATTTCCAAATGCTGGTTGCCTAGCGCTGTATATGCCAGCAGAGCGATGTCATGAGCGCCGCATTCGCGGATGCATGCGGGATCGTCGTTGATCAAGCGCTTCACTAGGGATTGCTCGCCCAGCAATGTCGCGGTACAGGTGGAGACTGGGGCGCCCAGGTCGGCCAGGAATTGGGCCATCGGCGTCAGGCCCATATGGGACGCGGCCTCAATGGCCAGTTCATCCCAGGTGGCGCGAGTCATGATGAGCGTGGGGCACAGTTTTTGAAGGTGCTTCACTTTTTCGAAATCAAAATGCGCCACCGTCACGAATTGATTGATCCAATCTTGCGGGATTCCATAGTTGTCCTCGCGGGTCATTGGATTGCCGTGCAGATCCTGTGTGTAACGGCGGCCGTAGTATACGCGCTCCACCGATGGGGCGTTCGCGAGGAGGGATGCGTCGGCTCCGCGATGAATCAGCATGCGCACCAAGTCAGCGTAGCCGCGTGCCGAAGCGAGTTCGAGAGCGGTTTTGCCATCGCGACGCCGCGCGTTCGGATCGGAGGCGTTCATTAATAGGAAGGTCGACATTTCGGTGGCCACGGCGGGATCGGGATAATCCACGGCGGCTAAAAGTGGGCTCTCAGGGCCGGCGCTTAAATCTGCGCCCTTCATGGCGAAGAAAGTCACCATGGCGGGCTTTCCGGCTTCCGCGGCGATATGCAGCGGCGTGCGGCCATCTGGTAGGCGGTGATGGGCCAGGCCGGGGTCATCCTTTGCGATCTCGTTGGCGCGCTTGTTGTCGCCGCTCGCGGCCGCCTCGAAGATATCCTTTATGAGGCCGCGTCCGGCGATCTCTTCGGCAATCTTCGGCTGGCCTTTGAGGCAGGCCAGGGTGTAGACGGAAACGCCGGCGGAATCCCTGGAGTAGCGGAGGGCCGGGTCGCGGTCCAACATTAAAGTCACGTTTGGAAGATCGCCGGCTTCCACGGCCTGGCGGAACTTTTCGGAATCCAGGGGGTTGGTTTTGGTTTCAGCGGCTGCGCCGCCGCCCGGGAATATGCCGGCTGCACCGGCTGCTAGAAGAAGCTCACGTCGGTTGGTCATGCACTGACTTTCCACGATTGCTTCTTACTCGGCAAGGCAGACGGTATTAATTTTTTGTTGGTGGGGAAGTCGAGATCGCACACGGGCTTACCGGGCGCTATTAACAGCGCGACGTCTTCCGACGGGTGCCTAGAGGCGGTCGCTGGATGAGGCCGCCGTATACTGAAACCGTGCAGGCAGCCGGCGCAGCCGCGGTGATTCTTCGGTTCGGAGCATTCGAGCTGGATTTGCAGAACAATGAACTGCGCCGCGCGGGCG
>JBEKJJ010000374.1:0-6062 GCA_050011295.1 Bryobacteraceae bacterium
ACGCCGCGCTCGAGCGACGCCATGCGCTCCTCGAACACCGCGGTAGTCGGGTTCATGATGCGCGTATAAATGTTCCCGAATCGCTGCAGGTTGAAAAGATTGGCGGCGTGCTGCGTGTCCTCAAAAACGTACGACGTGGTCTGGTAGATGGGCACGGCGCGGGCGCCGGTTTCAGAATCCGGACGCTGCCCCGCGTGCAGCGCGCGGGTGCTGAAGCCGAAGACGCGGTCTTCGGTGGTTTTATCGGTTGAAATATTGCAAGCTTGCGGTTCCTCAGCCATACGATCTTGATTGTACGCTGTTAAGGAAAGATGGGAGCCAGACAATTATGGTCACGATTGGCGCAGCCGCCAACCGCGCTACTCCGCTATGCTAATCGCCGCCGAGTTCGACTTCACTCCATTAACGGTAATCACCAGCGGATGATCGCCCGCCACCACCTGCGGAATCACGAAATTCGCCTGATACAGCCCCACCGAGCCTCCTGACAGACCCACATACATCACTTGAGCTGCCTTGCCGTTCACCGTGATCGAGTTGGTGGAAGTCACTGGCGATTTTCCATCCGGAGAGGGATCCCCGGTGGCCCACGTTCCAGATGGATTTACCGGACCACCGCCCGTAAAATACGCCACAACAGTGTCACCTACATGCGCCGGTAGGCTGTCCGCGTTGGTGGCGCCGCTCGGGTTGATGACAACGGCGTGATTGTTCGTCCCGTAAGTGAAAATTCCGGGCGCTGCCTCGGGAACCGTCACTGCCGCGGCATTGCTGTTGACGGTCCCGTTGCTCACCACCAGGGTAGCTAGACCGGGCGCAATATCCACAGGCATCTGCGCGTTGACTTGTCCCGGTCCCGCATAGAATAGCGGAGCGGTCTCGCCATTCACAGTCACCTGAGTAGCGCCAATGGTTCCGGGCAACGGCAGAACCGACGCATTCACTCCCGGAGCGGCTCCCAGGTCTGTTCCGAAAATCGAGAAAATTGATCCCGGCGCAGTCTCGCCGGCCTTGAAGCTCGCTCCATTGCCCACCGACTGGCTGGGGTTCTGAAAGGAAGAATGCCCGGTGCCCGAGAAAGTCAACTCCGGACCGGAAGCAAGCAGTAGGAAATTCGCCCCCGTCGGATCGTTCAGGCTGAAATCGAACGTGTATGCTTTCCCGTTGGTATCGGCCAGAGTCGCTGTGCCCAGGCAACTGGTGGGCGTATTGACGGCGTATGTTCCAGTGGCGGCAACTTGGGTCACGGTTGTGCCGGACGTCATCGACCAATTCGCAACGATACTGCCTTTGCCGTCGAACTGGAGAAGCCCGGTGATATCTGCCACGCTGGATATCGCTGTGCCACTGAGATTGAACCCATTGGCATTCATCGCGTATACCCCCGACAACAGGGCGGTGACGCAGGTTGCGGGCTGGACGCTGCCAGTGCCGGAGAACGAGGATATCATGTCTGTTCCCGAGAAGAGGAATCCTTTGCCCTGGTTGTAAACTGCCAGATTGAAGGTCTCATTCGGAAAGGTCAGAGTCCCCGAACAGTTCGACGAAATGCTGACTTTGCCGGTTTGCTTGACCGCCTGCACCGCGCTGACATTGGAATTGGCGGTCAGTGCAAAGGTGACATTTCCCTGGCCATCGTAGGTGGCTACGCCGTTAGCCTGGTAAACACTCGTGAAGGCAGTAGAAGAAGCCTGCCTGCCAGTGAGCGTTATGGCATAGTTTCCGCTCAAAGAAGCCGTGCTACAAGTGCCGCCTCCAATCTGCGGCTGAGCAAAGGCATGACCAAAAGTGAAGACCACCGGAAGAAGCCAGAGTTTTCCCATACAGCGAATCCTAACACCAGCCGGCGACAAAAGTTTCTAGTTTCTGGTTTCTAGTTTCTGGTTAGCGGCTGTCCGTAACCAGAAACCAGAAACGAGAAACCAGAAACGGTCTTAGGAGTTACAGCGCCCCCTCCCCCCGATCATCATTGCGGATCCGAATAGCGTCGGCCACATCGTAGACGAAAACCTTTCCGTCGCCGATCTTTCCGGTGCGCGCGCTGGCCACCACGGTCTGGATCACTTCATCCGCGCGGGCCGCCGGCACCACCATCTCCACCTTCACCTTCGGCAATAGGTCCACCTGGTATTCCATCCCTCGATAGACCTCCTTGTGGCCCTTTTGGCGCCCGTGCCCACGGACTTCGGTGATGGTCATCCCGTCGATGCCGATGGCCTTCAGCGCTTCCTTGACGTCCTCCAGTTTATGCGGCTGGATGATTGCTTCAATTTTTTTCATGGCTGGTGTGTGATCCCGGCGTGGTTTCCCGGCTACGATTCGAGATTATATCCTTCTTCGCCGTGCATGCTCACGTCCAGCCCTTCGAGCTCCTGCTCGGCCGAGACGCGGACGCCCAACAACAAATCGCAAATCTTGAGAATAATGAGCGTTCCTACGATGGCCAGCACCCAGGAGATCGCGACGCCCACGGCCTGATTCAGCACCTGCCCTCCGTTGCCATCCACCATTCCCAATGGCAGCAGCTTGCCGGCTGAATCCTTCAATCCATCGTTGACCGCGTTGGTGGCAAACACGCCGGTCAGCAGCGCGCCGAGGGTCCCGCCCGCGCCATGCACTCCGAACGCGTCCAAGGTGTCGTCATATCCGAATTTGCTTTTCACTGCCGTGACCATCAGGAAGCACACCACCCCGGCCACCAATCCGATCAGCATCGCCGGAAACGGTTTCACGAATCCGGACGCGGGCGTCACAGCTACCAATCCCGCCACCGCACCCGAGATTGCGCCCAACATGCTGGGCTTGCCGTTCTTGATCCATTCTGCGAACATCCAGCCCAGGGCCGCCGCGGCCGTGGCGAAATGCGTAGCCACGAACGCGCTGGTAGCCAGCGCCGATGCCGCCAGCGCACTACCGGCGTTGAATCCGAACCAGCCCACCCACAGCAGGCAAGCGCCGATCACGCTGATCACCAGGCTGTGCGGTTTCATCGGCTCCGTCATGTAGCCGCGCCGCTTTCCAAGATACAGCGCGCACACCAGCGCCGAGACTCCGGAGCTGATATGCACCACAGTTCCACCCGCGAAATCGAAGCACGGGATTTTTCCACCCGAGAACGCGTTCAACAGTCCACCTTTGCCCCACACCATGTGCGCCAGCGGGAAATAAACAATCAGCAGCCACAGCACGGTGAACAGCAGCATGGCGCTGAACTTCATCCGCTCGGCGAACGCGCCCGAGATAAGCGCGGGCGTGATGACGGCGAACATGAGCTGGTAGATCATGAAAGTCTGCTGAGGAATGGTAGCCGCGTAATCGGCATTGGGCGCGGCGCCCACGCCGTTCAGAAACAAATATCGGAGGTCACCGATGAAAGCGTTCCCTTCGCCAAAAGCCAGGCTGTAGCCGACGATGGCCCACACGATGCTGACTACCGCCATCAGGGCGAAGCTGTGCATCATGGTGCTGAGAACATTTTTACGCCGGACTAAGCCCCCATAGAACAATGCCAAGCCGGGACCAGTCATCATCAGAACCAGCGCCGCGCTGACCAGCATCCACGCATTGTCGCCGGCACTCTGCGCGGATTTGACTGCAGCCTCCAGATTAGTAAGGCGAGTCTCGGTAGACGGGGGCAGAGCTTGGGCCACGGCAAGGGCAGGCACTACAAGCGCCAACCAGAATCGATAAGGCATAGTCTTTATGATCCAACACCAGCGAATACGTCATTATAGGGAATTTCTATCGATCGGATAGGAAGTTTCTTTTCAAAGCTCGCCGGGCCGAGATCAAAACGGGGCTGGCTGGCCTGTAGCGAGTACGTGGATAGCCACTAACTGCTTAGCCAATAGTGAGGACAGCAGCGCTTCCATCTCTGTCACATCTATCTGTTGGGTATTGAGCAGTGCTGCGTCGGCTGCTCTCAGAGCGTGATAGTAGGGATCCGGGTCTTCATCGATTAGTTCGGGTATGTTCTTTTCAGTCGCTGGCGGTGTGAAGCCAAGCCGCAAACACAGAATCAAATGAGAAAAGGCTCGTGCTGTTCTGCCATTGCCACCAAAGAATGGATGTATCCAGTTCAATCGCCACATCACGTAGGCTGCAAGATGTAGAGCACGTCTTTGCATCCACTGCTCGTTTACGTAGAAACACATCTCATCAACAAGTCGTGGCACCTCCTTGTGATCAGGAGGCTGATGGTCTACTCCCAATGTGACTTCACCGTCTCTAAAGTAGCCAGCACAGCGATAAATCTGGTTGGTAGCCAGCCGCTGAAGCTCTAGCAGTATTGGTGGCTCGATAAGCTTTCCGGGCTGCCATGAAGAGACCGTGTGAAATACGAACTCCGCCTGGATTACACCATTTCTGGTTTCCAGACGGAGCTTCTCGTCTGCATCCCGAAAGATGATACCCCTAGGAACAAACTGTGGTGGACTTGTTGGTGCCACGCTCAGAGCGCAAGGAATCTACCGCCTTGTCAATGTCACTTTTGGTGATTTGCTCATTCTCTATTCGGGTGTTGCCATAGGCAAAGCTACGAACTTGACGGCATCGTTCCTCCTCAGGAAAGCCGTGCTCGTCACGATACTTGCGGGCTACTTCAATCAAGTAGTCGAGATGATTTATCGGGCTTGCCATTGTCCAGAAACTCTAGGTGGTTAGATGCCAAGCTTATCTCAATCGTTGCAGTCATGCAACAATGCATCCCTACGTCCAAACATTTTCATCCAAATCTGTTACGTCCATTACGTTTTATACCGCAACCCGCCCTGAAGGGGTAGCTGTCCCTTGAACTGGCCGCGCACAATCTCCCGAACTGCGGTATGGATTAGGCTCTCTCTTTGTTTTCAGTGAGCGGTTTGTCAAGTACCCAATTTCGGAAGTTTCTATCGGATAACAGGCTCAACGTGCGGAGTCTCCACCGGAACCTCGGGTGCTTTCGGCTCAGCCGGCCGCTTCCACGTCATGCCTCCGCTGAACTCCAGCCCTACCAGAAACTTCGTGCCCTTCTTGATACACGTCCGCACGGATGCCGAGCCCGCCAACGAGATCCGGTTCGCGCGCAGCCTCACAAACGACCGCTCCGGCAGCGCTTCCGGCACCTTGAGGCGGATGCCCGACTCGCAGATATCGATGGAAAGCGCGGTGGCGAACCGCTCATGCCCCTGCCGGTCCGTCCACATCACATCCACTGGGACTGCTACCTCAATTCTGTCCTGACGGCGCATCTCGCCCCTATCTATCGGCAAATGTTTCGAATCCATAAGACCGCCCGCATTTAATAAGGCTATACTCTTGAATAATAAAGGCGACCGTGCCACTACCCCACCGCGTCGGAAAGTACGATCTGCTGGAATGTCTCGGCGGGACGGCATCCCAGGTATACCGGGCGCGCGATCGCCATCTGGGCCGCACCGTAGCCTTCAAAATCCTCTCTGAATCCGGCCTGGCCGACCACGAGACCAAGGCTCGCTTTCTCGCCGAAGCTCGCCTCACCGGCAGCCTCACGCACGAAAACGTCATCGCTTTTTACGACTACGGCGAGGTGGAGGCACGCCCCTTCTTGGTCATGGAATACCTGGAGGGCGAAAGCCTGCGCCACCAGATTCGGGAAGGGCGCACTGGCGATCTGAGCGCCAAGCTCGCCGTGGCCCGGCAGATTGCGAGCGCGCTGGTCTACGTTCACTCGAAAGGCATCATCCATCGCGATGTGAAACCCGACAACATTCGCGTGGATGTCACCGGCCGCGTCAAGTTGGTGGATTTCGGCATTGCAAAAACGGACGATCTCTCTCTCACCGGCGCTGGTTTCACGGTGGGCACTCCTTATTACATGGCGCCCGAACAAATTCGCGGCCTGAAACCAACGCACCTGGTGGACGTGTATGCGTTCGGCGTACTTTTGTACGAGCTGGTCTCAGGAACGCGGCCCTTTGAGGCACCAACGGTGGACGGGATCTTCGATCTGATCCTGCACCAGCCCGTGGATCTGGAACTGCTCACGCGATCGGCCACGCCCGCGTGGCTCCAGGAATTGATTCGGGAGCTCACGGCCAAAGATC
>JBEKJJ010000375.1:0-6041 GCA_050011295.1 Bryobacteraceae bacterium
CATGATGGATTGGCTTCGGCGGTGGGCGTGATCATGGCCGCGCAAGCTCAGCGGGAAGGGAAGAAGCTGTACTGGAATCCGAAGACGGAAGAGATTATGGATCATCCGGCGAAAGCCTAGCGAATGCGAGCGGGCCACGGCATTCGTTGGCGGATTGTCTGGATTCTGTTCTTCTCGACGGCGATCAACTACATCAATCGCCAGACGCTTTCGCTTCTAGCTCCGGTTATTTCGAGTGAGCTGCATTTCAGCCACGAAGATCTTTCGAGGATCTTCGGTTCTTTTCAATTGGCGTACGCCTGGACCTGGCTGATTGGCGGGCTGCTTCTGGATCTGATTGGCGCGCGCTGGGGGCTGAGTCTGGCGGTGATCTGGTGGTCCGCGGCCAGCATTCTCACGGGTTTTGCGAACTCAGTTTCCTCTTTCGCTTTCTGCCGGTTTTTGCTCGGCATTGGGGAAGGCTTTAACTGGCCGGGTGCGAGCAAAGTTGTCGCAGAATGGTTTCCTGCCCGCGAACGCGGCATCGCGGTGGCGATTTTTGACAGTGGGTCCAGCGTGGGTGCAGCCGTGGCCGCTCTCACGATTCCGTTAATATCGCTGGCGCTGGGATGGAGGCATGCTTTTACTGTATCGGGGATTCTAGGTCTGGTTTGGCTGGTTTTCTGGTGGATGAATTATCATCCACGCGAGAAGCATCCCGGATTATCCGCCGAGGAAGCTACGATCATCGACGATGGCGTGGATAGGACGTTGCCCAAGGAACCGTTCCTGGTGGTGCTGCGGAAATTGTGGAAGAATCCGAACGCGTGGGGGATTCTGCTGGGACGCTCGCTGACGGATCCGATGTGGTGGTTCTACGTGTTCTGGCTGCCGCAGTATTTGAGCGATGCGCGCGGATTCAGTTTGAAACAGATCGCGGCTTTCGCGTGGATCCCGTTTGTTGCGGCGGATATTGGGAATTTCACTGGAGGATGGGTGTCGGGTTTGCTCATCCGGCGAGGCATGCCTGTGATTCGAGCTCGAAAATGGATTTGCGTGGTGACTTGCGTTCCGATGCTGGCGGGGATTCCAGCGGTGTTGGTGCACAGTCCGATTTGGGCCATATTTCTGATTTGTATTGCGCTGTGGGGGTATGCGGCGTGGTCCACGATGGGGCTGACGTTTCCTTCCGATTTGTTTGATCAACGCGTAGTGGGGACAGTCACGGGGTTCAGCGGATTTGGCGCGGGCATGGCGGGAACGGCGGTTACGTTGGCTGTTGGATATATTGTGGACAGATTCTCGTACATGCCGGCGTTTTTATTTGTTTCGTTTTTGCCTCTGGCGGCTACGGTGAGTGTGCTGGGGTTGATCCGGCAGGAGCGTTAGGATTGGCAGGCGAAAGCGCCTGCCCCACGGTGCGCGATACAATTTCCTGCATGCGATTCTTTTGGAGTGTTGTTGCGGCCTTCGTGACGCTGCCTCTTTTTTGTCAGCCTAGCGCTAACATTTTGTTGAAGCCCGGGCATGAGGCTAACCAGCCGGTGGACGACGAGTACACCAAAAAGATCCGCGAATATACCACGGAGCCGTTTTTCAATTCGCCGCTTACCGATTATTTGCCGGCGTCGAAGACAGTGCCGACGCCCAAAGCCGTGCTGGGTGACATCGCGGGCGCGCCTGGGATTCTGCCTTATTCGTCGGAAGTCTATCGTTACATGCGGATGCTGGAGAAAGCCAGTCCGCGGGTAAAGGTGTTCAGCATCGGCAAGACTGAGGAAGGACGCGAGATGATCGCCGTGGCGGTGGCGTCCGAGCGGTTGATTGCTTCGCTCGATGAGAATCGCGCACGATTGGCGAAGCTGGCTGATCCGCGGACTATCAATCTGGACGATGCCGAGGCGGAAAAACTGATCGCTGCCTCGACGCCCGTTTACTACATCACGGGGACGATCCATTCGCCGGAGACCGGGGCACCGACCGCGCTGATGGAGCTGGCGTACAGGTTGGCCGTGGACGAAAGCTCGTATATCCGCGCGATCCGCGAAAACGTAATTACTTTGATCACTCCCATTGTGGAAGTAGACGGGCGCGACCGCATGGTGGACATTTATCGCTGGCACCTGGCGAATCCCGGCAAGGAGTGGCCGCCGCTGGTTTATTGGGGCCACTACGTCGCGCACGACAATAATCGCGATGCGATGGGGCTGACGTTGCAGCTCACGCGCAATGTCTTGCACACCTTCACCGGCTGGAAGGCGCAGGTGCTGCACGATCTGCACGAATCCGTTCCGTATCTTTACGACAACACGGTGGGCGATGGGCCGTACAACGCTTGGATCGATCCGATTTTGGCGGACGAATGGCAAATGATGGGCTGGAACAACGTTTCGGAAATGACGAAGTTCGGCATGCCGGGGGTGTTTACGCACGGGACTTTCGACACATGGTCGCCCAGTTATCTGATGTTCATCGCCGCGATGCATAACGGGATCAGCCGGCTGTATGAAACGTTCGGAAACGGCGGCGCGGATACCGAGGAGCGCACTCTGCACCCGAATGAATACTCGCGGACATGGTATCGGCAGAATCCGCCGCTGCCGAAAGCGAAATGGTCGCAGCGGAATAACAATAACTACGAGGAGACCGGTGTACTGACTGGTCTCGCTTACTTCGCTACCAACAACAAGCTGTTCCTACGCAATTTTTATTTGAAAGCTAAGCGTTCCATCGAGAAGCCGCGCACTGCGGGGCCGGCGGCTTATGTTTTTCCGGCTGACGATCCAAGGTTGGGCGCGCAAGCGGATCTATTAAGGATGCTGCAGGATCAAGGCTGCGAGATTTCGCGTGCCAGCGCGGCGTTCACCGTGCTGATGCCGGCAGCGAAGAAGGCTCCGGCAAAGGGAGGGCGGGGTGGAGGCGGTGGTGATAGCGCGGCTGAGGGTGAAAATGCGGCTGAAAGTGGCGACCACAAGCCGAAGGAGAAGCCCAAGCCCGAGCCGCGGACATTTCCGGCGGGTAGTTATGTATTGCGCATGGATCAGCCCTATAGCCGCATTGCCGACACGCTGCTGGATTATCAATATTGGGCGCCCAACGATCCGCAGAAGGCTATTTACGACGATACTGGCTGGACTTTCGGCGAGCTCGGCAATGTGCAGGTAGCGCGCGTGACGGACATCAAGGTGCTGGATGCTGCGATGGCTCGCGTGCCGGGAGAAGTGGATGCGCCGGGCGGCGTGGAGGGATCAGGCGACGTGTTTCTGATCAACCACAACGCTGACAGCGCGTTGATCACGCTGCGGTACCGTTTTCCAAGTGCATCTTTCGAGGCGGCAGAGGAGCCGTTTGAAGCTGGAGGGCATAAGTTCAACCGCGGGTCGTTCATCGTGCGCAGTGTATCGGCCGCGGAACTTAGCAAAGCCGGGGCGGAGTTAGGCGTGCAGGCTTATGCCGTTGGTTCGGCGCCCAACGTGAAGACGCATCCGGCGAGGGCTGCGCGCATCGCCATCATGCACACCTGGTACAGTACCCAGCCGGAAGGTTGGTGGCGCGTTGAATTTGACCGGCTCAAGATTCCGTTCGACTACATCAGCACGCAGACGGCGGCCACCATTGGCGATCTGCGATCCAAATACGACGTGATTGTTTTTCCTCCCGGCGTTCGCAATCCGCAGACGGTGATCAACGGGATGCCGATGTATGGAAATCCGCTGCCGTGGAAAGTCACGTCACTTACGCCGAATCTGGGCAAGACCGATGAAACGGATGACATGCGTCCGGGGCTGGGCTGGACGGGTCTGGAACATTTGCAGGAGTTTGTGCGGAAGGGTGGGCTGTTGATCACCGCGAACGACAGCGCGAATTTTGCCGTGGCGTTCGGCATGACGCCGGGCGTTTCCATCTCCTCGGCACAGAGGCTGAAGGTTACTGGTTCGGCGCTGCGTTCGAAGATGGTGGATGCGGCTAGCCCGATCGTTTATGGCTACAAGGACAATCTGGCAATCTTCGCTTCGAATCCTCCGGTTTTCAATCTGACAAATATGGTGGGCGGAGGTGGTGGGCGTGGCGGGGCGAACGGCGCGAACGAAAAAGAGCGCGCAACTGGGCGGGGAACGGCTGACGATCCGGATGTCCCGCAGGGCCGGTCGCCGGCGGAGATCCCCGAAGAGCCGCACGCGGAAGCTTGGGAGGCTTTGCCGTTGACGGATGAGCAGCTCCGCAATCCGGTGAACGTGATTCCGCCGGCGATGCGGCCTCGCGTGGTGCTGCGGTATGCCAATGCCAGCGAGCTGCTGGTTTCCGGGCTCCTGGATAACGGCGGGGAATTGGCGCAACATAGCGCGGTGATCGATTCGCCTTATGGAGAAGGGCACGTCGTGCTGTTTTCCAACAATCCTTTCTGGCGCGCGGAGACGAAGGGTAGCTATTTTCTAGTGTTCAATGCCATTCTGAATTTCGACAGCTTGAACGCCGGCAGGAAGTTGGCGGATCGGTAGGGATCGGCCGTCTTAGATCTGGTCCCCGCGTTTGGGGGGACCAGCTTTCGACCGGTGCAGCCGATTAACAAGCGTGTCAGCCTCGGCTAGTTCATTGTCTGTGAAGCAGCGTGCGTTTGTTGCGCTGAAAGCGCTGCCGCCTCTGTCGCCGGTTCTGCATCGCGTGATTGCCAGCTTGGCGCATGAAGATATCTCGTTCGCAAAAGTAGCGGAACTGATCGAGAAAGATATCGCGCTGACCGGGAACATCCTGCAGTTGGTCAATTCTCCGCTCTACAGCGTGCGTGGAACGGTGAGTTCGGTGCGGCACGCGGTTTCGCTGCTGGGTGTCAACAAACTGCGCAACGCGGTGCTGGGACTTTCGGCTGCGCAGATGTGGCGTTCGTTGAAAATGCCCCCCGGCTGGTTGACGGCTGATTTCAATCACCACTCAGTAAGCGTCGCGATTCTGGCGGATCTAATGTCGCAGCATTTACCGGTTAGGGACGGCGTGGGAGCCTTTGTAGGCGGCCTATTCCACGATCTCGGCTTGTTGCTCATTGCGATGGGCTTGCCCGCGGAGTACAAACAGATCTCGTTGCTGTGCGAGAAGGACCCGCAGGGCTACGCGGAGTACGAACTTCAGGTTCTGGGCACGACGCATTCCGAACTTTGCGCGGAGGCGCTCGGGATTTGGAACTTGCCACAGCCTATCCGGACGGCGGTGCGTTATCACACGCGGCCGGAGCTGGATCCGGCAGCTTCCCTGGACGGAGTGACGTTGAGCCGTATTATTCATGCCGCGAACGCTTATGTTGGGGCGACCACAGTCAGGTTCTGCTCAATGGAAGATGGCGCCGATGGCTCGCTGGAGTCGCTGGGTCTGGGTGAGCATTTGGCCGGAGTGGTGCGGGAGTTCGAGAATGAACTCGAGGCCATCCGGCCGTATTTTTGAAACAGGCGACGTTTCCCTTACGGTGGCGGCTCGGCTACGCGATGTAACCCTTAGCCCGTCGTAACAGGCAAATAGTCAAACAACGTAGAAGTCGGCCGCTTGGCTTCAGCCGCCATCGCAGCATTGAGGGCCGTAGTCTCCTGGGTCACTTGGACAGCCACGGAGGTCATGTCCGTATCCTGCAGATTACTTAGTTGTGTCTGCGTCTGAACTTGAAATTTTTGAGCCAAACTAATTGCCGATGTTATGCGATTCTCCGCCGCGCCATAAAATCCAAGCTGCTGGTTCAGATAGTCGCTCGCCGTTTGGACGTTTGAAATGGCCGCCGTGATATTGGTTACGTTGCCGCTCTGTAGCGCTAATTGCAAATTATTGAGCGCGGCGAAAGCGTTTTGAGGCGTCGGATTGCCCTGCGTGTCCTGTGCGTCGAACAACTGCTGCGCGGTCATGGAAGTCTGGAATGTTATTCCGGTGGGATCCGCCGTTAGCGCGGTAGCCTGCGCAGTCACCAATTGGTCGACACCGGTGGGGCTGGTCGGATCCAGTTGATAAGGCGCGGAGCCACTGGCGTCACCACTGAAGATGTAGACTCCGTTCACCTGCGTCGCGCTGACGCCCACTAATTGCGA
>JBEKJJ010000376.1:0-6039 GCA_050011295.1 Bryobacteraceae bacterium
TGGACCTGAAAGGCACCGCCGTGACGGAAAAAGGCGCGGATATGTTGCGCGCCGCCAAACCGCGCGCCGTAGTTTACATCGGACCGTGGGAAGGCAAAGCTGCGGCTTACCGCAACAATTGAAGGCTCCTCCCTTAGAAAGGCTAGGGAACACGCTGTCCGTCCCTCCTGGGCAGGCCTAATCGTTCGCAGAGATCGATCAGAGACGCCTCATCCGCGAGCAGGTGCTCGCCTTTAACGGCCTGGTACAGTGCAGCCAGGGACCCACGAACTTGCTTCAGCCCGGTATTGTAGGCGTCGAAATCTTTTCTGAATTTAAGCGCCTCGTACGCCGAAAAATCCGCAGCTTGGCACCGGAGATGTCGGGCCGTCGTTCCGAAGGCCGGGTGTGGCGGATCGGTAAACTGTAGAAACTGCCCCTTGTCCATTGCGCCGTCTGCGAAAGCGTGACTTATGGGCGCACCTTTCTTCTTCGCCCAGCTATTTGCACGATTCATGCAACCGGAGGCGCACAGCGTATAGGGCGCAACTGCCTTTTCTTTGAGCGTGAAAAGGGCATTCACGGCGCGGTAGACGTCCTTTTCAACCCCGAATGTGAATCCGACCTCTACGCGTATCCGAATGATGCTAACCGGTCGATCGATAAACTGCCTGCGTTTTTCGGTTTCCCCCTCCCAGCTTTCGAATGCGCGCTTACTATGTGCGAAGTCCTTCATGTGAAAGGGATGCTTATGGGGATCAGGCAATCCAAAGTCTGCGTGTAGGCGCTTCCAATCCCGTTCAAACCGGCCCCACTTGTCAACGGTTGAAACAAAACCTGCAACTATCACGGCGTGCTGATCGGGCGTACCGCTCCCATCATAGTAGGCAGTAAACATTCGAGCGACTCGTATGAATGTATATTGCCGGCGAGCTTAGTTTGAACGGCTAGTGATATGCCCTGCGACATGGGGTGACGCAAGACAACTGACGCGAACATCAACAATTTTGCAGCAAGGTATCGCACAGGCTGCGGAGTGCCGCAGGAGGACCGCTATCGCCCGTACAGTGTACGTACATTATCATGGAGGGAGGGACATTATCATGGCTATGCCGTCCACAACCCGCGACGATCGCATCGAATTGCGCGCCTCTCGTGAAGAAAAGAGGCTTCTGGCTGCCGCCGCTCGCTACGAGCGTCTGGATCTGACCAGCTTTGTGATGCGTACCGCATTGCCTGTCGCGATGGAGATCGTGGCGCGGCATGAGCGCATCGTCCTCACGGCTCGTGACAGCGTTAGAGTCCTTGATCTTTTGGAACACCCGAGGGAACCGACAGCCGCTTTGCGTGCCGCCGCGAAAAGACGGAAGCGCCGCGCGTGAAGAAGGCGCTGGCGTGGCGCGAAGAGGCTCTGTCGCGACATCACGACCGCGGTAGTTTCGACTGCGGTGCAGCAGCTCAGAATGAGTATGTTCAGCGGTACGCCCGGCAAAACCACGAAAGCGGTGGCGCAAAAACTTTCGTGGCCGTGGCGCCCGAGGCTTCGGCCACTATTCTTGGATACTACACGATCAGCCCCGGCGCGATTGCTTTCGCAAAAACGCCCGCGGTGGTCACGAAGAAGCTGGGACGGTATGAAGTGCCAGTGTTCCGTCTTGGACGCCTGGCCGTCTCGCTTTCCGCGCAGGGACGAGGTCTCGGCGGCGATCTTCTGCTTTCAGCCGGCGAACGTGCGCTTGCCGTAGCTCAACAGGTGGGCGGCATCGCCCTCGCTATCGATGCAAAAGACGAAAGAGCGGCCAGGTGGTATGAGCGTTTCGGTGCGCTTCGGCTTCTCGATGACCCCTTGAAGCTAGTACTTCCACTCGAAACCATACGCGTAACTCTGCATGCCTAGGCATTTTCGCGCGTGCCGGCGTGAAGATTTTCCTTATTGCGACGAAGAGATTCCTGCAGCTTCCGCCAAAGCTCATCCAGGGTGAACGGCTTTTGCAGCAGCATCCCTCCCGTAGCCAGGAGTTCCGTCGCAGCGCGCCCCTCAGGAACGCACCCCGACATGAAGAGCACCCTGAGCTGGGGCCGAACTGCCGTCAACCGATTCGCGACTTCTGGTCCACATAGGTAAGGCATGTTTAGATCGGTTACCAGCGCGTCAATGCGCCCCGGATGGCGTTCCGCGATCTGGAGCGCCTGTAAACCATTGCCCGCCGCCAAGATCCTGTATCCTCGCCTTCGAAGTCCCGCCGACACAAGGTTCCGCACCGCGTTGTCGTCATCCACCACCAGGACAGTCCGGGTGACGAAGGCAGCACTTTCTTGAACTTCGCTAGCTTGCGATTTGGTTGGCATCATGGCGTTCGTTCCTAGCTCCACTAAGTAATGCGAGAACGGCCGCGAGAATTTGTCAACGAGAAATGCCTGCCCCTGTGTTAGACTCAACCGAAGCCCCACGCCACACATGGACGCGCCTGCTATCACGTTGAAGCTGCGTGAGTTTGCCGCCGGCGATAAAAGCGCGTTGGACCATATTATCCCGCTCGTCTACAGCGAACTCCGCAGACTCGCGACCAGCCAACTCAGCCAGGAACGCGTCGGGCATACCCTGCAGCCGACTGCCTTGGTCAACGAAGCCTATGTCAAACTGATCGGACAGGAACAGCCCGATTACCGGAGCCGCGCACACTTCTTGGGCGTCGCGGGGCGAGTGATGCGCCAGATCCTGATCGACCATGCGCGCGCCCGCAACACCGGCAAACGAGGGGGCGGCGACCCAAAGTACTCGCTCGACGAAGCGATGGATGCCGCAGTCGAGCGACCGGCGGCCATGCTCGCAGTCGATGACGCGCTCCAGACCCTCGAACGCAGCGATCCCGCCAAGGCCCGGCTGATCGAAATGCGCTTTTTCGGCGGCCTGACGGCGGAGGAATCCGCTGAAGTGCTGGAACTGCCGGTGGAAAAGGTCCGCGCCCAGCTACGTGTGGCGCAGGCCTGGCTACAACGGGAACTCGATCGCGGCGCGGCATCGCAGAAATAGTCTTCAAAAAGTCCCGGCTGTTCCCGCATATCTAATTGGGAGGCGCTGAGTATACTTGGGATGAGACAGGCCATGAAGGCTGACTACTGGGAGCGGGTCCAGGGTATATTTCTTTCGGTAGCCGACCTCCCGCCCGGCCAGCAGGAACACCTTCTCGACATTGCCTGCTCCGGCGATTCCGCTCTTCGCACCGAGGTGGAATCGTTGCTCGCCTCGGACCGCAAGAATGGCGTAGGCATCACCGAGGCTGTAGAAATGGAAGCGGCGCTGTTGTTCGATTCGCCGGTTCCGGGAGACCGCCTGGGCGCCTACCGCATCATCTACGAGATCGGACGCGGCGGCATGGGCGCTGTCTATCTGGCCACGCGCGCCGACGATCAATACCGGAAGCAGGTGGCGATCAAAGTGGTGAAGCGCGGCATGGATAGCGACGAGGTTCTGGGCCGCTTCCGCCATGAACGCCAGATCCTGGCGGGCCTCGAACATCCGCACATCGCGCGCCTGATCGACGGCGGCACCACTCCCGACGGGCGTCCCTACTTCGTTATGGAGCGGGTGGAAGGACAACCCATCGACGCGTATTGCCGCGAGCACAATCTCGGCTTGGAGCAGCGCCTGCGTCTGTTCCTGCGGGTGTGCGAAGCAGTTTCCTACGCGCACCGGGCCCTGGTGGTGCACCGCGATCTGAAGCCCGGCAACATTCTGGTAAACGCCGAGGGGGTTCCGAAGCTCCTTGATTTCGGGGTGGCCAAGCTGCTCAGTCCGGGCGCCGATCCCGGACTTACGTCCACCGGCTACCGCACGGGTCCGCTGACACCGGAATACGCGAGCCCCGAGCAGGTACGCGGCCTGCCAGTGACCACCGCAACCGATGTATACGCGCTGGGGGCCATCCTCTTCGAGCTGCTCACCGGTACGCCTGCGCAGAAGATGACGACGCGCACGCCGGCCGAAATCGAGCGCGTGGTGTGCGACACCCAAGCGCCGCGGCCCAGTCACGCCTCGCTCGCGCTCGAGTTAAACGGCGATCTCGACAACATCGTGTGGATGGCCATGCGGAAAGAGCGGGAGCGGCGCTATCAGTCGGTGGATCAACTCGCCGAAGATATCGGACGCTACTTGAACGGCCTGCCCGTGATGGCGCGCCAGGATTCATTCGCGTACCGCGCGCGGAAATTCGTCGGGCGCAATCGTCTGGCGATTGCCGCGGGAGCGCTCGTGTTCGGCAGCCTGATTGCTGGAATCGCGATATCCGTAAACCAGACCCGCCAGGCTGAAGCGGCCCGGCAAGTGGCTGAAATGCAGAAGCAAGCCGCCGAGCGCGAGCGCACCCGCGCCGAGGCCGAAACTCGAAGAGCCAAGTCGGAGGAACAGCGCGCCGCGCGCCGCCTGACGCAGATGGTGGAGCTGGCCGACAGCTCACTGCATGAAGTTCATTCGGCTATCGAGAAGCTCGCAGGTGCCACCGAGGCGCGCCGTCAACTCGTCGCCACCACGCTTCAGTTTCTGCAGAATCTATCCCAGGACTCCGGGCAAGACGACCGGCTGCGGCTGGTGCTGAGCTCCGCGTATATGAAGGTGGCCGACGTGCAGGGTGGTCCCTTGCAAGCCAATTTGGGCGATTCAACGGGCGCTCTGGCGAATTACCGGAAGTCGATTGCGTTGATCGAACCTTTGTTGAAGAAGGAGCCGGAGCGGCCCGAATATCTGATGCAGTGGGTGGACGATCGCATCAGATTGGGGGATCTGCTGCGTAGCATGGGCAGTCTGGAGCCTGCGCTCGCAAGCTTCCGCGGCGCCCTCCCCGCCGCGCAGAAGCTGGCGCGCAAGTGCCCCGGAAATCCGGATTGTCGTTTGAAGGAAGCCGATATCTACTCCGGGCTGTCGCTTACGAACCAGGCGCGCGATCCGGCCGGGGCTCTCATTTATTCCGCGAAGCAGATCCAATCCCTGGAAAAGACACGGCGCGCGTTTCCGGACAATCCCTCCATCACTCTCGAACTCGCCACCGCGTATAGCCAAGCCGCGGCCGCCCTCAACCATCGCGGAGAGCTGCGACAAGCGTCGGACGATTATCGCCGCGCTATCGAGCTTCGCGAGGGAGTATTCCGGAGCCATCCCGCCGACGCAGCGGCGCGCCGGCTGGTGATGATTACTTACGGCAATCTCGCGGGAACACTAGGCAGTCCGGTTTACTTGAATCTCGGGGATACGGCGGGTGCGCGGGAATATTACGGAAAAGCGCTGGCCATCGCTCGCGATCTCGCGCAGGCGGACACCAACAATCACCTCGCGCAGTACGATCTGGCCTACGCGTTGTTGCTGTATGCGTCGCTCGACCTGCCGAAGGAGGAATGGGAAGCATCTTTGACCATGCTCCGCGAATCGGAGGCGATTCTGCAAAAGGTAACGGCGGCGGATCCAAGTTCACTATCCAAGATGAGGCCGCTGGCAATGGCGCAAGAGTACGAGGGGCACCGCCTGGAAGGCCTCTCTAACCGAACCGAAGCCATCTCGTATTACCGGCGGTCTCTGGCCACCACCGAACGGGCGCTGGCCCGCAGCCCTTCCGAGTTCTCCTTCACTTTCCAAGCTGTCGCCGACGAGGAGGCTCTCGCGGCCGCGCAGGCTCTTGAGGGCGATCGGACCGCTGCCCTGGAAATGGCGCGGCGAGCAGTGGCCCGGGCTGAGCGGATTGCCTCGCAGCCGGGCGTGGACCGGGAAGTTGCAAAGGGCAAAATCGCTGAGGCCTATCGACAGTTGGGTGCGGTGTACGCCACTTTTGGCGAGTGGCTGGACGCGCGAGCCGCAGCCGAGCGGGCGGACACCGCGTGGCGGCAATTGGCCGAAGCCGGAAGCAAAGCCATCAACCGGACGCAGGCGGACAAAGCCGAGGCTCTGCTCAAGGAAGCGACCGCGCACTTCGAGTAGTCGGGGGTAGTATGTAGGGTTGATATAAGTAGTGTTGAGCAAAATCACCCTCGACCAGTTGCGGCGATTTGCGGTTACGCGCAGCCTGTTTCCGC
>JBEKJJ010000377.1:0-6023 GCA_050011295.1 Bryobacteraceae bacterium
GGCGAATATGAGGTTTTCCACGGCGACTACCGAAAGCTATACACCGTGGAACAAACGTACGAGTCAGTGACTTCAGCGGACATCCAGCGTGTCGCGCGCCAGTATCTGACAGAGAAGAATCGGACTGTGGCGACGTTGATTCCCGAAGCTCCCGCCAAGGAGAAACAGCAATGATGGCGCGTTGGAGTTTAATAGCGCTCGTTTCCTGCGCGAGCCTTTTCGGGCAGTTGAAGCTGCCTCCTTATACGAGGACCGTGTTGCCGAACGGCGTGGTGGTGGATCTGCTACCTCGAACTGGCGTGCCGCTGGTGGGATTTCGAATTCTGGTAAAAGGCGGTGTGGAGGCGGAGCCTGCGAACCTGGCCGGGCTCGCCAGCATGACCGCGCAACTGCTGCGCAAGGGGACCAGCAAACGATCCGCGGATCAGTTTTCCGAGGAACTCGACTTTCTGGGCGGAACGTTCCAGAGCGGCGACTCGCCACAATCGTCGGTCACCACGATATCGGGCGAGTTCTTGAAAAAAGATTTCGACCGCGGGCTGGATCTGATGACGGATGCCGTGTTGCATCCGAAGTTTCCGGAAGCGGAGGTGCACAAAGCGCTCTCGCAACGCGTGGATGCGGCCAAGGCTCAGAAAGACAATCCGCAAGCCGCGATTGGCGGCTATTTTGCTGCCTACTTCTTCGGGCCGGGACATCCCTACGGACATCCGCCGGATGAGATCACGCTCGGCCGCATCCAGCGCCAGCAGATCGTCGACTTTCATGACCGCGTTTACTGCGGCAAGAACATGGTAGTGATTGTCACCGGCGATTTTGATCCCGAGAGCGCGGTGGGAAAGATCCGCGAGGCCTTCGCGGGTGTAGCAACGGGCCAGGCCTTCGAATGGGCCAAGACTGTTCGCCCCAGCGCGCCATCCAACGTGCTTTTGATCGACAAGCCGGATGCCACGCAGACGTATTTCTACATCGGCCAGCCGGGGATTGACCGGAAGAATCCCGATCGCGTGAAGCTGCTGCTGATCAACACGCTGTTCGGCGGACGATTCACGTCCATGCTGAACGAAGAGCTGCGCGTGAAGAGCGGACTATCCTACGGCGCCAATTGCCTGCTACAGCGCGTGCGATTGCCAGGCGGGATCATCATCACCACCTACACCAAAACGGACACAACGGAGAAAGCCATCGACGTGGCGCTGGATGTTCTGAAGCAACTATCAGAGAAGGGAATCACGGCTGAGCAGTTGGCTTCCGTCAAAGCCTACATCAAGGGAACATTTCCGACCCAGCAACTCGAGACCACCGATCAACTGTCCAACATTTTGGCGGACATGGAACTCTACGGCTTGGGCAAAGATGAAATCGACGACTTTTTCTCGCGTATTGACGCGGCCAGCCTGGACGACATCAATGCCACAGCGCGGAAATATTACAAACCAGATCACCTGACCTTTGTATTATTAGGCAACGCCGCGAAGATCCGGCAAGTAGCGGCGAAGTACGCGCCGAAAGTGACGGAGGTCTCAGTCAACAAGCCCGGTTTCAGCGCAGAGTAACACCGAGACGTGGCGCACGCACTCCTGCGTGCCGTCTCGACACTCGTGTCGAGACTCTTGAAGCCTAATGAAAAGCCTCACCTCTCGCCAACATCGCGAGAATCGTCTCCATCCGCCTCTGCCTGGTTTCCGCTTTCTTGGCCGTCTGCAATCGATAGGAAATAGCGTAGAGGTTCGCCTTGTTGAGCGAATCGAAGAATGCCTTGGCTTTCGGGTCTTTCCTTAAAGCCGCCAGAAAATCGTCCGGAAAGCTGGAATTGCTCGGCGAATCGTAGGCGGCCTTCCAGCGGCCATCCTTCTTCGCGGCATCCACTTCCGCCTGGCCGGGCGCCTTCATCCGGCCAGCCTTGATCAATCTTTCCGCGTGACCCGTATTGATCCTGGACCAGCCACTCTTGGCGCGCCGCCGCGTGAATTTCTGCAGCCAGGACTCGTCATCGTGCTTCTGCTTTTGGCCATCGATCCAGCCATAACAAAGCGCCTCATCCAGCGCTTCCGCATAAGTGATTGATGCCGTATCTGAGTTTTTCTTGAAAATGCGCAGCCAGATTCCTTCCGATTTGGCATGATTCGCGGCCAGCCATTTGCGAAACTCCGACGGCGAACGAAAGCTGATAATTGTAGTCACGGGAACTACTTGCTCATCGAAAGAAGCTTGGTGCACTCAGACTCGGTGAATGCGCCGGAATTTGTCCAAACCACTTTGCCGCTTCCGTCCACCAGCATCACATAAGCGCGCTTGTCGTCGTATACCGCTAGGCGCTGCTTCCAGATGACTTCCTCCTTGTAAGAGATGATAGTGCGATCACGGACCGCCTGCGGCATGCCGCTCTTGATTCCGGAAGCGACCATGCCGCGCAGCAAACGAGGCACGGATTCCAGCATGATGATGCCGTAGCATTCCACGCCCTCCAAGCGTTCGCGCCAATGACGATCATCGTCGCCGGCAGCGCGGCTGAATGAAAAGATCACCACCAGTTGCTTACCCGCTTCAGGCAGAGCGACTGTCCTCCCAGAGATCGTTTGACCGCTAAATCCCGGGAACACATCGCCTGTCCGCAGCGGAGCTACGGCCGCAAACGCCAGAAGTAAAACAGGAGCCAACATACCTAACGTCCGAGCTTCTCCAAGGCCCACTGCGCGTGTTCCGCCACCATCTCATTCGGGAAACGGGCCAACTCTTCCAGCGGCTCCCGGAATTTCGTCTGCCCGCTGTTGCCCATCGCGATGGCAACGTTGCGCAGAAATCCCGCATATTTGGAACGCTGGACAGGGCTGGCACGGAACACTTCACGGAATTCGTCTTCGCTCAAACGGCTGAGATCCCCGAGCGCCGGCGCAAAATGCCGCGGTTCGAAAGCTGGCTCGCGGGCGACGGGCGCCTGTCGATTCCACGGACACACATCCTGACAGATATCGCAGCCGAAGATATGCCGTCCGATGCCAGCGCGCATCTCTTCCGGCACCGAACCATGCAGCTCGATGGTGAAGTACGGAATACAGCGCCGCGCGTCCACCTGGTAACCCTCCTTCGGGATCGCCTGCGTGGGACAGGCATCGATGCAGCGTGTACACGTGCCGCAACGATCGGGGGGCGGGGAATCCGGAGCAATCTCTAAAGACGTTAGGATTTCGCCGAGGAAGAACCACGATCCCATCTGCTGATTGATCAGGCACGTATTCTTGCCGATCCAGCCGAGCCCAGCCTCGCGCGCGTAGGAGCGTTCCAGCAGCGGCGCCGTGTCCACGCAGATTTTCCACTCGTGCCCACCGCCCAGTTTCTCCACCAATTTCTCAAGACCGTCGCGCACCACCTGGTGGTAATCCTCGCCCCACGCGTAACGGGAAATCCAGGCAGCCTCGGGATCGTCTAGTTCAGTAGAGCGCGGCTCGGGCCCGTTGTAGAGTTTGCCAACCGATATGATGGATCGGGCAGATGGTAGCAGCAACCGCGGATCAGCTCGAATATCGGCGCGGTGATCCGTGAGATAACCCATCGCCCCGGCCATCCCCCGCTCCACCCAGGCACGGTAGCGAGCGGCATCTTCAGCTAGCGGTAGAGCGGGGGCGACGCCAGCTAGCTCAAAGCCGCAATCCTCCGCCAATCTACGCACATCACCTGCCCGCACGCTACCATCATCACATAAGCCTAGCGTTTTCAATCGTGACCGGGGAATTGTCACGCTCCGTTCGATGGGCGATATCCCCTTCTGGCGAAGAAAAGGGGCAGTTTAACGCAATGGTGTAGCCTCCTTAATGCGGCTTGGCTTATACTTTCTTCAATGCACAAGCCCATCAAGTACGCCGAAAAAGTGGTAACCACAGCGGCCGGCGCGGCCTGGGTTGTCTTCGATAAACTCAATCAAATCAAGCAGAATCCCTCCTTCACCCCCAAGTGGTCGGAGAAGCCTCTGCTCAAGAGCTACGAGAAGCAGAAGCCGCCATTGGGCTGGCCCCGCGAAACCGATTCGCTGTGCCCCCGCTGCGTCCCTGAAATCCGCCAGCAGATCGTAGACGGCAAACTGCCGCACGAGATCCTGCTGAACGAAAAAGTGGGCGAAATCAAAGCCACCATCATCGAGCGCGACGGCAAAATCCTGATGGTGAAGGATTGCCCCAAGCACGGCCATTTTGAAGACGTGATGGCCATCGATACGGATTTCTTCAAGCATCTGGAAGAGGTTTTCCCCGGCCGCGACATCCGCGCCCATAACGACGAAAAGCTGCACAACCACGGCACCAGCACCATCAAGCACGGCCGCGGATCGGTGCTAACCATCGACCTTACCAACCGCTGCAACATGATGTGCGATCCGTGTTTTATGGACGCCAATCAGGTTGGCTTCGTGCATGAGCTGACTTGGGAAGATATCAAAACGCTGCTCGACAATGCCATCTCCATCAAACCGCGCCGGCAAATGTCGGTGCAGTTCTCGGGCGGCGAGCCGACCATTTCCCCGTACTTCCTGGATGCGGTCCGCTATGCGCGCAAAGTTGGATACAACAGCGTGCAGGCGGCCACCAACGGCATCGAATTCGCAAAGAACAAGGAATTCTGCAAGCAGGCTGCCGAAGCCGGTCTTCGCTACGCTTATCTGCAGTTCGACGGAATCGGTAACGACGCCAATTCGCATCGCGCCGTGGGCAATCTCTTCGACGTGAAGCTGAAAGCCATCGAGAATCTGTGGAGCTCAGGCGTCGACATTGTGCCTGTGATCACCATCATCAACGGCATCAACAATGAGCAAGTGGGTGCGGTGGTGCGTTTCGCGCTGGATAATCCGAAGAAGATCCCGTTCTTGAGCTTCCAGCCGGTCTCCTTCACCGGCCGCGACGAAGCAGTCACGGACGAACGCCGCCAAGCCCAGCGCTACACGCTGTCGCACTTGGCGCACGATGTCAAGGATCAGACCGGTATCGGCGAGCCTGTTCGCGACTGGTTCCCGATCTCGTTCATGAGCACATTCTCCGACTTCGCCGACCTGGTTCACGGGCCGGAAGCGGACTGGGGCCAGATCAGTTGCGGCTGCCATCCCAACTGCGGCATTGGCATGGCCGTAATGTGCGACAAGGAAACCAAGGAAGCAGTTCCAGTGACCGCGTTCCTGAATGCGGATCGCTTGGCGAAAGACATCGCACGGATTAATGACGCCGCGCGCGGCCGGTTCCTTTCGGTAGCGGGCGTCACGCTGGCGCTGCTGCGCAATTACAACCCGTTCAACGCGCCGACACACTTCAAGCTGAGCGATATGATCGCCAAGTTCGACAAATGCTTCGGCATGTCGAAGAAGGCGCAAACGGGCGGCTACGGCAAGGTGACCGGCGATCGCACTTTGGATGATATCGAGAAGCGCCGCAAGGATCGTTGGAACTTCCTGTTTGTCGCCGGCATGTGGTTCCAGGATCTCTTCAACTACGATTTCCGGCGTACCGAACAGTGCATCATCCCCTACGCCACGCAGGAGGGCGAAATTTCCTTCTGCGCTTACAACACCGGCGTCGGCTGGCGGAACATCATCGAGAAAATGCACATGACCGCTACTCTCACCAAATGGTACGAGGAAAACGGCAAGCACGAAATCTTCGCCGGCGGCAAGAAAGTCGGACTGCCAAGCGTCGACCATTCGCTGGTGCTGCGTGTCGAAGACGTGCAACATGCCAAGCAGACCGATCTGGATAAGCTCGGAATCGCGAAAACCGCGCGCGAGGAAAAGAAGCGCGCACGCGATCACAAGCTGCATGAGCAACAGGAAAACGAGCGTATGGCGAAACTGTATCGCCAGCACGTGTTGAAGGAAGAGGCGGGGCCGGAGTTGATCCAGTTGCAACCGATCGCTCCAGCGGTGAAGGCTGCGGCCGAGTCCCGGGAAGAAGTAGGATCGTTCGGGGATTAATTCATCAGACAGCCAAACCAGAGGAAAAAGGCCGTCCGGGGCGACTCGGGCGGCTTTTTTGCGTTAAATACTC
>JBEKJJ010000378.1:0-6785 GCA_050011295.1 Bryobacteraceae bacterium
CCGGGCAACCTGGAATCGCGAAGTTCTCAACGTTTCAAACGCGAGCGCAATCGTCCATCAAAGAACATGCTCGGGAACTTCAGCAGGTCATCGACGTAGTTCCGCAGCACATGTTCATCCTGGAGCCGGACTTCTCAGCGTCTTTCGAGAATCGATCGGCGCGTGAGTACTTTGGACCTTTGAAGGCGTCGTCGCCCCAACAGCGCATCGCCGAGTATACTCATCCGGACGACCTTGAAGGTGTCGTCAGCGCGTTTGAGAATGCGCTCGCCTCGGGCCTGCCGTTCGAAGCCCTAGCTCGTCTCCGGAACAAAGATGGAGAATATCGGTGGTTTCTCCAGAATATGCATCCTGTGCGCGACGAACAAGGCCAGATTATTCGCTGGTGCGGCGCACGAACTGATGTTCACGACCAGAAGGAGCCGCAAGAAAGCAGCTCTGCGGAGAACTTGGCGCTGCGCGAAGAGATCGACAGAGTGTCGATCTTTGAAGAGATTGTAGGAACCTCACCGGCCTTGAAAGCAGCGCTGGATAGAATCGCCAAAGTGGCGCCCACGGATTCCACGGTGCTGATTACCGGAGAGACGGGTACGGGGAAAGAGCTGGTCGCCCGTGCCATTCACAAACGGTCATCCCGTGCGTCCCGCCCGTTCATCAGTGTGAATTGCGCCGCGATTCCCAAGGACCTGATCGCCTCCGAATTGTTTGGCCACGAGAAAGGCGCGTTTACGGGCGCACTGCAGCGGCGCATCGGCCGCTTCGAGCAGGCCGAGGGAGGGACCATCTTCCTGGATGAAATCGGAGAACTCCCCGCCGAGACCCAAGTGGCTTTGTTGCGAGTTCTGCAAGAACGGGAGTTCGAACGAGTGGGCGGGACCTGCTCAATCCGCGCGAATGTGCGGGTGATCACAGCTACCCACCGCGATTTACCGGCCGATATTTCCGAAGGTTCATTCCGCAGCGACCTGTTCTACAGAATCAATGTATTTCCCGTTGAGATGCCTCCGCTGCGGGAACGCGCCGAAGACATCCGGCTGCTGGTGGAATACTTCATTGACCGCTACGCCAGCAAAATGGGTAAGAAGATACAGCGGATCCAAAGGAGGACCATGGACCGGCTGCAGTCGTATCCATGGCCCGGCAACATCCGCGAACTGCAAAACGTCATTGAGCGTTCCATGATTATTTGTGACTCAGACGAATTTTCGGTGGACGCGAGCTGGCTTTCTCAAGAGGTTCGAACCACGCGGCCCCTGACCGATGAATTGGTCGCACAGGAAAAGGAAATGATCGAGGCCGCTCTTGCCGAAACGCGAGGAAGGGTGTCGGGACCTTTGGGAGCCGCCGCCAAGCTCCGCATGCCGGCTTCGACACTGGATTCTAAGATCAAGTCGCTAAAGATCGATAAGCGGCGCTTCCAGGTGGCTTAACACGAGTGTTCGGGCCACGCGCGTAGCGTCGATTAGATCCCGAAAGGCCCGACCCGTGGAAGTGGATCTCCGCCGTGGGATGTATTTCGCTGAATTGTAATGGTGGAACACGGCCACGCCCCGTTTGGCGGGTGCCTCGTGAGACTTTTTCCAGCCTCATAGAATGGGGTGCGTGGCATTCTACTACTCGGGGGTGAAGCCCAATCGCCCGCTGCGGATTCAACTCCGTATCGATCGGCCCTTGCGAACTCCGCCGCCCGCCGCGCCACTTTGGCTGGACCTAAAGGATCCGATCCACCCCCGATCAAGCACGCCGTGGGGGGCAAGGTTGCGCCGAGCAGGTGAACGACCGTAAGCGTGACCTTTCAGAACCGGGCTTCTAACGACATCTCGGAAATCCACGACTCCAGCGGGATTCCTGCTGTCTTTAAGTACCTTCTTTTCAGCCGGAAAGCTTTGGACACCGCCTTGCCTATGAGAGAGGGTGCAAGGCCTCAGATGGGAGAAATCGAACCGTGAAGAAAAGGGTTATCTGGATTACTTTCGCGCTGGTCGCTGGTGCGTTCGGCGCTGGCCGCTGGGTCGGCGGCTACCAGATCGTGCGGGGAGGTTCGGATAATGCGGCGGCACGGTGGACCGCAAGGCATGTGGGAGCGGCTGGTAATCATGTGGAAGATTAAACGGTTGACGGACGGCGAAGTGGCGGTTCTCGGCATAAGCGGCCGGATCGAGGCGCAGGAGCTGGCGCACTTGCGTGAGACTCTCGCTTCCGAAGGCTCCCACGCAAGTGTTTCGTTGGATCTGAGGGATTTGAAGCTTGTGGATCAAGCGTCCGTCAGCTTTCTGGCGCATTGCGAAATGGCCGGAGCGACACTTCGCAATTGTCCGGCGTACATCCGTGAGTGGATCAACCGCGAAAAGGCGGCAAAGTAGCCATGGAAACAGTAAGAAACAGGAGGAAGTCATGTCCGTAGTCACGCGAATTCGGGAGCCGCTGGAAGAGCAGACCAGCACCGCACCTTCGAGTTCCACCGGTGTAAAACTCCAGCAGCCGGCCTCGAAACCGAGTGCGGTAGCGAGAATGAACCAGGCCATCCTAGGCTTTGAGCTGGTAACGGTGGTCACGCTGCAGTTACTAATGATAGTCGTCATCGGCGTTTCAACCGTGGTGCTATTTACATTGGCAATTGAAGCCCTGCGTACGCAGGTAGGCAAGGTCGACAGCGTGAGTGGACTGCTTTTCCTCGTCCAGCGGTCTATCGCGGGCGTTCTAGTGGTCGTACTCGGCCTTGAAGTCCTGGAAACGCTAAAGGCCTATTTCCGCGATCACTATGTCCGGCTGGAAGTGATCCTCGTCGTGGCCATAATCGCGGTGGGTCGCCACTTGGTACAAATCGATTTTGAACATGCGTCGCCTTGGGTACTGCTAGGGCTTTCAGCTGTAATCGTTTCGCTCACATTCGGCTACTTCCTGGTTAAGAAGGCTATTTTAGTTTTCCCGATGAAGCCGCTCGGAACCACTCCGGACAGCGGCGGTGAAGGCTGAGCTAGGAGCGGATTGCGAACTCTTCTAGGTGGACACATTACTTTTATGAAATTAGCCACTCTGATTTTCTTGATTTGTTCTGGCAGTGCCGCGTTCGGCGCCACCAAGCACGCCGAGCGCCTGGAAGACGCGGCAACGGTGGTGGACGAGGTTATGGCAGCGCCCTACCAGGGAATCCCCCGGGATCTGCTGAATCGCAACTGCGTGGTGGTCGTGCCCGGACTGAAAAAGGCGGCGTTCATTTTTGGAGCGCGCTACGGAAAGGGTTATGTGACCTGCCAGCAAGCGGAGGGTGGCTGGAGCGCTCCTGCCACGGTTTCTAAGTATGCGCCGAAGAAAATATCCTGACAGGAATCAAAAAGGAGACTACTGAGATGAACAGACCGTTATTGTTGACCGCGGGAATTCTAGTTGTGCTGGCGCCGGCGGGATATGCGAACTCCGCCGCCCGCCGCGCCACCATGACCGGCAGTGGAGGAGATGGAAGATGCACGGTTACGGTAAGCGTGGATCATGCGGCCGAGATCGAGATATCCGGCGACAAGGGCCTATTGACAACCACGGCGGGCCAACCGGCCGCTTGGAACAGATTCACCTGCAACGCGCCCCTGCCTCGTAATCCGGTTGACTTCCGCGTGGTCAGGTTGGGCGGAAGGGGAACTGTACGATTAATCCAGGATCCTCTCCGCACCGGAGGCAGAGCAGTTATTCAGATTAACGACTCGCAGAGCGGCCGGACAAATTACTCATTCGATCTTCAGTGGCGTACGCCGGGCGGAGGCGCATGGCAGCCGGGACCCCCGTCACGGCCCGCTCCGGTACCAGATGGATTCCCGATCCGAGCGAGTATTCGCGTGTGCCAGGATTCGGTGACCGATGAACTCAATCAGCGCGGCTATTCGTACATTGTGTTCGATCGCACGAGTTCCGACAACAGTGCCGGGCGCATCGATTGGATCACCGGCTATGCCAGCGGACAGAAAGGATTCAGAACCGCAAGCTTTTCTTTTAAATGTTCAGTCGATTCGCGGTACGGAAAGATTCGCTCGGTTGATGTACATCGCTAGCCCGGCGGCGGACATCGCGTAACAACAAGGGCAAAAACAAAAAGGAGATTTAAAATGATCAGATACATTTGTGCAGTAGCAGTTTTGACAACAGGAATAGCCTTTGCGCAGAACGATCCGCCGGAGGCAGGTATCAACAATGAAGTACGCCATGAACTGGTGATGCTTCCCTATCTGGACGTGTTCGACAATCTGGCCTATCGCGTCGACGGTAACTCCGTTACGCTGTCGGGCCAAGTGACGCGCCCCACTTTGAAGACCGACGCCGAACGTGTAGTCAAGCGCATTCCGGGCGTGAACGCTGTGGACAACCAGATTGAGGTGCTACCCGTATCTCAGTTTGACGATCAATTACGGAATTCACTATACCGCGCGATCTACGGTTTTGCGCCGCTGTATCGCTACTCGATGCCGGTGATCAAGCCGATCCGAATTATCGTCAAGAGCGGAAACGTCACCCTCGAAGGCGTGGTCGATACCCAAGCAGACAAAGCCATGGCGAACATCCGCGCCAACGGAGTTCACGGAGTATTCTCTGTGACCAACAACCTACGGGTTGGCGAATGATCGCAGTGGTTCTCGGAACCGGGGGGACGATTTGCGGGGCAACCCCGCGGATCTCCCCGCAAACTCCGAAAGATTCTGGACCGGGAAGTAACGTCCATTTAGCACGTCACTGGTCAGTTCGTGAAAGTCAAACGGTTTTCGGTGCCTAACGGCCAAGATCCCGACTCTTGCGTTGATGACGTTCTTTCGCTCGCTGCTGCTCGAGTGCGAAAGCGGCGTTAACCAGGGCCTTCTGATAACGGCCGAGCCATCCATTCCAACCGCCATCCTGCGGGTAAACTCCTCGTCGAATCATTTCGCTTGCTGTCTCGCGAAAGTGGGCCTTGTTGCGCAGGACGGCTTCCGAATCGCCCATGTCCTTGATCTCTACAACCGGGCCGCGGAACGTAGAGAACTTGCGGAGCCGAACGAACGAATTGGTTTGTAGCCCTCGCTGACTCCGCAACTCCTCCATCTCTGGGGTGCGATAGATGTGGTAAACCTGCCCCTCCGTACCCTCCAGCATCAGGTAGCTGCGTCCCGAAGCTTCTTCCTCACCGTGCAGCAAGATCCTGCCGTCGATTGCTGTGAGATTCCAAACATCGAGCGTCGTCATGGGAAGCCTGTCATCGGACAACAATACTCCGTGCACTGTCAGAGTCTTCTGCCGATCGGCCGTTCGCTGCATAGCTCGAAGTACCTGCTCGGCATCGCGCCGCACAAGCCAGCTTGTTCCGCCGGTTGATTCGGCCAGCCCCATCCGGTGAAGGACTGCCAGGCGTGCGACTTCGTGATGGGTGCGAAGGCGTGCCATCTGGCTCAGTGCGGCCTCAGTAGGATTCCGAATAACCTCGAAGTACTGTGGCCCGAAATCCGCGCTGGGATTCGACGCTTCCCGCATGATTCTGCGGTCGAGCGACGTGAATCTCGGCTCCGAGATCTCGCGTCGTTCCGCCTCTGCCGCATCGAGTTCCGTTCGATACCCGAGCTGCTTGGTGCACAGGTGCTCGGCCACGCTCCTAATCCCTTGTTGAATATATTCTCGGCTCATGCGCAAGGCGGCTCCATCGCTTCTTACGCCACGCACCACGACATGAGCGTGTGGATGCTCTGTGTTGTGATGCTCCACTGCAACCCATTCGAGGTCCGTACCGACGTCCTTCTCCATACCTTTGATCAGATCGCTTGTTAGAGCGCGCAAATCAACCTGATCACCAAACTCCGGGGAAATGATCAACTTCCACAGTCGCTCATCGCCGGATCTCTGCCAGTTTTCAAGCCGCGACGCAATATCGATTCCCTGACCTTCGCGCCCGAAGCCCACACCCTCTGCCGGGTTTTCGTGTGTGGCGCTCTCGCGTGCCAGGTATCGCCCGTGCGCCTTCCATTGTTCCATTGCCCGCGCGTCTTGTTGCTCAGATACGTTACCCGGACTGCGCAGCGCTGCAAATACGGACGTGCGCTTCGCCCTTTTCCGCTGTAGGTGCCGCGGTTGCCTGCTTTTCGCGTGCTGCGCGCGTAATGCATGAGCAGCTTGAAGCCGCTCGACCATGCTACCCGCTCGTCTGTTGGGCGACGAGGTTTCTGTGGCCGCAGCCGGACCTTCCGCTCCTCGTCAATTCGTCCCATGCCCCACCAGATCCTGCCGGGCGGCGAGTGCGTCGCCGGCCATAGTCTGCCCGGCAGTCTTGATCAGCAGGTGGTACCGGTCCTTGGCTCGAGCGATAGCCTGGGGCCGCGCATCGTTAGACGGCTCCGGCATGCATGTAAGAACGGCCTTGACGAAGGTATCCAGCAAGGCGTGGAGCGCCTGCTGCCCCCGGACAATTCGGGCATTGTCACGGGACATGCGCTCGAATCCTCCTACGATCCGATCTTCAGTCTCGGTCAGCTCCGGTCGTCCGCTCAGTTCGTTCTGGATTGCCGCTCGGATGAAGGCACTTGGGCTCCTATAGCCTCGCGCTTTGACCGCTTCCGCGATCCGATCCCGATCTTCCCGGCTCAGCCTGACCGCGATCCTGGCTGCCCGCGCCGCACCTGTGTTCTGCTTCATAAAGCTGCTCCTTCACTTACTAAGAGGATTTTCGAGACCGATTCCTCAGCCTCAAATACCCGTCAAACATTTGTTTGACACAGCCGTGATTTCGTTTGACGACTCAAAACCATGACCGCGCACCGCTTGCGGCGGGAAAACAA
>JBEKJJ010000379.1:0-5889 GCA_050011295.1 Bryobacteraceae bacterium
GCCGCTCCCGCCACGCCAGAATGCTGATGCCTGCTAAGAATGCCAGGCACAAAGCCGCCTGCCAGAGCGCCAGCCGCGAGCCTTGTGGCGCGTAGAAGACCGAAAGATGCACTGGCCAGACCGCCTTCCACAAATACATCACATAGGAAAAAAGGGCATTCACGATGCGGTCTCTCAGCGGAAAAGCTTCCATCGTCTGCATAGCTACCCGGCGCTGCGCGATCACCGTAACCGTGCAACTGGCCGCGCTGAGCGCAAACAGCGGCAGCTTTTCTCCGAGCAAGCGAAGTGGCGCAAATTGGGGTAGAGCAATAGTTTCCGAAGGGGATTGCCAGTCCTTGATCCGTTGCAGCGGCCAGTAATCCATCAACAGCAGAATGAACGGAAAGGTGACTGCCATCGGTTTGGCGGCAAGCGACAGCGCAAACAGCGCGTCCACACACGCGTGCCGGCCGATGCCAGGTTTTCGCACGTACCAGAGATACGCCCAGAGTGCGAGCAGCAGAAACAACATACTCAACACGGTTTTTCGTTCAGCGACCCACGCCACGCTTTCAACATTGAGCGGATGCAACGCGAACAATGCGGCTACCATCAGGCTGCGCCCGATCTTGCTTGTCATGCGAGACAGCAGCAGAAACAGAATCACGGCGTTGATGGCGTGCAGCAGCAGGCTGGTGAAGTGGTGCCCTCCAGCATCCAGGCCGAAAAGCTCACAATCGGAAGCGTGCGACATCCAGGTCAGCGGATGCCAATTCGAAAACTGCATCGACGTCAGCGCCCAGCGCATGGTTCCGAGCGTGAGCCCTTGCTGAACGTGCGGGTTCTGACTGACGTAGTCCACATCGTCATAAATAACAAAGGGATGTCGCAACACCGGGAAATACGCTGCAAAAACAACAACCGCCAGCAGCAGACAGAGCGCCCATAGACGCCACCGATCCCCTTGCTGGGAGCGCTGCACAGCGTCGCCGGCCTTGCGGCGCACTGGCCGTGACCCAGGCGTTGCCTTGCGTGAGATTGTTTTCTTAGGCATCGCGCCAGTGGGGAATCACAGTCCGGTGCTTAACTCGTTTTCTACGCGGGTACATTGACTTCGGGCCAATAGCGGAAATTTCGCAATGTGGCTTTGCCGGAGCCGCAGGCGTAGACAGCGGGCCGTACATCGAGAAAGCCGCCCAGTACGTTGTGATGCATCCCCGAGATTTCGGCGGATTCCGGCGCGCGCTGCCAAGCTTTGCCGGGTACACGAAAATAGAAATCCACTTCCTGGCGGTCGTTGACGATGCGCAGACTGGCGCGGGTTGCGCCCTTCTCCCGGCGGCTCGGGATATAGCCATTGGCAAGCCGCACCCCCACGCCATCGGAGTCCAGCGCAATGCCAGTGGCGTGCTCGGGGTTGTAAAAGAGCAGCAGCCCGGATTCGCAACCGGCCTCGATCTCTACGTCGATCTCGACGGTGTACGAGTGTCCACCGACAGCGGAGGTCAGGACTGAAGTATCGGCGAGAGACTTGCCGCGCACCGCCAAAGCGAGCGTGCCATTTCCGACGGTGAATCGGGACGCATCGTATTCCCGCCAGAAGCCCCACTGCAGGCCGAGTTCGGCACTGGTGAAGTCGTCCGAAGGATCGAGGAAACTCTGTTGGATCGAGCCGGGAACCGGCATCGGAATGACCGAGTCTGCCGCGACACCGTGCGGCACGCGAAACCAGCCATCGGCCGTCCACTCGACGGGGAGCAGAAGCAGTTGGCGGCCGAGCGTGCGATAGCCGTTCTCATAAGAGTGAACGGTCATGTACCACTTGCCGGCCGGAGTATCGACGAGCCGCCCGTGGCCCACACTCATCCAACGGTCGTCGCGCGAGGCAGTATGCACCACCGGATTGTACGGCGAGAGCTCCCATGGGCCCTCAGCATGGCGGCTGCGCGCGCTCACCACGGAGTGGCTGGTAGCCGGTCCTGCCGTGCCTCCCTCGGCAACGGTCAGGTAGAAGTATCCGTTGTGCTCGAGAAGTTTGGGAGCTTCGAGGCAAGTACATTCCATCCTCGTGGTGGCGGGCACGGGCCACGGTTCGAACACGATGCGCGGAGCAGTCTTGACGGCCAGGCCGTCTTCGGTCAACTCGGCCATTTGTCCCCCAACCATGTAGAGAAAGCGGCGGCCGTTCTCCGCAATGTGCGCGGGGTCAATGGCGTTGATGCCGAGGTCGACGGGATCGCTCCACGGTCCGGTCGGATGATCGGCGTGGACCACGCGCAGCCGGTTGTCTGCGGGGAAATAAATATAAAAACGCTTTTGATATTCGCAGAGATACGGAGCCCATACGCTGCCGTGGTAGGAATGCAGCGCGGCGGCCACCGGGCGCCAGTTGACCAGGTCGCGCGAATGCCAGATCAGCAGGCCGGGGGCGTAGTCGAAGCTGGAGTGAGTCAGATAGAAGTCGTCACCGACGCGGATGGGACTGGCGTCGGGGTGGTCACCGCCCATAATCGGGTTGTGGTATACGCTCGTGACCGTCTGAGCGAGTGCCAGAGGTGTCTTAGGTGTAAAAGCCAGGGCTGCGGAGACGACCGAAGCATTTCGGACAAAGCGGCGGCGCGTGATCACTATCGGGCAAGTCATGTTCGGGCAAGTCTATCGTCGCGATGGTGGAGGAGTAAAGGGATTCTCGACTCCGGACGCGAAACACCGCAGACATCTGCAAGAGGAAGCGGAATAGCTATTCTCTTGCAGTTACGACGTTTGTCAAATTGGAGGTGCCCGGTCGATTTGGCCAGCCTCGGCAGAGCATGAAACGCTCCGCTCGACACCACCCCGCAGGACGTGCATACTAGTTGGTATGTCCGCTGTTAAGAAACGATCACCGGGCAGGCGGGTGACGTCGCGCAATTCAGAGCGCACACGCGAGCTCCTGTTGCAGGCTGCTTTCCAGGAAATATACCGCTCCGGCTTTCGGAGCGCTGACCTGGACGCCATTCTGGCCGCAGCGGGCGTCACCAAAGGCGCGCTGTACTACCACTTTGACAACAAAGAGGCGCTCGGGTACGCGGTGCTGGACGAGGTCATGACGAGTGACCTTCACCAGAAGTGGGTGCAGCCTTTAAGTGACGCGAAGGACCCCATCGATGCTCTGGTCCGCATTGTTCAGTCCGAATCGCTGAAAAGAGAAGACGTTCGGCGGGGCTGCCCCTTGCTTAACTTGTCGCAAGAGATGTCAGGCCTTGATGAGGGATTCCGCAAAAGGACGGCAAGACTGTTTAAGGACTGGCACGACGCCGTGGCGGAGGCACTGCGTGAAGGACAGAAACGCGGGGTAGTGCGGAACGATATAAACGCGAATGAAACGGCCACGTTCCTGATCGCGACGTACGAGGGTTACGTGGTTTTAGCAAAGAATTCGCAGGATGCGCGGACCATGCAATCCGGCCAAAAAAGGGTGAGCGGCCACCTCGAATCACTGCGTCCGGAACGAGGCGGGACGCGAGTGGCAGGTGGCGAATAGCCGCTCTCTTGTGAAGCACCTAAATACGATGATCGCGCGAAAACCCCGTCAGTCGCGGAAGAAGGCGCCGGCGCCTATCCAGAATTCCGCGAGGGATTTCAGATTCTTCTTGTAAGTGCGGGTGACGGTGTATTCCTTTCCACCTTTCACCCGAAGACCATATTCGCCCGTTGAGTAAGGCCTGATCTCTTCCACAAAAGACGTGTTCACCAGAATCGAGCGATGGATCCGAATGAAGCCCTGCGGCTCAAGCTTTTCGGCGACCGCCGAAATTGACTCGCGCAACAGGTAGGAACTTCCGTTCCGCTCCAGCGATACATAATTTCCTTCAGCCTGAACCGCAACCACATTGCTGAGATTGATGAAGAGAATTTTTCCCTTCACCTTGATGGCAACCCGCGGTGACGGTTGGCTTGGCTCCTGCATCCGAGAAACTGGCCCTTTCGCATCAATTTGTAGTTGCGGTGACAGTCCCATCACGATTGCAACTCCTTTTCCCGTCTCCGAGGAATGCTGCACCCCATGGATCGAGCAGTTGCTTAGCCCTAAACCTGAGAGTCCACTGCCGGAACCACGGGATGATAGCTGCCTTCTTCAACCCGTGAAATCCATACCCAGGCACGAGAACCATGGTCACCAGGGACGGTGCGGGCTTCTCCGTATTGCGTGAGCCGGCTGAGCACCGTCGTCACCTCGGCAACCATATTCTTGCCATACGGTATGTCCGGCATGGTTCGCTGGATCTGTTCGCACACCTTTCGCGCGGTGAGCGGGCAGCGAGCGTCCATCAACACCTTGCGGCACGCCTGCGTAATCCCCAGCCGCCGCACTTTGCCCTTCACCAATTCGCGCAGATCGTCACTGAGTCCATCGTCGCCAAACAGATTGCATAGCCCCGCGATGGTTTGCTTGATAGTGCCAATGCGTTGCGTGATTTCGACGCGTTGTTGGATGAGTCGCCGCAGTTCATCGTGCGCAGCTTTAACGATCACTTGAACAGCCGGGGCATCGCGACTCGGGAGACTTTCGCAAATGTCTTGATCAGTGCTGGCAATCTCTAACTCCATGCACTTCCTCCGCACGACCTTCATCTATATCTAGCTGTCTCGAAGCAGAACGCCGTTAATTGTTGACTTCGGCGAGCGTGCCATCCGACCACATGCCGGTAAGAACCATGAACACGTCGATCCCTTCCAGGGCGAACTGCGGATTCAGCATGACGGGAGACTTGGGCAGGTCCGCGCCCAAAAGCGCGCCGTTCATGACTGGGGTATAGAACATCAAATGAGCCATGTTGTGGTCGCCGTGATCGGTAAGATACGCGTCTTTCGACATCATGTAGGTGAACGCACCAGGCTCCAGAGGCGGCAGTTCTTTTTTGGCGAATACCGCGATTCCTTCCATGATCTGAGACTTGGATTGCCCCGCCAATACCATCTCGGTCCTTTTGTATGTCATCGGAAGGACGGAACGCGCCGCGGGCAAATTGAAACAGAGAGGGCCTCGTATTTTGGGGTTCCAAAACTCCGGATTGTCGAAGGGAGCCATCCAGGCTCGCTCCACCGCGCATACGAAACCATTCTTGCCTTCGACGGCGGTTTCATATCCGTGCGGCCCAAGCACCAGAATTTTTGCGTCGTGGGATATGGAGTCCGGAGCCGCGCTTCGTGCCAGGGCTATTTCAGCATTTCGATCCGCCATGAGGTACTGGTCAAGCGCGGCCATGCTGGGATACGAGGTTTTCGATTGCGCTTGCATTGGCAAGGTCGCGCTGAGCGCTGATACAAGCATGAAGCCTGCTACTGCGATTATCTTGAGTGTCTTTTGGCCCATCCATTTCCCCCTTCGACGCAGATTTAGTACGACCCGACTCTTGTGATGCGGCCATTCCAATGAGTGTTGTATCGATCATACCAACTAGTATGTATGTCGTGAAATCACGATTAATGCCGCTGTTATCCCATTTTTCGTAGCTTCCAATCAGCGTAATTCCTTTTCTGGTAGACGTGCAGTGTTTTTGCAGGGTACCACCGTCCGGCCGCATCACAACGCAAACCTTAATCGTGTCCACATGCCGGTTCGCAGTTGTACGACCGCATGTTATCCCTGTCGAACTGTAACTCAGCCCTCAAATTCCCACACGGGTGGTGATGCGAATGCATTGGACTCAGCCAGTACATGGAGACAACAATGCGACTGAACCCGACCAAACTGCTTGCCTTGATGGTTTTTTTCGCTCTTGTGCTGCCGGGCATGCTAGCGGCGCAGAGCACCACCAATGGCGCGATCAGCGGAACAGTAACCGACGTCACCGGAGCGGTTCTGCCCGATATCACCGTAAACCTGAAGAGCACCGAGAAAGGCTTTACCAATTCGACAAAGAT
>JBEKJJ010000380.1:0-5886 GCA_050011295.1 Bryobacteraceae bacterium
CCCCTCTCGAATTCCGAGCGTGCTGCTGCCGCTTTGTTGCTAGCATGGTCCAATGTTTCGGTTACGAGTGTTTCGGTTACTGATCGCCTCCATCGGCCTTTCATCCGCCTTGCTCGCGCAGCCAGCCAAGCCGATGCACGCCCAAGCTTCGTCAACTGTCGACTACACACCTACCGCCGACGGTTTCGGTACCATCGAGATCCGCAATGTTTCCTACGAAGTTATAACCAATGTTCCCGGACGCGCCCCGGCTGATCGGCTGCTGCTGCGCAAGACCATCCGCTCCAAGGAAGTTCTGGGCGACATCGGAATGGAGGCCAATGTCTCACTCGAAGCCTGGCGCCTGGGTGACGATCTGCGCCAGAGATCCTTATACACTCTGAACGTCGAGGGAAATGAGGGTAACACCAAGGATGACGCGCTTTTTGTGGTGTCGCGCGGCCTCGAGGAAGTGGAATGGTGGTCCGCGTACAAGCTCGGCAACGGCCAGCATCTGTTTGATACATACGTGCCGATCGAGAGCTTCTCCATTTCAAGGGAAACCGTCACGACGCGCTACGTTGGGCTGGAGGTGCCGCCGGACGACACCAAAGACGCGCGCCTGAAGCAGCCGAATGTCATCGGCGTTCTTACTTACGCCTCCGATTCCCGCGTGATGCACGAAATTCTGCTGACCTCCGAGGATCGCCAACAGGCCCGGCTTCTGCGATCGTTCGCCGACATTACACGAACGCTCTCTGTAACTACAATCCCATCCCAAACCATCCGGCTAACGTTCACGCAAAATTTCCCGTCCGCGCCCAAACCGATCGATGTAATCATTCCCGTGAAAAGCGACGATCTGGATCTGAAAAACGCGCAACTGCCGGAGAAGATCCATGCGGCGGTTTGGAAAAGATGAAACACCGTTTCTGGTTTCTTGTTTCTGGTTTCTGGTTCGCGCGCCAGAGCAGTCCGTAATGTGTCAACATGAGATCGACTCCCCCGCCAGAACCAGAAACCAGGAACCAGCAACCAGAAACGCGAGCAGTAGCGAGCCATGGATTTCGTCGAGCAACTTAAATCTTCCGTCGATATCGTCAAAACCATCCAGGGCTACGGCGTGAAACTGAAACGCATGGGCTCTACCGGGCGGTATCTGGGGCTGTGTCCATTCCACACCGAGAAAACGCCCTCTTTCAACGTCAACGCCACCATGCAGCGCTACAAATGCTTCGGCTGCGGCGTGGGCGGCGACGTACTCAATTTCGTCATGGAGCTGGAGCGCATCAGTTTCTTTGAAGCGCTCAAGCTGCTGGCAGAGACCAACGGCATCCCCATGCCGAAGCGTGAATATTCGGACCCGGATTCCAAACTGCGCGGCGCGCTGTTTGAGATGCACGAGATCGCCGCCAGTACTTTTCACTCGAATCTCAAGTCCCCGGCTGGTACTGAAGCGCGAAACTACCTGGCCAGCCGCGGCGTCACACCGGAGCAGATAGAAGAATTCGGATTGGGTGTTTCAGAAGCCTCGGGTCAACAATTGACTCGGCGCTTTGAGGGACGTTTCGCCCAAGAGGCGCTAGAAGCGTCCGGGTTGGTGCTGAAACGGCAGGATGGGAGCGGATTCTTCGACCGGTTTCGCGGAAGATTGATGTTCCCGATTCATAATGAATCCGGCAAAGTGATCGGCTTCGGTGGCCGCGCGATGAAGTCCGGCGATGAACCGAAGTACCTGAACTCACCCGAAACAACTCTTTACCGGAAGAGCTACGTTCTGTACAATCTGCACCGCGCCAAAGTCCCCGTGAACAAAGCCGGCTATTCTGTGTTGGTGGAAGGCTACATGGACGTGATCGGCGTCTATTCGGCCGGCGTACACAACGTCGTTGCGAGCTGTGGAACGGCGCTCACCAACACCCAGGTGCGCGCTGTGAAGCGCCACGCCGACCGGATCGTTGTAAATTTTGATCCTGACACAGCAGGCGCGAATGCGGCTGAAAAATCCATCCAGATGCTCTTGGACGAGGGCATGCACGTCCGCGTCCTCGAACTCGAGGGCGATCTCGACCCGGATGAATACGTAAAGGAACTGGGCGCCGAGGCCTACCGCAGCCGGCTGGAGAAAGCTCCGGCGTACTTTCATTGGCTGGCCGACCGCGCCCGCAAGAAGTTCGACATGCGCACCGTGGAAGGACGCCTGGAGGGATTCAAATTTGTGGCGCCCGCCATTCAGCGCATCTCAGATCGCCTGGAGCGCTTCGCTGTAGCCAACGATGTCGCCGACTATCTGGGCGTGGATGAGAAACTGGTCCGCGACTATTTCGCCAAAGGTTCTGAAGAGCGGCGGCATGTGAACCCGGGCCCGCACGTGCCTCCCTACGAGCGGCTGTTACTCAATTCCCTGCTCGCGAGCCAGGCCGCGCGCGATGCCGTGATCCCTGAATTACGCGCGATGATAGTAGTAGATAGCTTCGTGACCAAGAACGTGTTTAAGGCTTTATTTGCGCTACATACGGATAGTACTGAGTTTCGATTTTCGGACCTCGAAGGACGCCTTTCCGACGCCGACCGAGACCTATTGTCCGCTGTCCTTTTTGCCGATGAAGTGCTTGAGGAGGAGAAGGCCGCCGAGCAGGCGTTGTCCTGTCTGCGGAGCCTTAAGGCGCAGGATCCGAAATCCGAAGTGGCCGCATTGCGCGCACAGGTGAAGGCTGCCGAACGTGCGGGCGATTTTCAAGAGGTGATGCGGCTCAGTGCACTCGTAGTTGAACTCGACCAACAGCGCAAGCGTAGCCGTGCGGCGGGGAGCGATGTTGTACACTAAATGGCATCAGGGCTACGAATCGCTGGGTTAATGGGGTACCAGTGGCTACCGATGAAAAGTACGGGCGGCTGAAGCAACTCATGGAAGTGGGCAAGGAAAAAGGTTTCGTTCTCTACGACGAAGTGAATGAGCTGCTCGCCGAGGATTTTCCCTCCTCCGGCCGCGAGTTCGAAGATCTACTATCCGACCTCGACAGCGCCGGCGTCGAGATCCTGGAAGAGCCCAAGCTCGACTTCGAAAAGAAGGAAGAGCCCGACGACCTGGCGGACCTGGAACTTGCCCAGGATGCCGGCGACAAAACCAACGATCCGGTGCGCATGTACCTGCGCGAAATGGGTACCGTTCCGCTGCTCACTCGCGAAGGTGAGATCGAGCTGGCCAAACGCAATGAGCGCGGCCAATGGGCAGTCCGCAAAGCGCTCTCGCGTTCCGCGCTGGTCATCCGGGAAATCATCCAATTAGGGGATGACCTGCGGCACGGCGCCAATTCCGTGAAGGACATCCTGGTCCTGCCGGAATTCGTCATCACCGACGAGGATTTCACCGTTCAGCATGACGAACTGGTAGGCAAGATCGACGAGATTGAAAAGTTCTACAAGAAGACGCAGCAGCATCGCCAGAAGCTGCAGGCCGTCTCGCGGCAGATGAAGCCCAAGCAGCACCGCAGCCTGCGCTACGCGCTGGCGCGGAACATGGTTGAGATTTCGCGCATCATTCGCAACATCGCGTTCAGCATCGGCGTCCGCCGCAGCTTGGCCGGCCGGCTGCGCCGGGCGGTGGATGAATTAAAGCCGCTCGAACGCGAGATCGCCCGCATCCAGCGTAAGCTCGAAGAGCCGGCGCATGCTAGTGGCCCTACGCGCGATCTGCGCAAAGAGCTACGGCAGAGTAGCCAGCGCATCCAACAGCTCGAAGAAGAATGCGGCGCCAGCTCTACCGAGCTCCGGCGCACCCTCCAGATCGTGGAGCGCGGCGAGCAGGAAGCCGAGTCCGCCAAGAAGCAATTGATCGAAGCCAACCTGCGTTTGGTGGTCTCCATCGCCAAGCGCTACACCAATCGCGGGCTGCAATTCCTGGATCTGATCCAGGAAGGCAACATCGGGCTGATGAAAGCGGTGGACAAGTTCGATTACCGGCGCGGCTACAAGTTTTCCACTTACGCCACCTGGTGGGTGCGGCAAGCCATCACGCGCGCCATTGCGGATCAGGCACGCACCATTCGGATCCCGGTGCACATGATCGAGACCATCAACAAGCTGGTGCGCACGCAGCGCCAGTTGCAGCAGGAACTGGGCCGCGAACCTACCACCGAAGAACTGTCGGTAAAGATGGAATTGCCGGTAGGCAAGGTGCGCAAAGTTTTGCGCATCGCCCAGGAACCCATCTCGCTCGAAACTCCTGTGGGCGAGGAAGAAGAATCGCATCTGGGCGATTTCATCGTGGATCGGCGCGTGGTTTCGCCTTCAGAAGCGGTAATCAATCTGAACCTGCGCGAACAAACCGCGGAAGTGTTAAAAACCCTCAGCCCGCGCGAAGAAAAAATCATAAAGATGCGTTTCGGATTGCAGGATGGCAGCGAGCACACGCTCGAAGAGGTCGGCCAGCACTTCGCTGTCACACGCGAGCGCATCCGCCAGATCGAAGCCAAGGCTCTCCGCAAATTGCGCCATCCCAGCCGCAGCCACCGGCTGCGTGCATTCCTCGATACCAGCCTTCACGAATAGATCTCGCGTACGCGTTCCACAATGCTCCCGGGCACCAGATGCTCCCAGGGTTCCGCTCGTGCAATTCGTTCCCGCACTTCGGTGGAGGAAACCTGGTCGTGTGCAGCGGGCAGAGCGAGCGAATGGATGCGTCGCTGGAATTCAGGCGGCGGAAGAAAATCACCGCTTCTCGATGCCACCAGCAGCTCGAACTGGTTCAGCATTTCTTCCACCACGCCAGAGCGTCCATAGTCCCAGGTAAGCACTCGCTCGGCCGCATCGCGTCCGCATAGAAAATAAAGACGCGTCTTGGCTCCAAATTCCGCGTGGCATTCGCGCGCAATATCGATCATCAATCCCTGCTCAGTCACGGCAATCGATCGGGGTACGCTCGACTCCAGCGCCCCCAGCATCTCGAGGCGCTGATCGAGTGTGGCTCCGAAATATTCTTTGTGAGGGAAGGCGCGGGGCACCACATACAGCACTTCGTCCACGTGATCGCGCGAAGCAGCCGCCAGCGCCAGATGCGCCACCGTGGGAGGATTGAAACCGCCAGCCAGTACTCCGAGGCGCCGCGGGCTAGTACTCGATCGACGATAGAACTGCACTTACCTACAGTATAGATTTCGGCTCGGGGATGCCCTTTAAGTGCAGTGATTTAGCAACGTAGGGCCCGTACCTAGGGTTAGGTAGGGTGAGTCCCCGACAGATCCGGAAGCGCTTTCGGCTTACTGTAGGTATATGTTGTGCTGGATCTGTCCCGATTGCGGGCGCGACTGTTCGCCGGCGGTCCGGGAATGCCCCTCTTGTGCGCAGGGACAAACCGGCGTAACGAACGGAGCATCGTCCAGCGTAACCAACGGAGCATCGGCCAGCACCAACGGTGTGTTAGCCAACACCAACGGTGTGTTGGCAATGTTAGAGCAGCTCCGTGCCGTTCCTTCGGTACCGTTGCTCGCTCCCGCACCGCAACAGTATCTGCTTTTTGGTTTAACGAATGGTGAACTGAGCACCAGTGAACTGACCAACGGCCACGGACACTCCTCCGTAGCTGTCGAAACAACTGTTGCAGCCGAGGAAGACCCCGCCCTCCCAAGCGGTGAAACCATCGATTCGCTGGTGCGTCCGCTAGTGGAATCCGCGAAAGCGGCGCCGGTTGAAATAGCACCTGCCAAGAAGCCCCCCACGCCCGCATTCGTTGAGCTAGCCGCGCCGATAGGTCCTCCTCAGACCACTGCGCCTCTCATCCAGCCCGGGAACCCATCCGCCGCGCAACCTGACACAGCACCGCGGCTGGCGGCCCAGCCGAACCCATTCCTCGCCCGTGTGGCGCAAATCGCAGAGCTCCGAATTCCGGCCCGATCCTCTCCGAAGACC
>JBEKJJ010000381.1:0-5868 GCA_050011295.1 Bryobacteraceae bacterium
GCGCTCGAAGAAGATGCAGTACTGGATGATCAGGGGAAGATGTCCTGGGTGCTAAAGCGGCAGACGGAATATCACTTGGTCAGATAGAGGGCCTAGCTTTGTTATAATCGAGCCCAGGAATTTCGGGTGGAGTAGTCATGCGCAATCTAATTCGCGTAGGGGCTTTGTGCGCGATCCTGGGGGGAGCGGCTGTTGCTCAACCGCCGCTGATTTATAACCGTTCGATATACAATGCCGCCAGCTTCATGCCGGCTGGCGTTCCCATGGGCGCCATCGCGCAGGGTTCAATATTCAGCATTTTCGGAAATTTTCTGGGACCGTCGAAGGCGGTAACTGCGAGCTCATTTCCGTTAGCGAATACGCTGGCCGGTGTTTCGATCAACATTATCCAAGGGTCTACCACGGTACCCGCAATTCCCGTATACGTAGGGATCGGACAAATCAACGCCATCATGCCATCCACGGCGCCGCTGGGCATCGCTTCGGTGCAGGTGGTGGTGAACAATGCGCGCAGCAACATGGCGCCCATTCAGATTGTCAGCAGCGAGGTTGGGATCTTCACGGCGAATGGAACAGGCATCGGCCCTGGTGTACTTTGGAACTTTATCGCCCAGAACAACCAACCAGTGAATTCGCCAACTGTCACGGCCAAGAATGGCCAGGTGATCACGCTGTGGGGTACGGGGCTTGGGCCTATTGCAGGGGCCGACAACGTAGCGCCAACCACTGGCAATCTGCCGGTTCAGGTGCAGGTGTTTGTGGGCGGGCAACCGGCGACAGTTCAATATAGTGGACGCAGTGGCTGCTGCGCCGGTGTAGATCAGATCGTTTTTACCGTACCGAAGAACGCGCCCACTGGGTGCTGGGTTCCGGTTTACGTAAAAACCGGCGGGACCACGATCAGCAATTTCGTCACGATGGCGATCGAGCCTACGCCGGGTGTTTGTACCACGGATGTGCTTCCGCAAGTGACTTCGTCTTTTGTGCAAGGCAAGAGAATCGCTGAAGCGCTGGCTACGCGTACCGTAACACGCCAGGACGTCGGAGTTCTCGCGCCCGTGGATATCACTTCCGATTACCATGTGGATTTCGCCTTCCAACCCGATCCCGGGCAATTTCCGTTTAATCCCGCAATCGCGTTTCCGCCTTCCGGAACTTGTACGGCATACGCCCACCCGGGCGACATGCTGAACGGCAGTCCACTGCCTGGAATGGCGCCAACCACCATGCCGCTGGATATGGGCGCTCCATTTCTTCTTACGGGTCCGAATGGATCGAAGACTCTTTCGGCGGGTTTCTTCGGCGCTCAGGCCGGTTACCTGGGCGGTTCGATATCGAATAATATTCTTTCCAGCTCTCTTTTTCTAGATCCTGGATCGTATACCCTGCAGGGTTTTGGAGGAGCGGATGTAGGTCCATTCTCCACATCATTCACCATCCCTCAGCCTTTGACCTGGACCAACCGGCTCCAGACCAATGTCGTGAATCGAACCCAGCCGTTGACCATTTCCTGGAGCGGCGGCGATAGCGGCCAGGTGGTTGCGATGCTGGGTTTTGGGGATGACCTTCCCAGCAATTCCAGTGCTGTTTTCGTTTGCATCGCGCCGCCGGGCGCAACCAGTTTTACAGTACCCACCGATATGCTTTCAATCCTCCCGGCCACGCGTCTGAATCCACTCCAGTCCAACGATGTCATTTACCTGATGGCTTTATCCGGCTCCAGCTTAAAGAGCATCGCCGCCAAGGGCCTGGACGTAGGTTTGACATCCTTCTATTCGATCATCGGGAAAACGGTGGTGTGGCAATGACGTTCCGGCTTTCAGGTTCCACGAAATTCATGTGCGCCGGCATCGCTCTCAGTCTGGGCTGGTTCGTGTTAGAAAGTTGCGACTGCGATGAAAGCAAGGAAGACCAATTCCCCGGGTTTTGGGTGGCTTGCATCGGCAACCAGCCAGCCTTGATGAGTTACAGCGGGAACAATCCCACCATTGTCAGCACCGACGCCTCGCCTAATTTCAATCCTGCTCAATGGGATTGCTCTCATCCCAACTCGCCGCATTACAAGAATTCGCAAGCTCCAGCATTCCCAATTGGTACTCCCAGCGGACCTAACGGATATGCACGAAAACCCCACGCGACGGGTTCGGGAGCTGCCTACCTTCCGCAACAATTGCGGATACTGCCTTTCGTGCCTCGCGTTCCACCTCCGGCAACGCCTGGCTGCGATTCAACCTTCCCCGACGTCTTTCAGACGGTGCACACCCAGGCGCTTGTGACGCGCATTTCCACATGTCCTTTTGCAATCAAGGTGTCCATTCCAGTCGTCACTCGGCCGCTCCAGGTGGCTATGACTCCTGATGGCTTAACCGCGCTAGTCACTAGTTTCGACAACGCTGTGAATTTTATCGATCTCGCCTCAAACACGGTCACGTATACGCTGATGACCGACCCGTCGATTAACCCGCACGGACTCGCCATCTCACCGGACGGAACCACCGCCTATATCAGCAGCTTCAACACCAACGGAGTGATCGCGGTGATCGACCTCGGCACCCGCCAAATCACCACGACGATTCCCACTATTTCGTATGCCCAAGGCCTTACGCTGACGCCGGACGGGTCGCAGCTTTGGGTCGTGTCTCCCTTGGCTGCCTCGGTTGATATTTTTGATACGCTCACCAACACGCGTGTGACCGGCCTGAACATTGCCCAAACCAGCGACGTCGCTTTCAACTCCACCGGCACTCGCGCTTACATCACCACCAGCGCCACGATACCGGGCAGCGTGGTAGTGGTTGACACAAGTTCATACCAAACCATCACTTCCTATACTGTCGGACTCGATCCAGTCGACATCCAAATGTCCTACGCCGATCAATTCCTGGTGATCAACAACAATGGGGAAGGCTCGATATCCGTGATCGATTTGATGAAAGGTGCGGTCTCTACTACGCAACTGGGCGGCAACTCCTTACCCTCGGGCATCGCGTTTGTCCATTAGTCTTCGGCAGTAGTATGCTTCCGTATTACCCTCAGCCGGTGCTTCACGTGGGTCCGTTCCAGATCCACGCGTTCGGAGTTCTGGCGGCGGTTGCAGTGGTGGTGGGAGGCCGCGCGATTCTGGTGCGCGCCCATCGGCAGGGAATCCCCGTGGAACAGATGTTCCGGTTTTGTTTTTGGGTCTACATTTGCGCGATGGCGGGCGCGTTTTTGTCTAAAGCTGTGCTGGACGATTTTCCCGGTCTTCTGGCAGATCCCTCTCGCATCTTCAAGGCCAACCTGGGAGTAAGGTCGGTGGGAGGCATCAGCAGTGGATTCCTGGCAGGCCTGGTATGGTGCCGCGTTCACCGGCTTTCTGCGTTCGAGACCATGCGGAGGCTGGACGTCATTGCGTACGCGTTGCCAATCGGCTGGATGATCGGGCGGCTGGGCTGCACGCTGGCGCATGACCATCGAGGTCTGGCTTCCACCAGTTGGGTTGCCGTGGCTTTTCCCGAGGGTCCGCGCTATGACTTGGGGTTGATCGAATTTCTATTTCTGATTGGAATGGTCACGGCATTTTGGCTATTAGATCGCCGTCCGCGCCCGGTGGGTTTCTATTTAGGTTTATATGGCGTGGTGTACGGCGGATTCCGCATCTGGCTGGATACTCTGCATGTTCAGCCGGGCCGGTTTTATGGAGGCGCCCTGGGAGTCTTGGTAGGTTTGATCGGATGGGCAGTGATGTTGGTGTTACAGCGGCAGCAATCAGCCGAGGCCGCTGCCGCGTTACCCTGAACTGAGCCATTTGCGTAGCGAGTCAATTTCGGTGGCCAGACGAGCAGCGCTGCACTGCTAGTCGCTATCGCAAGAACCGGTTTTTTCCCCTGATTGTTGAGCTGCGCAAGCAACCAGGCTTGGCTGTCGTGCTCGCCGCTCGGAGGCTTGGGCGTGTAGCTTCCATAGCTTTGCATGTGACGAGCGCCCATCCCGGACGCGGCGAACCAGGCGTCGAGAGCGGATTGGAAAAAAGCACTTCCACACGGCGATACAAATTGCGGGGCATCAGCCCAAGTAAACTTCGTCGCTTCCGCCAACAAATCCACTTGGACGCCGGCGCGCGACGCCTCCGAAAGCAGCCGCAAACGGCACATGGGGCCGAGCCGCGGCCGGGAGGGAGCGCGACTGACGAGAAAACTAGCGGCATTCGTGGTGGCGCTTCCTGCCGGTCGCGGCTCGGCTCGAACAGCCTTGCCAGAGCGCCTAACGTCATAATGTTAGTGGGGAGTATTGAAGTGAAGCGCCTTGTCTGTGCATTAGCGCCTGGCATCCTTCTGCTTCCAGTCACCGTCCATGCGGCCCGTCTAGAGCCAACCACCTCGAAAGCATGGGCAGAGTATGTCGAGGCTGCAAACATGCGGATGGAGCAGCGGTTAAATCCAGGTAATTCCTTCCTGTGGGTGGACGAAGCTCCCGCCCGGCTTCAAAAGGTCCGGTCTGGTGAGATCGTGGTCTCGCCAGTAGGCCTACAGAGTCCCATGAGAGTTCCCTCGGGATTGATTCACGATTGGATTGGTGCGGTGTTCATCCCCCACGTCAGCATCAATGACGTCCTCAAGGTGGCGCGTGACTACGCGCGATACAAGGAGTTGTACAGGCCGGCTGTGATCGATTCCAAAGTGATTGCTACCGGGGAAGTGAACGATCGCTTTTCGATGCTGCTGCTCGCCAAATCGGCATTCCTGAAGACGGCCGTGGATGCGGATTACGAAGCATCCTATGTTCGTGTGGACAATCAACGCGTATACCGCGTATCCCGGACCACGCGAGTCCAGGAAATCGAGAACTACGCAACCCCCAGCCAGCGCCTGCTGAACCCGGGGGAAGGCATCGGTCTCATCTGGCGGATTGCGACCATCACGCGCTACGCGGAACGCGATGGGGGCGTTTATATTGAATTCGAGGTGATGGCGTTGAGCCGCGATATCCCTTCTTCGTTTCGATGGCTGATTGAACCGCTAGTAACCCGGGCTTCGCGACGATCGCTCTGGGTTTCTCTCCGGCAAACCCGAAACGCAATGAGCCAAGGCATCGAATCCAATGCTCGGAGGGCGATGCGCCTTCCATAGCGGCAGGAATGCCGCGCCAAAATCCCGTGTAACTGGCGGGGTCCGCGCAGCGTCTATCCTCCCATCTTCGTTGGCTGAGGGGAAATGAGCGTGGAGACCGAGCGACGCGTGTTTGATCGAGGCCTGGTCCGATTACTGGCCTGTGCAATGTTGGTGCAAGCCGCGTCGGCCTCGCCGGCACAAAGCAAGGGCGATGATGGAGATAAGGAAGAAGAGATTTACTACCTTGGGCCGGACGTGGTCCCGCCGCGGATCGTCAAGCAAATCGCGCCACGCCGATCCACCAACCGCGGCGTGCGTGTGGTGGGATCGGTCACCGTTGCCCTGGTGGTCAGCTCCAAGGGGATGCCCAAAGACGTACGCGTGGTGAAGGGGTTGGATCCCGACGTTGATCAGAGCACCGTCGAAGCGGTGGAACAATGGCGGTTCACGCCGGCCCAGAAGGACGGGAAACCGGTGGCGGTAAGAATCAGCCTCGATATTGCCTATCACGACATGTAGAGCAGAATGGATTTGTGAGGCCATTGCAGACCCGCGTTATCCAAGAAATGTTGGGGAATGCCCTTCAGCACCACCAAGCCGGGCGGTTGCGCGAGGCAGAGCAGATTTACCAGCAAATTCTAGCCGCGGATGCCGATAATGCAGACAGCCTGCACTTGCTCGGCATGATCGCCTATGCGCTCGGACGGCGTGAGGCGGCCGTCGAGATGATCTCGAAAGCGATTGCCATCAACCAGACGCAGGCTCACTATCATTCCAA
>JBEKJJ010000382.1:0-5863 GCA_050011295.1 Bryobacteraceae bacterium
CAGGCGTACAAGCTGACGGAGCATGGGAAATATTTGTTGATGGCGCCGTCGAAGGATCGGGCGGGGACGCTGGGGTTTCGGTGCGTGAGGGACGGGAGTTAAGCCGGTTGGCAGGCGAAAGCGCCCAATGCCACTTAGTTTTTGATGCCACAAACATTTTAAAGGGCTTATGTTGTTTGAGGAACCGCCCGATGTTTCGCCGTAGCCCTCGCCAACGGGCAAGCCAGGCGGCGGCAGGAGTGCCGACGCGGCACGCAGGAGTGCGTGCGCCACGATGGATTCAACACTTTGTCGGGATGGCACAAAAACTAAGTGACATTAGGCGAAAGCGCCTGCCCCACGCGCCACGTTAGTGGCCGTTTTTCTGGCCGTCCGCGAGGCCGGATCCGGTGATTTGTTCGGTGATGAACCAGACTTGGAATTCATTGGTGCGCAGGACCTGGCTCACTAGAAGATCGTTGGTGCCTTGGTCGCCGTTCTGATTGGCTGCATCAGCTAGTTCGCGGGTTTCGGCGATGATCAGCTCATGTGCTTCTAGCAAGCGGAACAATTGAGTGTTTACATCTTCGCGGCCGCGTGGGGGGCGTGCGATGCGCGTGGTCTCGGCGACATCGTGGGCCATGGCGATTGTTACTCCGCCCAGGGTTTGGATGCGCTCGGCCAAGGCGTCCACCAGCTCGGCCTGTTCGCCGTAATGTTTATCGAACAGCAAGTGAAGTTGATAAAAAGTGGGGCCAGCAACTTGCCAATGGTGCTTCTTGTACAGGTCGCGCAACGTCATGGTGTCGGCGAGAAGAGGGTTCAGCTTATCGGCGTTGGTGAGCCGGACTTTCTGGTCCAGTGAAATTGGGCGGTTTACAACGGTGCCGTATTCCTGGACGACGCCTTGTGGACTTTTTGTCTTCATGCCGATTAGATCGCAGCGGCCGGAAAGCGTTGCACTTTTAAATGGCCCCCGGCCGCGTGCCGCTAGAAGGACAAATGCATGGACAACTGCAAGAAGCGCGAACTGCCCAGGGTGTGCTGGATGATGCCTAAGCTCCCTACCGGCGGGATGGACGCCGGTCCGGCGAAATTGGGGAAGAACGTAACGTCATTGTTGGGTGCGTCGAAATCCGGGTGGTTGAAAAGATTAAACGCATCGAAGTTGAAGCGCAGACGGAAACGATCGTTAAGCTGGAAGCTCTTCCCGATGGTCGCGTCGAACCGCACCTGGAAAGGCGCCCGGAAGGTGTTGCGCCCCGTATAACCGTAGAGCGATTCATAATAATCGCAGCCGGTGGAGTCGCAGGGCGGCACGCCTGACTGGCCCGGCGCGAGAAACGCGGGTGCGAAATCATTCACGTTGAGAACCGGCTTTCCAGCGTTGACGCCGGTGGTGCCTTGCAATTGGGCTTGTGCTACCGTGACGCCTGGCTTGAGCGGAACGATGGGGTTGCCGATGTAGTCGGAAGTGCCCAAGTACAGACTTCCCACCGAGCCGGAATAGTCGTAGATGCTATAGGGTTGGCCGCTCTGCGCGATCGTCTGACCGCCGACGATCCAGCCGTTGACAAGAACGCCAAGGGCTTTGTTGGACGTGACTTTTGGTAGCTGGTAGCTGTAGTTGATCAGAAATACATGGGTCTGATCGAAGTCCGACGAGCCATAGCTCGATTTCGGGGTTACGGGATTGTTCCCGGTGAAGAACAGGCCCAGGCCACTTTGCTCGTCCAACGAATGCGACCAGGTGTAGGACGCCGTGAGCTGAAGACCGAAGGACAGCCGCTTGCGAACCTGGAGTTGGAGAGCGTCGTAGTTGGAGATGCCTTCGCCGGTGAACAGCACGGAGTTCATGTCGTAGCCGATGTAGGGAACGCGGATAGGCGCGTTGCCGGAATACTCGCTGGTGGAGACCGGTTCCAGATCGAGGTTAAAATTCGGCGAGACCCCGCCATACGAATAGATCTGACCGTTGATGGGATGTTGCGGCGTGGCAATTTGCGCCTGATTGAAGGGAATCGGGAGGATTTCATGGAGGCCGTGGTTGCCGACATAACCCGCGCTGAAGAGCCAACTGTTGCCAGGCTGGTATTGAAGATCGAAAGTCCAGTTCTCCGTATAGGGCAACTTGTTGTTAATATCGTAGCCGCCGAACAGGAACGGCCCGAAGGGGTTGCCGGTTGGGTAGCTGCCCGACTCGGTTTGCGAGATGTTGGGCAGCAGCGCTTGAAAAGCCGCCGCGCTACCCGGTGGGGTGGGCGGAGCAGCTGTTCCGAACGGAGCGCTGAGGTTTGCACCCTTTAGCCCCTTGATCGGCAACACGAACGGTGGCGCCAACGTGACTCCGAAGGGACCATTGAAGCCGCCGCCGGCACTGGGCGAAAGATAGCTGAAGAACTCGCCGCGGTCATAGTAAATGCCGAATCCGGTGCGCACGGTCAGCTTCGAGGTGGGGCTCCAAGCGACTCCGACGCGCGGTGCGAATCCCCACTGGCGTTGTTTCAGCAGGGAGTTGCTTGCGCCCGGAGTGCCGAATTGTGAGTTATTGCCCGCAATCTCCAGCCCGGAACCGGTGATGGTGTCCGTGGCGGCGTTATAGCCATAGAGGCCGGCATTGAAATCGGTCAACCTTCCGTACTTCTCAGAGAGCGGCCCATCGCGGTCCCACCGAAGGCCCAGAGTGACGGTCAGGTTACTGCGCATCTTATAAGTGTCGTTGACGAACGCACCCACCGTGTCGGAGCGATAGTAACGGCTGGCGGAGCCGTTGAAAGCAGTTGAAGAGGAGGCCTTGTCAGCGCCTTCCACGAAGTTGAGGAAAGTATTGAACCCGATGACATCGGTATCGGTGTTGTGATTGATGATATTGAGCTGAGTGTGATCCCACAATCCGCCGAATGCCAGCGTGTGCCGCCCTTTCACCCAATTGAGCGTGCTGCCGAATTCCCACTGGTTCTGATACATGCCGGCGTTGCCGAAACTCGCGCGGGTTCCGAAGGTCAAACCTTGGCTGATGGTGGGATCGGCCGAGGAGATCTCAATCTGAGGAAAGGTCTCGGAGCCCAAAAGATTCATCCCCAAGTCGCTGGGCTTGAAGGGCTGCTGGCTTTGCCCGAAAGCCCTGAGCCGGGTGAAACCGGCGCGCTGTTCCCAGGTCAGACTGGGCGTAAGAATAACAGTGTTGTTTATCGATGCCACCTGGCTGCCGGCCTGGAGTTGCTGGGGAAAGCCGAGGAGCTGGTTTACGGATCCGAACGGGTCGGCGGTGGGATCGTTCTGAACGAAGTATTTGACGGACAACCGATCCTTGTCGTTCACAACGTAGTCGATATTGGCGATGCCCTGATCGACGTTCGAGGTCGCGTTGGGCCCTTGCTCGAATACGTCATAGCCGAGATTGGTGGCCAGGGTCGGATTGGTGATTTGCGCGCTGGGGATAAGATATTGTCCGCTGGGCAGCTTGGCGCTCAGCATCGCGGCCGCGGCTGGGTTGATCTGGCTGGCGCTAATGGTTTGGCCGTACGAGGCCTGGACCATATTGATGATGCCTTGCGTGCTGCGATCATTGGTGAGGCCTAGTGGGACCGTGGCGGTTCTGGCTGCATCGCTGGCGTCGGCCAGGCGCACGCCTTGGTATGACAGGAAATAAAACAGCTTGTCTTTCTTAATGGGACCACCCAGAGTGGCGCCAAATTGGTTGCGATTCAGGAAAGGTACCTTGGTGGTGATGTCCGGAGAGGCATTGTAGAAAAACGGCGCAGCATTCATGTCGCTGTTCTGGAACTTCTCGTAGATTTCTCCATGCAGCCCATTGGTGCCCGACTTGGTGAGGACGCTGATGTGCGCGCCGCTGTTGGCGCCTTGCGTGGCGTTGTACATGGCAGCGTTGACGGCGATCTCCTGCAGTGCTTCAGCTGGAGGAGTGGGCAGGGCCTGGCCAATGGCGTCGGTGACGGAGGTGCTGGTTTGGATGGAGCCGCCGGGGCCGAAGTTCTCACCGGTGTTCAGGACGAACCGGTTTTCTCCAACCTGGCTCGAGGAGTTCCCGTTGAAGAGATTATTTGTGCTGATGCCATTTAACGAAAAGCTATTGCTGGTAGAGCGTTGTCCATTGGCGAAGATAGCTTGATTACCGAGCCCAGCGTTGGAACCGGCGCCGCCGAGAAAATCGGCGTGCACGCCGGGGGTGAGAATAGCAAGCTGCGTGAAGCTGCCGGTGCCGAGCGGTGTCTGCTCGATGGTTAATTGATCCACGACGTAACCGTTGGTGGTGTCCACCTGGTTCATCAAGGGAGTGGCGGTCACTTCCACCATGGTGCTTACCTGGCCCACTTTCAGGCTGCCATCCACGGTGGTGGTTCGGTTGCCGTTCACCAGGACCTCGGTGTGGGTTTCGGTGTCGAATCCCTGCTTCGTGAAACTGAGCTTATAGGTGCCAGCGGGAAGGTTCGCGATCACGAATGTACCGTTCCCTTGCGAGTGTTCCGTTACTTCCAGGTTGGTGGCAATATTCACGGCCTTGACTGTGGCATCCGCTACAGCGGCGCCTGAGGCGTCCATCACGGTGCCGGTGATTGCGCCTAGAATCTGTTGCGCTGAGAGCGGCGCGTGGAGCGCCATGGCGCAGAACAGAATGCAGCAAAGGATTTGTCTCAGATGGTGCGTACTCATTTGTGTCTCTCCCTCCGAAGAAGATTGATGTTGAGTGCGACCGGGGATTAAGACATCGCCCGGTATTTCTAGTTTCGAAAAGAGGGATGCTTACACAAGCTGGCGGACGGAGACAACGAAGCTAAGCCCAAACATGACCCTCTTAGGGTCAAACTATACCAAATTTTGGTTACCGTTTGATGACCGTGTCAAGAAGCCGGTTTCTTTGATAATTTTAGCGGCCGGGAGCCTGGTGAAAGAGTCGGAGACACGGGTTACCGGCGCTTATCCCCTTGCTGACGCGCGGGGCTTCCGCGAAAAAAATCGAATAAGGCACCGACTCCGTTGAAGACGCCGTGTGGCGCACGCACTCTTGCGTGCTGCATCGACAATCGTGTCGATGTCCGGCCGACGCCGAGACGAGTCTCGGCGCAGCACGCAAGAGTGCGTGTGCCACGGCGTCTTCATGGACTTTGGTGGGCCAGCAGGCCCATGGAAACTCCCTTACGGTCGCGGTTCGGTAAAGAAAGCGATCCTAACGCTCCGCGGTAGGTAGCTGGTTTGCTGCGTGGTTCATCGCCAGTTGGCTCACCTGCTGGAATAATTGCTCGAGCGTGGACTCGGGAACATTCAAGGCGACGTTGAGGGTGCTGCCGTTGACAGAAGTTTCGAGACCGGCGAGCAGGGATACAAAACCTGCTGCTGCTGGTGGGACGCTGCCGGTATTCATCTGCAGAAGGCCAACGATGAAGTTCACGACGTTCAACAGCGAAGTGGCGTCCTGCGGCGAATCCAGCAGCACTTCGGCCGAGAATTGCGCACCGGACCCTTCGGCCGCGGTAGGGAACTTCACGCCGCCGCTGATCTGGTGAATCGCGAGCAGAAGCTTGCTCTTCAGCACTCCGCTCAGGGGGCTGCCGCTCCCGGTAGCGCTCGACGGCAACAGGCCGGAGAATTCGCTCACCGGAACCACGGATGCGAACCAGACATCCTTTTGCGTGCGTAATTGCTGCGCCGTTATGGCGAGGCTTGAACCGGGCCCCGATGTTGCGGCACCGAACTGGATGGCTGCATGCACGCTGGTGCAATCGCCGATCAAATCGGTGAATCCATCCGTGAACAATCCAATGCAGACATTGGCTGCTGGGGAGTTCATACCGGGCTGGGCCACTTCGATGATGTCGACTCCAGGGAGACGCGTGATGGTCCCACCGTTCTTTAGCACATTCAC
>JBEKJJ010000383.1:0-9303 GCA_050011295.1 Bryobacteraceae bacterium
CCTGACTTCCTCGGCTTCTCGGATTCCCCGAATTTCGGTAATAATCGTTCCCTTTGTTGGCTGATTTCCGATCCCTGCTATGCTTGAGCAGGCCGTCGCGACCGTCGACACAATGAGGCACTACGCTGTTGCATAACAAATGGACTTACACTCTGATCCTACTGGCGGCTCTGGTGGGCAAGCTAGAGGGCCAGAGTATCACGTTCCAAAAGGTAGATCTGTCTTTAGGAACAGGCTGCTCGCCGTATGCAATAGCCGTCGGCGATTTCAATGGCGACCACAAAACCGATCTCGCGGTGCTTTGCCGGCAAGAGATTCTGATCCTGCTGGGAAATGGAGACGGAACCTTTCATCCGGGTCCCACCGCCCTTTCCCAGCCGACTGGGCCGTTTAACAGCGGTTCTCTGGTCGCCGCCGACTTCAACCACGATGGCCTCACGGATCTCGCTCTTCTCCAGACCACTGAATCCGGACAACCAAATCTCATCATAGTGGTCTTCGGTAGTCCTGGGTCCGCCCTGGCAGCGGATGTCAACGGTGACAGCTTCCCGGACTTGCTCTACTTCGGTGGCCCGTCGCCGCTTTACTCGGGCCCGACGCTTTTCGTGGGCCAGGGGGATGGAACGTTCGCTGATCCGAAGGCCTTGTACAGCGGCATTCTCCCCGGGGATGCTACCGTCGCAGACTTTAACGGAGATGGGAAGCTGGACATCGCGTTCTCAGGCATCCCAATCATAGGCGTTAGCGCAACGGAGCTCCTTCTCGGTAAGGGCGACGGGACCTTTTCGCCTAGTCTGGTGGCAAACTTGGGCACCATTGTAGTGGCCGGAGACTTTAACGGCGACGGTAAGCCTGATCTGGCCATCGGCGATTTTGCAAGCAGCTCTGTTTACGGGCTGCTCGGGAATGGCGATGGGACTTTTGAAGCGCCCGTGGGGACGCCAGGTTTCCTCGGGAACATGGTGGCCGCGGACTTGAATGGCGACGGCAAGAGCGATCTGGCGCTTCTAAGCGGGACTGCCCCGCTGGTGGTGTTGCTCATCTCCAAAGGTGACGGATCCTTTCAAGTCGCCAATAATCCGATTGCGCTGGACGATATTGCATCATTCATAGTGACCGCGGACATCAACGGCGACGGCAAGCCGGATCTCGCTGTCGTGGCCGGCAGCGGTGTTTCCATTCTGCTCAATACCACGCCATTCAATTCCGTGACTGCGGTGGATAATGGTGCGTCGTTTGCCCAAGGCCAGCCGGTCGCGCCCGGATCGTTGGTTTCCGTATTCGGGACCGGCTTCCTTTCGGACAACTCCATGTTCTATGCGGGCTCCATTCCGCTGCCCACCTCCCTCGGCGGCGGTGTCTCGGTCACCTTCAACGGCATTCCCGCTCCACTGCTTTTCGTTTCGGCCACGCAGATCAATGCACAAGTTCCCTGGGACGTTGTGCCGGGGGCTGCCGCTGGAACAGCGACTGCGATTGTGACGGCAAATGGAACGGCGTTCCCAGCGTTTCAATTCCAGGTTGGTCTCATTCAGCCGGCCATCTTCAGTCTGCCATCGGGTCAAGCCGTGGCCATCAATGCGGACGGTTCGCTGGCTGGATCGGCCGGGTCCATCCCGGGGGCTGCGCCGCACCCGGCCACGGTGGGCGATCCGCTAGTCATCCTGGGAACCGGGCTGGGGGCCGTAACGCCGTCCGACGGAAACGGCGTTGGGTCGTTGGATGCACTCCGCAAAGCCACCACCCGGCCGACAGTGTTGATTGGCGGTGTTCCGGCTGAGGTTTCGTTCGCTGGTTTATCACCGCAATTCGTTGGAGTGAATCAGATCAACGTAGTGGTTCCGAAAATCGCGACGCCCGGCGTGTTGCCGATCCAGATCAACTCTGGCGGCGTTCTCACGTCCGACAAGATCACCATTGCCGTCCAGAATCCGTAGCGGGCGGGCCCAGCTCTGCGACCAAATACAAAGCTGCGATAAACTGAGGCATGGGCCCACTTCAAAACCTCGAGCAATGGGACGATTTCGTCGGACAGCGCTATCAACCCGACAAGAAACAAGAAGAGTTCCGGCAGTATAACGACTCGACGCCTCCGGTTGTCCGCGAATTCTACCGGCTCAACCACGCACATCAAACGGTCGATTTCGTGCGCCAGAAAAAGCAGCAGTATCTGTCCAAGCAGCGCGGACCGATGAGCATCTGGGAGGCGCTGGACTATCTCAACACGCTGGTGGATGAAAGTGATCCGGATACCGATCTCTCGCAGATCGAGCACAACCTGCAAACCGCAGAAGCCATCCGGCGGGACGGCCATCCACGCTGGTTCGTGCTGGCGGGCTTCATACACGATCTCGGAAAGCTGCTGTGCCTCTATGGCGAACCGCAATGGGCCGTGGTGGGCGATACGTTTCCGGTGGGCTGCGCGTACTCGGACAAAATCGTTTTTCCCGAATTCTTTCGCGACAATCCGGACTCGCAGAACGCTCGTTACCAGACGCGGCTCGGAGTTTATTCGGAAGGTTGCGGCCTCGACAACGTCGATCTATCCTGGGGACACGACGAGTATCTTTATCATGTCGTGAAGGATTATCTCCCAGAGCCTGCGCTGTACATGATTCGTTACCACTCCTTCTATCCAGGCCATCGCGAGGGCGCCTACGATTATTTGTTGAACGATCATGACCGCGAGATGTTCCAGTGGGTGCGCAAGTTCAATCCTTACGATCTGTATTCGAAAGCCACCGAGCGGCCGAAGTTGGAGGAGCTGCGCCCGTATTACGCGGAGCTGATCGCGGAATATTTCCCGGACAAGGTCGCCTGGTGATTGCCTGCTATTCTAACGATCAGTGAACAGGCGGAAAGTTGTAGTATTTGGGAGCGGAGGGCAGCTCGGCGTAGAGTTAGTGCAGGTTCTCACCAAGCGTGGCTACACGGTGGTGGGCTTCGAGCGCTCGAACGTGGACATCAGCGATGCCCACAGCGTGGAGCGAACGCTCGCCACCGAAGATCCGGCCATCGTGGTGAACTCAGCCGCTTACAATCAGGTGGACGTCGCCGAAAACGAACCACTCCCTGCCTTTCTTGCGAATGCCCTCGCGGTCCGCAACGTGGCCATGACTTGCCGCCAACTGGATGCGCGGCTGGTTCACTTTTCAACCGACTACGTCTTTGACGGGACCGCGGGCCGTGCTTATACGGAAAACGACCGGCCGCATCCCCTGGGCGCTTATGGCGTTTCGAAACTGGCCGGCGAGTTGTACGCGCAAGCTTACCTCGATAAGCCGCTGATCATTCGAACCTCGGGTGTCTTCGGACCCGGAGGACTCAAAACGGCGCGCGGTAATTTCATCGAACTGATGCTGCGGCTGGCGGCCGGCAAACAGCCGATCCGCGTCGTGGAGGATCACGTCGCATCTCCCACTTACGCTCCGTTGCTGGCCGCGCGCACCGCCGATCTCATCGACGGCAAACAGCATGGCTTGTTTCACATTGGCGGCGGAACAGCCATTTCCTGGTTCGACTTCGCCTCGATGATTTTTCGCATAGCGGGCCTGCAGCCCGAGTTGCGGCGCACCAACGAGCGGGAATACCGGACTGCGGCGCGTCGTCCGAAATACTCCGCGCTATCGAACGCCAAGCTCGAAGCGAGCGGGGTTGAACCGATGCCGCCGCTCGAGTCGGCCGTCGAAATGTATTTGAAGGCGCGCGAAAACTACTTCAGCGCGAAGTAATTCGTGCGCAAGAACCGGATAGAGTTGAGGCCGGCCAGCGCGCGATACTTCGAACATGGAAAGCCTCTGGACCCGTGGGTACGCGCGGCTAGGAACCGTTCTCAATCAGGGCGAGTGTGAAGGACTGCGGGCGCTCTACGAGCAGCCAGAACTATTCCGCAGCCGGATCGACATGGCCAGGTACCGTTTTGGCTGTGGCGAGTATCAATACTTCAGTTACCCTCTGCCAGCTCTCGTTGAAAAACTGCGCCGCGAGTTATATGGCCAGCTAGTTGCCACCGCGAGAGAATGGACGACAGCTCTATCGCGGGAGCAAGAATATCCGGACGAACTCGCCCGCTTCCTGGAGCAATGCAAGAGCGCCGGCCAGAATCGTCCCACGCCCCTGCTGCTGCACTACCAAGCCGGCGACTTCAACTGTCTCCATCAAGATTTATACGGCGAGATCTTTTTTCCGTTCCAGGTAGTGGTGTGCCTGAGCCAGCGGGATCGGGAATTCACGGGCGGCGAATTGCTGTTAGTGGAGCAACAACCGCGCGCCCAGTCCGTGGGCCACTCCATTCGATTGGAACAAGGTGAAGCGGTGGTCATCACCACACGCTATCGCCCCGTGAAAGGATCGCGCGGCTACTACCGCACAAACTTCCGCCACGGCGTCAGTCCACTGCTGTCGGGCGAACGCTACACGCTCGGGATTATCTTTCACGACGCTAATTAGGCCGCGGCCAAAAAATCTAGCTCTCGGGCTTGATCGCGTAGTACCCCTTACGCGCTTGCACCTTCCACTCCTTGTTGCCGGTGCGGATTTCAAGGCGCCGGAACGTTCCATCCTTGACTGGATTGCTGGGGGTGTAGCCGAGGGCGTACTGGCTGCGCATCTCGGCGTTCAGCTCGTCGAACGCGTTTTGCAGCGTCAGCTTGCGGTCGATCTGGAAAACGTGGCCACCTGTGTCGTCCGACATCTGGCGCAGCGCGCCCGCGTTGCCACCGCCGAACATGATCCCGCCGCCTCGCCGGTAGAACTGACGATCCACGTAAAAGAAGCTGTAGATCAGCGCGTCCGCTTTCTGCGCGGCTTCGACGGCTTGCTTGATGCTGTAGCGGCTGCCCTGATCCTCACCGTCGGTGATCAGCACCAACACCTTGCGTCCCACTTGGCCTTTGAGCTGGTCGTGCGCGGCCAGAAACACCGCGTCGTAGAGAATTGTTCCCCGAGGTTGGCCGGCGGTCGGAACCGGGCCGGGCTGCAGTCCGCCGACACCCGAGTTCACTTGCAATCCCTCCAAGCCCTTGCGCAGCAATCTCGCGGAACTGGTGTAGTCCTGCAGCAGGTCGGCGTCGGCGCCGAAACTGATCAGAAAAGCCAGGTCCTTCGGCCGAATCACGTTGTTGAAGAATTGATCGGCCGCGTTTTTTTCGATGTCGATCAGGTTCATCTGGCTGGCGCTGACGTCGATCAGCAGACCAATCGTCAAGGGCAGATCGGTCTCGCGGTTGAAAAACTTGATGTCCTGCTGCTTGCCGTCCTCAAAGAGGGTGAAGTCGTCTTTGGTGAGGTTTCCAATCAAGCCGCTATGCTTGTCGCGGACATTGAAAAGAACGTTGACGACATCCACGTCCACCTTGATGGTGGGCGGGGCATCTTGCGCGCACAGCAGCGCGGTGAGAAGGATCAATCCGGACGCTCGCATAAGCATTATATTGGTAGATGCACTGCTTGGAATCCGCGTTGCAATGCGAAAAGCCATCCTCCATCTTAAAAAATCCGATCCCGTGCTAGCGTCGGTGATCGGCCGGGTGGGCGCGTACAAGATGCAGTATCGCGATCCCGGCTTCGAGACGCTCGTAAGATCCATTGTCTACCAACAACTGAGCGGAAGGGTAGCGAAGGTGATTTTCGATCGGCTGGCTGCGGCCGTGCCGGGCGGGAAACTGACGCCCGCGGCTATTCTCAAGCTCACTCCGTCCCGGATGCGGAAGTGCGGATTGTCCAAGCAAAAGACCGCCTACATTCGCGATCTGGCCCGGAAAACAGCGCGCGGAAAGGTGAATTTTGAAGCTCTGCGAGAACTGCCGGACGAAGCCGTGATCGAGTGTCTCACCGAAGTGAAGGGCATCGGTGTGTGGACGGCGCACATGTTCCTGATGTTCGCATTGGAGCGCCCGGATGTGCTGCCCACGGGCGATCTCGGAATTCGCTCCGCCATCCGCAAGGCCTACGGCTTGGCGGATCTGCCGCATCCCAAGCAGATTGAGGCGCTGGCTGTTTCGTGGCGCCCGTATTGCTCCGTGGCGAGTTGGTATTTGTGGCGAAGCTTGGAGAATCCAGCGGAGTTGTAGGAAGGTCCCCTTGCTCACGCGTGGGACACCCGCGGTTAAAGCAGGTTGGCCTTAGGATTGCTCCGGACAAAACAATGCCCGGCCAAACCCTGCGTAGTATTCCTCTCGCGCACGCTGCCACACCCACCCGCGCTGATCGCTGCGGTTGGCCACAACTACCTGTCAGCCATCTATACGCCTTTCAGCTTCATCCTTTTCTTCGAAGTTCTACTGCTGATCGCGGCTTTGCCCCAATCCACCACCCAGTCCATTGGCAAGCAATACGAGATCGTATCGCTCATTTTCATCCGTCGGTTTTTCAAGGATATCGCCGAGCTGGACGATATCGGAAAGCTCACCCAATTCACTCCCGACATTCGAACGATATTCCTGGACGTTGGCGCCGGCCTGGTTATGTTCCTGCTGGTGACGGTGTTCCTACATGCCGGCCGACGGCGGTCAACACCGGATACGCTTCCGCACGAGTCAGGAGAGCTGGCGAAATTCATTTCGCGTAAGAAGATGATCGCGCTTGCGCTCACGGTGTTGCTGGTTTCGCTCGCCGCCTACAGCCTGTTCGAATTCTGTTCCGAGGCTTGGAATGTGATCTACCACGGAGCGACGGCGAAGCTCGATCCGAACACGTTTTTCTACACCGAAGTCTTCACCGTCATGATCTTCACCGATGTCTTGATTGTGATTCTTTCGCTCGCGGTCTCAGACCGGTATGAGTTAGTGTTCCGCAACGGAGCTTTCGTCATTTCCACCATTCTGATTAGATTCTCGCTGACGGTGGGCCGGCCATCCGGCGCACTGCTGGCTTTATCGGGGATGGCGTTCGGCATCCTGACGCTGTTGGTTTACAACTACCACACTCGTATTTCGCAGCCGCGTATTTCGCAACCGCGCTAGGGCCCCGGCTCTAGCAGCGCGTTAACGATTCTCTTCGCCAGCCCGGCGTGGTCGCGGCCAAGCTCATGGCCAGCACCCTCCAGCTGAATTAACCGAGTCTCAGCGGGGATCAAAGCAATGGCCTGTCGTAGTTCCTCGAGCGATCCAAATGGGTCGCGCGAACCGTGGACAAAAATGACGGGCGTCTGTAGCTGGGGAAAATGGGCGGTTCGCAATTGCGCCGTTTTTCCAGGCGGGTGCAATGGATAGGAAAGCAGCAGAAGACCATCCACCAGCCCGGGCGCTTCGGATGCCAGAATGCTCGCCTGCCGGCCTCCGTAGGAATGTCCGCCCAACCAGATTCGCTCTGGGTTCGTTTCGCGAATTTTGAGTACTTCCGCGCGGAGGCCTTCCCGATCGCGCGCCGCGTCAGCTGGCCGAGGCGGACCATGGGGCCGCTCCTGGCGAAACGGCAAATCATAGCGAACCACATGCGCGCCTGTTTCGCGGAACGCGTTCGCCACCGCTACCAACAATGGCGCATTGCGATTCGATCCGGCGCCGTGGGTGAGGATTAGGGATTCCAAACTAAAAAGGGCCACCTGGGGGCAGCCCGTCTTTCTCTTTTAGATTTGAGTTATCGTTTAGGGTCGAAGAACATTCTCGGCCTGCAGCCCCTTGGGTCCTTGCTTCACCTCGAACTCCACCTCCAAGCCTTCTTCCAGTGTTCTGTAACCGCTCATTTGAACCGCTGTAAAGTGGACAAAAACGTCATCGCCGTTGGAGCGTTGGATGAATCCGTAGCCCTTGGCGGCGTTAAACCATTTCACGGTACCTTTTTCTCTCACGTCTGAATTCTCCTAAGCATCTGGTGCCATGCGCCAAGCAAAGCCGGCGCACAGTCTATTTAAAACTCGACCATAATATCACAAGACCAGGCAGGCACCTGCAAGGGCACAGAAGGCGTCTAAAGTGAACATGAACATGGGGAAAGGACTCCGCGCGCGGCTCTTCGCCTGGTGGTATTTCACGATCGGTGCCGGGTTTTTCTTGTTGGACATCAAGGGATGGTTGGTCGGCGAACGTATGTGGTTGATAGTATTGCGCTTGGCTATAGCGGCTGGTTTTCTGGCGTTGGGTTTCGGAACCTGGAAATCCAGGCGGGGATGACGCTTTCCGGCAATCTTTTTCGCAATACCTATTGGATTCTGCGCATTTGTATTTTGGGAGTCAAATTCCAAAAACGTTGTCCTGGCAAACAGCCCTGGTCCGAATTGCCTGTACAGTCGATAGGGTGTATAATTCGGGAACCGAACCGAATGGTGGCAGCTGGTCCCTTATATGCGTGATCCGAGGAGGATACTGTCATGAGAACGAGATGGATGTGCAACGCACTATTAGGTTTATTGATTTACGCTTCGATTGCGATTGGCCAGGACCAGGGAACCAAGGCAAGTATCGAAAAGAAGCTCACTTCCGAGTACGCCCTCACCAAAACCACCGACGACAAGAGTGACATCGTGACGGCGGGAGCTGTCTTGGTGCTGCAAAAAGACAAGCTGTACATGGTGCCGACCGACGCCCAGGGTAACCCGTGCCAAAACAACTACAAGGATGGAAAGCTGTCCCAAAGCGGCACTTGCAAAGTGAATGAGACGTTCCGGAAGATTCCTGGCTTTGGAAAGATCCCTGGACAGGACAAAGCGATTGTTACACGTGCGTATGTAACCGGCGAGAAGTTCTGGCTGACCAAGGTCGACGTCAGGGACACTGGCAAGGATAAAGGTGTCATGCTTGAGTTCTTTACCGACGCTGTCAAGGACGTTCGCTACAGAGGTACCCTGCTGATAGCCTTCAAGGGCGGCAACCTACCTTCGCCGGAGGACGCGCTGAAACTAGTAGCTGAAGTGATCACGGTAGCGCCTTCGGAAGAGGCGAAGGACGATAAACAAAAGCCCGGCGGTGTAGCGGGTACTCCCGGCAACAGCGCGCAACCCGCGGCTGCTGCACCAGCCGCTGCCGAAGCTCCCCCTCCACCGGTTGAGGCTCCTCCGCCCGCTATCGAGGCTCCGCCTCCGCCGCCCGCCGAGCCGGCGACTGTTTCCTTAGGGCAAACACCGGATGAAGTGGTGGCTGCGTTGGGGCAACCCACCAAGAAAGCCAAAATCGGCACGAAAGAGATTTACTTTTACAAAGATTTAAAAGTGACGTTCCTCAACGGCAAAGTGAAGGACATTCAGTAGCCGGGGAACAGAATAGAGGAATTCTTCAAAATGAAAATGCTTGGACTTCGCAACGTCATGCGGACCAGATTTTTCCTGGCGTCCGTCGTTTTGGCGCTCTTCAGCTTTTTGATGCTGAA
>JBEKJJ010000384.1:0-6456 GCA_050011295.1 Bryobacteraceae bacterium
AAGGCCAGCTATCTGCAACAAGCCGTCGAAGTGCGTGATACGGTTTCCTTCGCCTATCAACATGGCGGAGCGTCGTTGCTCGACTTCCTGCAAGCCCAGCAGGACTACCGCAGCATTGAACTAAATTATCTGAACCTGGTCGGTTCCTATCTCACCGCCGCCAGTCAGTTAAATCTCGCGGTGGGACGCGAGGTAATTCAATGAAGCGCTCCAAAATCGGGATCGCCGTCTTATGCCTGGTGTTGGCGGCTTGTAAACCCCCTGAGAGCAATCCGAAGGCAGAAGCTCCACCCCCGCTGAAAGTTCAAGCCGTCGAGGACCGCAATCTATTTGAAGTGGATCATCCCGAGCAATTCCAGTTAGCCAAAGCGGTGCCCCATACAGCTACCTCGGAGTTGAAAGTCACCGGAACCGTCAATCCGGATATTTCGAGAAACGTTCCGGTGATTTCCCTCGCCTCCGGCCGAGTCATAGAAATTAACGCGCGCCTCGGCGATTCCGTCACCAAGGGTCAGCTGCTTCTAAAAGTCCAAAGCGCTGACATTTCAGGAGCCTACAACGACTATCAGCAGGCCCTCGCTGACGAAGATCTGGCACGCAAGCAATTCGAGCGGTCCAAGATGCTCTATGAGAAAGGCGCGATCGCCGCGAAGGACCTGGAAGTCGCGGAATCCGCCGAAACGAAAGCCAAAGTCACAATCAAGACCACCATCGAACACCTGCGTGTGCTGGGCGTGGATCCGGATCACCCTTCTCCCATCGTTGAAATCACCGCTCCCGTTTCCGGCGTGATCACCGATCAGCAGGTCACCAACGCGGCGGGCGTGCAAGGCTTGGGTTCTCCCAGCCCATTCACTATCTCCGACCTCACGCATGTCTGGATCGTCTGCGATGTATATGAGAACGATCTCGTGAACGTTCACCTCGGCGAGACCGCCGATATCCGGTTGAATGCTTATCCGAATCGCGTATTGACCGGAACCATCAGCAACATGGGTCCGGTGCTGGATCCCAACATCCGCACGGCCAAGGTCCGCATTGAGGTGCAAAATCCAGGCTTGATGCGTCCTGCTATGTTCGTGACCGCCACCTTCCACGGCCGGCAAAAAGAAACGCGCGCCGCTGTCCCAGCTACCGCAATCTTGCACCTGCATGATCGCGATTGGGTGTACGTGCCGGTAGGGGGCAAACAATTCCGACGCGTTGAAGTTGCCGGTGGAGACATGCTTCCCGGCGGCTTGCAGGAGCTCATTTCGGGTGTTGCAGCGGGCCAGCAAGTCATAGCCAACGCGCTGGAGTTCCAAAACACGGTGCAACGCTAATGATTCGCACCCTTGTGGATGGTGCTCTGAACGCGCGCTTTATTGTTCTGTGTGCGGCCGTTCTTCTGTTCGGAGCAGGGATCATTGCCTTCAAAAATCTTCCAGTAGAAGCTTATCCCGATGTCGCCAACACCTGGGTTCAAGTAATTACGCAATGGCCTGGACGAGCTGCCGAGGAGGTTGAACAGCAGATCACCGTGCCCATCGAAATCCAGGTGAACGGCCTCCCACACCTGCTGCACGTCCGCTCCGCTTCGCTGGCAGGGCTTTCGGTTGTCAACTTAATCTTCGATGACGATTCCGATAACGACTGGGATCGCCAGAAGGTGCTGGAGAAACTCACCGCGGTCACGCTTCCCGCTAACGTAACCGCGCAGATCGGCCCCGATTTTAGCCCCATCGGCTCGGTTTATTGGTATACGCTCGAGTCCACGAATCCCGCCTATGACGTCATGGAGCTCAAGACTCTTCAGGATTGGGTGGTTTCCAAATATATCCGATCCGTGCCCGATATTGTGGACGATTCGTCATTCGGGGGAATTACTCGCGAGTACCAGGTCCGTCTCGACCCTGAGAAGCTCATCTCGTACGGACTCAGCTTGGCGCAGGTGGAGCAACAGCTGACCAACGCCAATGCGAATACCGGCGGCAGCTTTATTGAGCAAGGCTCCCAGCAGGTAAACATCCGGGAAGTGGGCCTGATCACAAGCGTGGCGGACATCGAGAAAACCGTCCTAAAGACGCAGACCGGCACGGCCCTGCGCATCAAAGATATCGGGGTGGTCGCGCAGGGGCCCAAGATTCGACTCGGCCAAATAGGCAAAGCCATCCATCGGAAAGACGGCATGGTAGTGGACGATAACGACGTGGTGGAAGGCGTCGTGTTTATGCGCAAGGGCGCCGACACGGCCACTACCATGGCCGGCATTCATGCGACGGTTCGGCGGCTCAACGAACAGATATTGCCCAAGGGTGTGAAGATCGTCCCGTACCTCGATCGCGATGACCTGGTCGATTTCACCACGCACACCGTTTTACATAACCTCGCGGACGGAATGATCCTGGTGGTGATCGTCCTGTTTATCTTTCTGGGCAACGTGCGCGGCGCCCTCATCGTGGCGCTGACCATTCCTTTCTCGCTCCTGTTTGCATCCATATGTCTCGACTTGCGCCACATCTCGGCTAACTTACTCTCCTTAGGTGCGCTCGATTTCGGCATGGTAGTGGATGGCGCGGTGGTGATGGTAGAGAATATCGTCCGCCATTTGAACCGGCAAGATGCCGGCCCACGCACCATCGTGGAACGAATCCGATCTGCCGCGCATGAAGTACAAAGACCGGTTTTTTACGCCATTGCGATCATCATCACCGCCTACCTTCCGATTTTCACCCTGCAGCGCGTCGAAGGAAAATTGTTCCGGCCCATGGCGTGGACCGTCGCATTCGCCCTGCTGGGTGCCTTGATCTTTTCGATGCTAATTGCTCCTGCCCTCGCCAGCGTTCTTTTCAGAAAGAGCGCCAGGCAGTGGCGCAACCCCGTGATGGAATTTATCGCCGCCCGTTACAGATCGGCGGTCACTCGGGCGGTTCATTGGCGGTGGCTTACCGTTGGCGTCGCGCTACTTACGTTCGCCGGCACCATTTATTTGGCTGTCAGCGGAGTAATTGGCTCCGAGTTTCTGCCGCATCTCGACGAGGGCGCCATTTGGGTGCGCGGCACGCTTGCCCCCAGCACGGGACCAACGGAAGGGGCGCGGATCGTTGATCAGGCCCGGCAGATCCTGTGCTCATTTCCCGAGGTCCCACAGTCCGTCACGCAGGTGGGACGTCCGGATGACGGCACCGACACAACCGGCTTCTTCAATACAGAATATTTTGTAGACCTGCTGCCAAAAGAAAAGTGGCGCCCGGTGTTCCATCAGGACAAGGAGCGCTTGATCGCGGCCATGAATCGCGAGCTCGAAAAAATACCCGGCGTCATCTGGAATTTCTCGCAGCCGATTTCCGACAACTTGGAAGAAGCTGTCAGTGGTGTCAAGGGTGCGCTCGCGGTCAAAATCTTCGGAGACGACCTCAAGACGCTGGAAGCCAAGGGTGATGAAATCGTCGATGTGTTGCGAGGCGTGCGAGGTATCGAAGATCTTGGATTATTCCGTGTCCTGGGTCAACCAAATCTCGATTTCGCGGTAGACCGCGATCAGTCGGCCCGCTTTGGGATCAATGTGTCCGATGTGCAGGACGCAGTTCAGACGGCCGTTGGCGGCAATGCATTAACCCAAGTGCTCGTCGGTGAACAACGCTATGATCTGGTTCTTCGCTATCTGCCGCAATATCGCGACACCCGGGAGGCCATCCAAAAGATTCGCCTGCTGGCCCCCTCCGGCGAACGGGTTTCTTTGGCCCAGTTGACGAAGATGAAGATGTCGGACGGCGGTTCCGAGATTTACCGGGAAGCCAACTCCCGTTACATCGCTGTGAAGTACAGTGTGCGGGGCAGAGACCTGGGCAGCGCCGTCGAAGAAGCGATCAAGAAAGTTAGCACGGCCGTCAAGTTACCAACCGGATACAGCATCGATTGGGCGGGTGAGTATGAGAGCCAGAAGCGTGCTAATCAGCGATTGTTGGTTATTTTGCCGATCACCATCCTGCTGATTTTCATCATCCTCTACGCGATGTTCAACTCGCTGAAGTGGTCGCTGCTTATTCTCACCAACGTCGCCATGGCACGTATCGGCGGCTTGCTGGCGTTGCTGATCACGGGCACCAACTTCAGCGTTTCCTCCGGAGTCGGTTTTCTTGCGCTCTTCGGTGTGTCGGTACAAACCGGCGTCATCATGGTTGAGTACATCAATCAGCTTCGGGCCAGAGGCTATACCATCGGCGAAGCCGCGGTGGAAGGCGCGGTTCTGAGGCTTCGGCCGATTCTGATGACCATGCTGGTTGCAACCCTGGGTCTGCTGCCGGCCGCGTTATCACATGGCATCGGTTCAGATTCGCAGCGGCCTTTTGCGATCGTTATTGTCGGTGGACTCATTTCTGACCTCGTCATGAGCATCTTTCTGTTGCCGACCCTGTACGCGTGGTTCGCAAGCATCAGCGATCGGCTTCCGGAGGCGGAAACGGAAGAGCCCCTATGATGACTGCTGAGGAAAGTCCGGAAATATGACAAAAGACCAGGTCTGCGCGCTCATCCGGGAGATAGGCATCATCCCCGCAATTCGCGTGTCGTCCTACGACGACGCTCATTTCGCCACGGAAGCAGTCTCCAGCGGTGGAATCCCCATCGTGGAAATTACCATGACCGTTCCCCGAGCTGTGGAGCTGATTTCACACCTCGTTCGCGCCCACCAAAACATCGTCGTGGGCGCCGGAACCGTTCTGGATATCGAAATCGCGCGTCAATGCGAGGACGCAGGCGCGAGCTTCATAACAGCGCCCGGATTCGATCCTGAGATCGTGGAGTTCGCCTCCAAGGAAAACCTCGCGGTCCTGCCGGGTGGATTGACTCCCACCGAGGTTGTCAGGGCGTGGAAGGCCGGCGCCGACTTCGTTAAAGTGTTTCCCTGCCCTTTGGTCGGTCCGGACAAATACATTAAGTCGCTAAAAACTGCCTTGCCTCAAATCTCATTGATCGCAGCCGGCGGCGTCAACCAACACACCGCGGAAGATCTCATCGTCGCTGGAGCGGATGCCATCGGCGTCGGCAAGGAGTTGATTCCACCCGACGCCATTCGACTGCGCAAGCCCGACCGTATCCGCGAACTATCGCACCGTTTTGCGGGCTTTGTGAAAGCCGGCCGCGAGCGATTGCGCCACTGAGTTCATCTGTATCTATAGGTTAGCCGGAAGATAGTCTTCTGATTAGCCGAAAGATAGTGGACGCGCAGGTCGCTTCATCGTTACAGTGCAATTAGAACCCGGTAGTTCGAAGTGTCGATTCTGTTTCCGGTCTTAACGAAACACTCACCGTGTGCTATGCATTCTCTATGGTCTCTCGTCTAGCATCTTCCCGTGTCGCGCAGGCATTCGTACCGGTGTTGATTTTGGCCACCTGCTTTGGCCAGAACCCACCCACGCCGCAGGCCTACACCTGGCAGCAGATCCGGGACAAGTTCGAAGCCGCCAACCCCACCCTGCTCGCCGCCAAAATCGGTATCGACGAATCCAAGGCGGACGAGATCACCGCCTACCTGCGCCCCAATCCGGATCTCACCGCGGGAATTGATCAGATCAATTTCTTCTCTACGCAACCCACGCCCAGCGGAGGGCAAGACGCGTATCGGCCCTTCGCCTTCGCGTTTCCTTCCGCTTCGCTAAGCTACCTGTACGAACGCCGGCACAAGCGCGAGTTGCGGCGCGAGAGCGCGCAGAAAGCCACCGGCATCGCCGAATCCCAACTCGCCGATCAGGTGACGCGCGACAATCTCGCTTATTACGATCGCCTGCTCAACGTTAGCCGCGACCGCTTCAAAGCCGGCGACATCGCCAAAGTGGATCTGGTTCGCCTGGAACTGCAGCGCGTTCAGTTTGAATCCGACGTTCAGACGGCGCTGGTGAACCTGCGTACGGCAAAAATCACCCTCCTGATGCTTTTGAACGACCGGACTCCGATAGAGCAATTCGATGTTACCGGTCCCTTCGATTTCTCCGAACAAATCTCGCCCTTGGAAGACTTCCGCAAAATCGCCATGGACGCCCGGCCGGATCTGAAAGCCGCCATCCAATCGATTGACAAGGCCAAAACCGATCACCGCCTGGCCATCGCCAATGGTTCCACCGACCCAACCTTCGGCATGGACTTCGCGCGCAATCCACCGATCCCGGTGTATCTGGGCGTCAACGTGAGCATCCCGCTCCGCATCTTTGACCGCAACCAGGGTGAAAAGCTGAAAACGCAATTGGATATCACACACAATGAGCGCCTGCGCGATGCCAACGTCGCCCAGGTCTTCAACGATGTCGATTCCGCGTACGCGACACTGGACAGCAACTTGACACTGCTGCGCCCCTACAAGGCCAGCTATCTGCAACAAGCCGTCGAAGTGCGTGATACGGTTTCCTTCGCCTATCAACATGGCGGAGCGTCGTTGCTCGACTTCCTGCAAGCCCAGCAGGACTACCGCAGCATTGAACT
>JBEKJJ010000385.1:0-5714 GCA_050011295.1 Bryobacteraceae bacterium
TCCCGACTTCGGGACATCCGATCCCAAGAACATATGGACTACGTCGATCCAATGCGTGAACAGATCGGTGACCTGCCCGCCGCCGAAATCCAGATATGCGCGCCAGTTGTAATATTGCTGCGGATCCCAGTCGCGCCATTTCACGGGACCAAGGAATCGTGACCAATCCAGATTGGAAGGCAGAGTCTGCAACGATGCCGGCGCTTTGCGCAGGTGATAGCCGTTTCCGTGCCACCAGGTTCTGGCCAGCGTCACCTTGCCGAGTTTGCCCGAATCCACATACAGCCGTTTGGCTTCGATGTAATGTTTGCCGGAGCGCTGCTGCATGCCCACCTGGCAGACCCGGTCATTCACGCGTGCTGCCTTCACGATGCGCGGGCCTTCTTCGATCCTGCGCGTCAACGGTTTTTCCACGTAGACGTCGCGCCCGGAATTCAGCGCGTCGATGGCGCAGGCGGCATGCCAGTGGTCCGGCGTGGCGATCAATATGGCGTCCAGCCCCTTCTCTTCCAGCAGCTTGCGATGGTCGCTGAAGCTCTTGGCGTCGGGCGCCTTTTGCTTGGCGCGATCGATGTGTTCGCTATAGATATCGCACAGAGCGGCCACGTGGACGCTGGGATTTTGTTGGAAACGGGACATCACGTAGGTGCCGCGGTCGCCTGGGCCGATCACTCCAAGCTGAATCGTGTCGTTAGCCCCGAGGACGCGGGAATAGGACGCCGCAGTTAGGGCGGCTGCACCGCCGCGCAGGAAGCCACGCCGGTCAATCTGGTCAGGATTCATGTGCGAATTATAGCGCTGAATCGCACTTAACCGGTATGAAGAGATTTTTCGCACTGTTTTCCCTATTGTTGTGGTCTTGGGCGGCCTTCGCCGGGAACCTCACCAAGTCGCATAGTCAAGGCAAGTTCAGCGATGCGGAGATTGAAGCCACTATAAAAGCTAAACTCGCCAACTCGAAAATCGGCAAGGATGGCTTCCAGGTACACGTCAAGAATCAAATTGCCACCTGGACCGGCTCCACCAGCGTTATGCAGCACAAGGGCGCGGCTACGCGGATGGCCAAGGCGGCCGGCGCTATTCAGGTGGTGAATAACATCAAGATCTCCGATCAAGCTAAGGCCAAGGCCGCCGGAAATCTGACCGGCACTCCACGTCGGGCATTAGTAAAGACCGATTGACGTCGTGGGGCAGGTTGCCAACCTGCGGCGGGTTGTCAACCCGCCTGAGTGAGCGCCGATTGCCAATCAAACGCGCAGGATTCCATCCAACTCCAAACCTGTCCCCTGGTAAAATACATTCTTGGTGCGCACCAAGCCATTGGTCTTCGCAGCCGTCTGCTTCGCCGCCGCCGCGCTGGCCCAGGACATCCGAATCACTTCGGGTCCGCTAGACAATCAAGTCATCCAGCGAAATGGTGACCAGACCGCGGATATCAAACTGGCCGGCACTGCGGCCGCGAAGAAAGCCAACGGCAAGGAGATCGAAGCTCGGCTTGTTGCCACGGATAGCAGCACGGTGCCCGGCTTCGATTGGACCGCGCTAGGAAAAATCCAAAAACTCAAGTGGAGCGGTGAATTGATGCACGTCCCCTCCGGCGGACCGTACCGGCTGGAAGTACGAATGCAGAATGCGGAAGCATCCGTCTCCATCGCGAACATCCTGGTGGGCGACCTCTGGGTGCTGGCTGGACAGTCGAACATGCAGGGCCACGGCGACCTCATCGAAGTGCAGCAGCCCTCGCCGATGGTCCACAGTTTCGACATGGCCGATCGCTGGGGCGTGGCCGAGGAACCGCTGCACACTCTGGTTAACGCGGCGGACCCCGTCCACTGGCCGTTGAATGCACAGAACCAACCTGAGCGGTTAACGGGCGAGCGCCTGGAGACCTACGTCGTCAACCGGAAGAAAGGCGCAGGACTGGGCTTGCCGTTTGCAGTGGAAATGGTGAAGCGCACCGGCGTTCCGGTGGGCTTGATTCCCTGTGCTCACACCGGCACTACGATGGAGCAGTGGAGCCCGGCCTTGAAGGATCGCGAGGGCGAGTCGCTGTATGGCTCGATGTATCGCCGCGTTCAAGCCGCGGGTGGGCAGGTGAAGGGCGTCCTTTGGTTTCAGGGCGAATCGGATGCGAATCCGACGGCGGCTCCGCTGTTTCTCGCGAAGTTTGAAGCACTGGTCAAAGCCATGCGCGCGGATTTCAACCAGCCAGACCTGCCGTTCTACTACGTGCAAATCGGCCGCCACATCGACAAGACCAATTCTGCGGAATGGAACAAGGTGCAGTTGGCACAACTGCGCGCGGAAACCGAGATTCCGCATGTGAGCATGGCCGCGGCCGTGGATCTGCAACTGGATGACCAAATCCACCTCGGCACCCAGGATTTGAAGCGGCTGGCGAATCGCCTGGCGGACTTGGCGTGCCATGATATCTTTCCGCGCATCAAGAACTACGGCGAATTGAAGCGCGGCCCAAGGCCGGTCGCCGCGGTATACCAGGACGGCGTGGTCAAGGTGACCTTTTCCGGAGTGAACGGCCGACTGCAATCGGAGGGGCGCATGGCGGGGTTCTCCATTCACGAAACTAGTGGCGGCGAAACGCCCATGATCTACCGATCTCGCGTGGACCCTGCCGAGGCCAGCACAGTCCTGCTGTATGTCCAGGGAAAGCTGCCACAGAATGCCACTCTGTGGTATGGCTTCGGGAAAGATCCTTATTGCAACGTCCGCGATGCGGACGATATGGCCGTTCCCGTTTTCGACCTGAAGATTACCACCGCCGTTGCCGGAACCCGCTGAGTGGGGCAGGCTGCCAGCCTGCGCGGCGGTTGCCTACCGCCGCTGTCCGGTAAACCGTGGGCATTCGGGCCGATTGACAATCGGCCGCAGCTTACCATACCAAGCTGCCCCACCAGCGCACAGCGGTTTGTTGCATCCCTCCCCCATATTCATGTCGCGCACCCGATGGGTGTAAGCCGGACGCCCTTTTCCCATGTTAGACTTATGGTTTCCGCGTCAAGGAAACATTCAATGAAATATTTGGCAACAACCCTTCTGTTTTCTGCATTTCTGTGTGGCCAAACGCCAACACCGCCTGTGGCCCCTGGCACGCCGGCTCCTCCCGTTCAAGCCCCGCCGCCGGAAGCACCGCCACCGGCGCCCATAACTCCGGAAACCGTCGTAGCGGAGTTGCCGGACGGCAGAAAGCTGACCGCCGCGGAAGTTGACCAGCTTCTCGCGAGTTTGCCGCCTCAATACCAACAGACCGCCCGGGTGCAGCCGGCTAACACTCTGATGCAGCTTCTCTTGTACAAGTACTTGGCCGCGGAAGCTGAGAAGGCGAACCTCGATAAGCGGTCTCCCTGGAAGGACGCGCTCGAGTTTCAACGCATGCTCATTCTCCAGCAGGCCGAGCTGTCCGACTTCAAAGACAAGATCCAGATTACGGCGGAGGAACAGGAGAAGTCCTACAAAGAGAATCCCGATCGTTTCAAACAGGTGAAGGTGAAAGTGATTCACCTCTCTTTCAGCGCAACGCCCGACAAGCCTGGTCCCGACGGCAAGAAAATGTTGAGCGACGCGGAGGCGAAGGCCAAGGTCGACGAATTGCGCAAGCAGATTCTGGCCGGCGAGGATTTCGGTAAGCTAGCTCGCGAGAATTCCGATGACAAAAGCTCCGCGGCCAAGGACGGCGATTTCGGCACCATCAGCCACAACAGCCCCTATCCGGAACCGGTCAAGAAGGCGGTGTTTGCGCTTAAGGAGGGTGAGGTGAGCGAGCCGGTAAAGCAAGCCAACGGATTCTATCTCATCCGTGCAGACTCCGTGGTCACCCAGCCGTTCAATGAAGTTCGCCCGCAAGTTATCGAAGAGCTGAGGCAGGCGCGCTTCAATGATTGGATGAAGAGTAATCAGGCTCGTTTCGCGGTGAAAGTTGACAACCCAGCTTACTTTGCACCAAAGCGTCCCCCTGCCCTCCAGACGGTGCGTTGAGGCACTCCGGAAGCGGCTGCCGGATTTGGAGGGGCGCGCTATTCGAATCCGTTTCCTGCCGGCGTTGAGCGCGGCCCGCCGCCAACTCTACTCGAAGCGGACCTTCGGCCAGCCCGTCTACGCCGGCACATTCATTCGCAAACGGCGGATCGTGCTGGATCTCGATCTGGCTGCGAACCCGCAAGAGCTGGCCCGGATTCTCACGCATGAGTTGTTCCATTTCGCCTGGGTGCGCATGGGAAACCAAGCGCGCCAGTCCTATCAAGATCTGTTACAACGCGAATGGAAACAACGCGCGCGCGGCGAGCTTGGATGGTCGGCAGAGTTACGAAAATCGAAACTGTCCCACCACCCGAGTTGGCGCGACTACGCGTGCGAAAGCTTCTGCGATACGGCAGCCTGGCTATATTCCGGCGTCACGCGGCATCCGGAGTTCACATTGGCCGAGAGGCACCGGAATCGTCGCGCGCAATGGTTTCACGCCACCTTTCAAGGTCGAGGAATACCGATATAATCGAAGTAAGGAGATGGTCTTGCTCAAGCTAATCCGAGCAGCAGCTGCAGCTAGTGTCGTTCTGGGAGGTTGCCTGGTATGGACGGCCTGCTCAAACATCCCCGAAGCAGGCTTTGAGCCCCGCTCAGTCCACGCCGCGGTTAAGCCGGAGAACGACCGTAAGACCGCCCCCGAATTTACTCTGAAAGATTCCAACGGCCAAACCGTTCACCTGGCCGACTACAAGGGCAAGGTTGTGTTGCTGGATTTCTGGGCCACCTGGTGCGGACCCTGCAAGATTGAGATCCCCTGGTTCATCGAATTCGAGCAGCAGTTCAAGGATCGCGGCTTCGCCGTGCTGGGCGTCTCGATGGATGAAGACGGCTGGGATGCCGTGAAGCCGTATATGGAAGATCTCAAAATCAACTATCGGATACTGCTGGGGAATGAGCAAGTCAGCGATATTTACGGCGGCGTGGAATCGCTTCCAACTACGCTCTTGATTGATCGCCAGGGAAAGATCGCTTCCGTCCACATCGGTCTATCCAGGGGAAAAGAGGAATTCAGGGATGACATCGATCGCTTGCTGGGCTCGTCGAGCGCTTCTTCTAGCCGCGCTCTCACTTCCCTTGCTGCCGCAAAATAAGGGCGTCCTGACCGTGGGACCCGTGGACAAGCTGACCATCCAGCGCGGAGCCTCGGGCGAAGTGAAGGTCACTGCGCAATTGCAGCCAGGCTTTCACGTGAATAGCAATACGCCGTCGGAAGAGTATCTCATCCCGCTGAAGTTAACCTGGGCGAAGGAACCACTGCAAGCGGAGCAAGTCACCTATCCAAAACCGCAATCGGAGAAATACGATTTCTCTCCCACGCCGCTATCGGTATTCAGCGGAAATTTCGAGATCGTCACGCGCTTCAAGGCTCCCGCCGATGCGCGCAACGGCCCGGCCATCATGAACGGCAAACTCCGCTACCAAGCCTGCAACAACAAGGAATGCCTGCCGCCGCGAACGATTGAGATCCCAGTGACGCTAGACATTCAATAAAATCCGTGTTTATCCGTGTGCATCCGTGGCTAAGAAGTTTTTTACCCAGGCCTCTGCATAAACGACGCCAGCGCGAGCCCAAGAATCTCCTGCAACTGACTCAGATCGAAGTGGGCCGGAAATCCCAACCGGTCCGCCAAAAAACGATCCCGCAGCATCCCTTCCAGCATTCCCATCAGCGC
>JBEKJJ010000386.1:0-10642 GCA_050011295.1 Bryobacteraceae bacterium
CATGGGGTGCGCCGAGATTGTACACTGGCCCTGTGGCAAGCTTAGCAAGGTCGCCGAGCCTCGCGAGAAGCAGAAATATGCGGGCTATTCGCTCGTATGGTAACAGATCAACGGAGGTTCGCCTCCGCGCTGGGCTCGTCCGCCAGGGCGTCCGCGGATGGCGTGTGCAGTCAGGTGCGTTCGGCGCGCCAGATTTCCTTTTTTGCCGGGAGCGAATCGCTATTTTCGCGGACGGGTGCTTTTGGCATGGGTGTCCCCGGTGTGGACATATCCCAAAGACAAATGCGCAATACTGGCGACAGAAAATAGCAAAGAACCGGCAACGCGATCTACTCGTTTCAAGGACCCTTAAGAGAACCGGCTATACGGTTATAAGAATGTGGGAGTGCCAGGTTCGTTCGGACCTGGCTGGTTGCGTTAGAAGAATTCGCATGATCGTCGAGGCGAGATAGGGCTATCGGCTTCGAGACCAACAAAGCCTCCGCGGCCATATATTCGGAACAAGGGGTATCCGGTCGGCTCCGAATAGGATTCGGCGTACGGTGGGGCTAACCTGCTTGAAACTCCCCGCGCACCACACACGTCCTTGACCAAGGGTCGCAATAGGCCTAAAATAGAGTGCAGACTTGAAGTAGGCCTTGGTGGTGATTTGTATGAAAACAAAGCTCTTTGTCTTTTGTGGCTCGGTGGCAGTCATTTCCCTGACCGCTGTGGTCTCCATCGCAATCGCGCAATCGTCTGACCAATCCGACAAAAAGCCCAGCTCGGATTCCTCGACAAAAGATACCGTCTCCAAGCCCATGACGGAGAAGCAGCGCAAGAAACAAGAGAAGAAGCTGCAGAAGGAGCTCGAGACTCCCTACAAGAAATGGCTCAATGAAGACGTTGCTTACATCATCACCGACGAGGAAAAACAGGCCTGGAAACGCCTCGCGACCGACGATGAGCGCCAGCAGTTCATCGAGCAGTTCTGGTTGAGACGCGATCCCACGCCCGACACCGAGGAAAACGAGTTCAAGGAAGAGCATTACCGCCGCATCGCATACGCGAACGAACATTATGCCTCCGGTATTCCGGGTTGGAAGACGGATCGCGGCCGGATCTACATTACTTTCGGCCCTCCCGACGAGATCGAAGACCACTCTTCCGGCGGCACCTACGAGCGCCCCATGGAAGAAGGCGGCGGCGAAACGTCCACCTATCCGTTCCAGCAATGGCGCTATCGCTATATCGACGGAATCGGCACGAACGTCATCATCGAATTCGTCGATCCCACCATGTCCGGCGAATTTCATATGACCATGGACCCGTCGGAAAAGGACGCCCTGTTGTACGTCCCCAACGCCGGACTCACCATGTCTGAACAGATGGGGCTTTCCACCAAGACGGACCGTTTCAATCGCACCGATGGAACACACCTCGGCACGGGGACCCAACCCTTGCCCGAAAGCATGAATGAGTTCACGCGGCTGGAGAACTTCGCCAAGCTGCAGAAACCGCCTGCGGTGAAATTCAAGGATCTGGACGCGGTGGTCAGCTCCAACATCCGCTACAACACGCTGCCCCTGAAAGTCCAGGCCGATTTTATGCGGATCACTGATTCCACGGTGTTGACTTCCATCACTGTGCTGCTCCAACGCAAGGATCTCCAGTTCCAGCAAAAGGAAAATGTCTCAACCGCCACCGTGAATATCTATGGCCGCATTACTTCCATCGCCGGCCGCGTGGTGAACTACTTTGAAGACGTTGTATCGGTGCCCGTGCCTACCGAGTTGCTGGGGAAGGCTATCGAAGGAGCGTCCATTTATCAAAAAGCCATCCCCTTACCCCCCGGCATGTACCGCTTGAACGTAGTGGCCAAGGATGTCGTCGGCGGCAATATGACCACCTATCCCATGGCCCTGAATGTTCCCCGTTTTGACGATGAAAAACTCGGCTCCAGCAGCTTGATCCTCGCCGATCTCATCGAAAAGGTTCCCACCCGAAGCATCGGAACAGGTGCGTTCGTGATCGGCGACACTAAGATCCGCCCGCGCATGGGTGACACCTTCGACCGCAACGAGAAGCTCGGCATTTATATGCAGTTCTACAATTTCCAGCCGGACGAAAAGACCAAGAAGCCTAATGGGTCGATTCAGTATGAAATCACCAAGACCGGGACCACCGACAAGCCAGTGCTGGATTATACCGAAGATGTAAGCAAGATACCGGGGGCATCCTCGGCGCAGGTGACTGTGGAAAAACTTCTTCCCTTGTCATCTCTCGATCCTGGACAATATACCCTGACAATGAAGGTAGTGGACAAGAACCGTAACGAGACCTTAACCCCCACTGCCAACTTTACAGTAAAGTAGACGAGGTATAGTAGTATAAGGCGTAGTACTGGGCCCTGATTCAACCACGGGTGCAACCGCGGGGATGATGACAGATCGGCTAAAATTCGCTGTCAGCTTAGTGGCGGCGCTGGCGTCTGCGACGCCGGTTGCGAGTGCGGCAGCGCCCGCAAGTATCTCTGGTAGCATTGCCGGTTTCGTGCGCGACTCCACAGGCGTTCCCCAAATGGGTGCTTCGGTGTTGTTGTTCAATCGCTACGAGCGCCTGATTGAGCGAACCATCACCAACGAACGCGGCCTGTTTGGTTTCGAATCCTTATCACCCGATTTATACTCCGTACGGGTAAGCTTGGCGAGTTTCGTTCCCGCCATGAAGCAGAAAATCGCCGTACAGCCCGGCATGCAGAGCCTCCTTTACGTCGATCTCGCTAGCGTCTTGAGTTCCATCGAGTTGGTTTATGCCGCCCCCGGCCAAGGCGCGCTGATGAGTGATGACTGGAAGTGGACTCTCAAAGCGTCTACCTCCACTCGCCCTGTTCTTCGGTTTCTCCCCGATAACCCAGCAGCGCCCGCCGAGAACGATAAGCCGGCCGGCCAGAGCGCGTTCTCCGATACCTACGGCGTACTGGAGGTATCGGCCGGCGATCCTGGATCGCTCGGCGGTACGTCCTCGCAATCGGATCTGGGTACTGCTTTTGCGTTGGCCACTTCGCTGTTTGGCCGCAACCGCCTGCAGTTGAGCGGCAATGTCGGCTACAGCGCCGGAGCCAGCCTTCCCGCCTCGGCGTTCCGAACGAGCTTCAGCCGCGACGGATTTGGACCGGACGTCTCCGTCACCATGCAGCAGGTTTATCTGCCTGGACGCTCCGGTCAGTCGATAGTCCCTGGACAAACGGAAGGTGCGCCCGCCATCCGGTCGATATCGGTTGCCGTGCACGACAGTATGGCCCTGTCTGACGATCTGCGCCTGGATTACGGCGCCGCGCTTAATTCCATCACTTTTCTCGACCATCTCAATTATTTAAGTAAATTCGCGCGGCTGAGCTATAGCCTTGGCGAGAACGGCACCCTCCAGTTAGCCTATAGCTCAGGTGCGCCTCCGGTCGAGTTCCTCTCAGCGGATCGCGGAGACAATCGCACCGAGCTTCCCTCGAACGACGCAACACTCGCGAGCGACCTGGCTGCGTTATCGGTTTTGCCCCGGCTCTCGCTCATGGATGGCCGTGCCGCCGTTCAGCATTCTCAGGATTTTGAGATCGGCTACGAAAAAAAGGTGAAAGATACCACTCTCGATGTCACCGGCTATCACGAGTCGATTACCAATCTCGCGATGACTGTTTCAGCTCCCGCCGACCTTTTCGCTCCCGGCGATCTGTTGCCCGACATCTCTTCCAAGAGCAGTGTCCTCGATGCCGGCAGTCTGCAGCGGTTCGGATATGCCGCGTCCGTCACGCAAGCCCTCGGCGACAAGCTTGAGCTAGGTACAACCTTCGGAAGGGCCGGCGCTTTGACAGCCGGGGCCGAGGATTTGCCTGGCGCATCGGCCGATGAGTTGCGTTCTACGCTCCACCCCACGCAACGCTTCTGGGCCTCCGCCCGCGCCTCCGCTACGCTGCCTTTCACCGGGACCATTATCAACGCCAGCTATCAGTGGATGGACTACAGCGCCCTCATGCCCAGCCACTTTTATCTTACTCAGCGAGCCTATCCCGAGCCTGGCCTAAACATCCGCGTACGCCAGCCCATACCGTCGTTCCTGGGGATGCCTGGACGCCTGGAAGCCACCGCCGAGCTCCGCAACATGTTGGCACAGGGCTATGTCAGGGTCTCAGACGCCGGCCAAAGCGTGGTCCTCATCCAGAACCCCCGTGCCGTCCGCGGCGGCCTAAGCTTCATTTTCTAGGTTCTCCGGTTCCTCGGTTATTCAGTTCTTCGGTTCCATATACCCGAAATTCCCAATTTGCTTGAACCGAAGAACCGAGGAACTGAAGAACCGAATAACGGCGAGGAAGAACTTCCGCGTCCCGAGGAAGTTACTTCCTCGCCATTCTTTGCGGCTTCTTCAACCGCGACTGTCTCCGCTTGCCTGGCTTGCGCTTCGGCTTGCTGATCACGAACGTCCCGCTACCGTGATACTCGGCCGAATACAAATGCTCGTTTATTTTTTCCTCTGTCTTTTCTTTTACCATGAAGATTCTATTCTCGCATGAAACGCCAATCCGCCCTAAGCATCGCGCTCTTCATTCTGCTGGCCGTCGCGCTCCTCCACGCTGCTGATCCCCCTCCTTTCTTCTCCGAGATCGGCACTATCGAAGCTGGCCTCTCCAGCATCACCGGCCTCCGCTTCACCCGCCCCGTCCCCTACGGAGTCCTCAACAAAGACCAACTCCGGACCTTCCTTGATGAGCGCATCAAAAAAGCTATCAAGCCAGCCGACCTGCGCGCCGAAGAGCTGACCCTCAAGATGCTCGGCCTTGTCCCCTCCGATTTCGATCTGCGCCAAAACACCGTGGATCTTCTTACCGAACAGGCCGCCGCTTTCTACGACTACAACAAGAAGAAGCTGTTCGTACTGGAAGGCTCCGGCACGGGAATGGAAGAGCGCACCGCGCTGGTCCACGAGCTCGCGCACGCCCTTGCCGACCAGCATTTCCACCTCGGCAAATACATTCGCGAAGGCGAACCGAGCGATGACGGCTCAACTGCCCGCCTAGCTGTGATGGAAGGACAAGCCACCTGGCTGATGGCCGCCTATCTTTCCAAGCAGGACGGTGGACCAGCCGAAGTTCCCGACCACATGCTCAGCCTCATGACCGAATCCATCCAGAGCTCCGCCCGTATGCCGAAGGTATGCTGTTTCAAAACGCCGTGTTCCGAAAACTGGGCCGCGATTCATTTTCGGAAGTGTTCCTGCATCCGCCCGCCAGCACCCAGCAGATTTTCCATCCCGATCTCTACCTGGCGCATCACGCACCCTCGAATCCCACACCCCCGCGTGTTCCCGAACCCCACGCCTTCCGCACCCTGGCCGAAGGCAACCTGGGGGAATTCGATTACCGCGTTTTGCTGTCTCAGTACGCGTCGGACGACCAGGGAAAGGCTTTGGCCACACACCTCGCCGGCAGCTCCTATGCTGTTCTTGAGCACAAGCACGAAAAATTCCCGGTACTCGTCTACGCATCCACCTGGGACTCGCCGGAATCCGCGCGCCAATATTTTGAGCTCTACAGCAAAGTCCTGCAGGGCAAATGGAAGAAGCTCGATATGGAATCCCAAACCGCTTCCGAGCTTACCGGACACGGCGACTCCGGCTATTTCCGCGCCTGGTTGGATGGCTCGACGGTCAACCATATCGAAGGCTGGAAATCTCCGCTACACTAGAAATATAAGGAGTATTTGGATGCTTTCGATTCGAGTGGCCGCCGCAGCCGTGGCATGCGCATTCGCCCTTCAGGCGGAAATTCCCCCAGCGCCCCGCCCCGCTCCCGAATTCATGATCCGCTACGCGGACGGAAATCAGGTTCCGTTGAGCGCTTTCAAGGGAAAAGTGGTAGCTTTGACATTCATCTTCACCACCTGTGTCCATTGCCAGCACGCGTCGCAGGAATTCTCGAAACTCTACACCGAATACGGCCCGCGCGGATTTCAACCGGTAGGCGTCGCGATCAACGACATGGCCAATCTCTTCGTGAATGATTTCATGAAGAACTATGGCGTCAACTACCGAGTCGGCTTCAGCCCGCTCGCTCCTGTACTCGAATTCCTAGGCATCTCTCCAATGGAGCGCTACGTGGTCCCGCAAATCGTATGGATCGACCGCAAGGGAATCATCCGCTCCCAAACTTCGCCGCTCACCGGTGACGAACAATTGCGCACCGAACCCTACTGGCGCAGCATGATCGAGACGCTCCTCAAGGAACCAGTCGAAACCACCAAGAAACACCCCGCCACCCACACCAGCGCCAAGAAAACCCAGCAATAGCCGGGCCCGCAGCAGTGGCGCCAGATAGCGGCCCTGCCGCGTGACGAAACAACAATTTTGTCCGACTTAGAACACGCCATCCCAATACCGGACGCCGCTGGCACTTAGCCCCATCCCCCCAACCTCTTCATCCTCAACCCCTTCGCCCCTGGCCCCCCTCGTGCTCTTTTTTTGTTCAAAGGGCTTGACCTACGAAGCCTTTCGTATTACTCTTGATCCATGCAGAAGCAACACCGTCCCACCGATGGCGAACTCGAAATCCTCCGCGTCCTCTGGCGCGAAGGTCCCTCCACGGTGCGCGACGTCCACAGCATCCTCTCGAAGACGAAACCGGGCACCGGCTACACCACGGTCCTGAAGCTGATGCAGATCATGGCCGACAAGGATCTCGTCAGCCGCGACGAAAAGAACAAGGCCCACGTCTATTCGCCGCGCATCCGCGAGGACCAAACGCAAAAGCAGTTGGTGGGCGATCTGCTGGATCGCGTTTTCGGCGGCTCAGCGGCTCGCATGGTAATGCAGGCGCTCGCTTCTAAGAAAGCGAATCCCGAGGAGCTGGCGGAGATCCGTCACATGTTGGACGAAATCGAACAAAACGGAGGCGCCGTATGAACTCGACGCTGGTGGATGCGCCCATGGTGGAATCTTTAGGTTGGGCGCTAATTCATTCCTTGTGGCAATGCGCGGCAATCGGCATTCTCTTCGCGGCCGCGAACATCGCACTTCGGCGCGCCAGCGCGAACCTGCGCTACATGCTTTCCTATTCCGCGCTGCTGGCCATGCCCGCTTCGGCCGTCGCCACCTTCCTTGCATTATTCAATCACCACGATGTTTCAGTGGCCCTGCCGCCATCCATGCCGGTTCTCAGCCGGATTGCCACGAATTACGCGCCCTCCGCTTCCATCACGCCATCATCCAACCCGCTGCCTTACTTAACGATGGTCGTTTGGTTCTGGCTGGCAGGCGTAGTTGCAATGTCAATGTGGTCGGCCGCCGGTTGGTTTATCGCGCAGCGATTGAAGCGACGCAGCAAGCGCGCGCTTCCCGAGATCTGGCAAGCTCGCCTGGCCGCGCTCGCCGCTCAACTCGGGATTCGCAGAGGCATACGGCTGTGTGAGTCCACGCTCGCTCAAGTGCCCGCCGTTATTGGATGGATACGGCCCGTGATCCTGATTCCCGCCGGCGCGTTGATCAATCTGAGCGCTCAGGAATTGGAAGCTGTGCTGGCTCATGAGCTGGCGCATATCCGCCGCTTCGATTACGTTGCCAACCTGCTGCAGAGCGCCATCGAAGCGCTGCTGTTCTACCACCCCGCCATGTGGTGGGTAGCCAAGCGCATCCGCGCCGAGCGCGAAAACTGCTGCGACGATCTCGCCATTATGGCGTGTGGCGACCGCGTGCTGTACGCCCGCGCGCTCACGGCTCTCGAAGAACTGCGCAGCGGTTATCCGCAGTTCGCCATGGCCGCCACAGGCGGACCTCTGCTCGCCCGAGTCCGCCGTCTGCTCGGTAAGGACGATCCTCGCCGGCGATCGCTTCCCGTGTGGATGGCGCTCGCCACCGTATTGATCGCAGTACTGGCAGTTACCAATGGAATCCGGTTGCGCGCTCAGGACGATTCTATGCCGCCGCCGCGGCCTCCAATCCCGCCCGCCGCCGTTCAGTCGCCCGCCACGCCACGCGCGCCTCGCGCGCCGGCGCCCAGTTCAGAACCGGCTGAATCCATCGAGACACCAGCCCCGCGCGCATTCATCCCGCCAGCAGCGCCGAGCGCAGATCATGGAAGCAGCGCTGGCGAGGGCGAAGCTATAGCAGCGCCTGGATGGTCAGCCGCGCCGGGTGCCTCTGCCTCCGCTCCAACGCCGGTCGCAGCGGTTGGGGCTGCGAGCGTTGCAGCTCTCGGGAAACCATTCGCCACAATCGCCGCCAACACCCATCGCGACGGCTATCTCGCTGGCCTGGTGGACGCCGGCTACACCCAAATCTCGGTGGACGAAATCATCGCGCTGCGCGACAACGGCGTCGATCCCAAATTTATTCAAGGCATGCTGCGCGCCGGATTCGGCACTCCGTCACCCAAAGATCTAATCAATCTGCACAACAACGGCGTGTCCCCGGATTACGCTCGCAAAGCAGTAGGCGCAGGCATTCCCAATCTTAATGTGGAGCGCATGATCCACCTCGCCCAGAACGGAGTGGATCTCGATAACGTCCAGCGCATCCACGCCCTCGGCTTCGGACCCTTCAGCTTCGAGCAACTTATCGAACTACATAACAACGGAGTTTCCTCCGGCCTCTTTGAATCGCTCAAGGAATCCGGATATACAAAAATCGACGCGCATCAGGCGGTGGAAGCCCAACAGAGTGGACTCTCGCCCAAATCGCTGCGCAACCTTCGCGAACAAGGCTTCAAAGGCCTGACGTTCGAACAAGTGATGAAACTCTGCCGCGCAGGCGTAATTTAGGAGGCGCATATGCAATTCATGAAACTAAGGATCAACGAACCAGTTGCCATCTCGCTCTGCGTTCTGGTTGTTTTGATCGCGCAAGCGGCCGACACCACTGTTCCCACCACGGGAACCTGGAGCCTGAACCGTTGGATGGCGGGAAGCGGAAAAGTCCAGCTTTCCCTCAAGCGTTCCACCATCACCTCCACCTGGGTGGAAAGCTCCGACTACCGCGTCGAAGATCTGAAAGGCCTCTCGCGCGACGACATGAATTCTCTCCACGCGAACGTTCATTTCGAGCTGCAGCGCGATGCCGGCAGCCTGATTTGCGAAGGCGGCATCGTAGCCGGCGTGGGCGGCGGCCGTTTCAGCTTCTCGCCGAATCCTTCGTTCATCCGCGAGATGGAAAAGCTCGGATTCTTCGATATCAACGAGAGCCGGTTGTTTCAGATGGCTCTCATGGATATCAACCTGCAATACGCGCGCCAACTGGTCAAGCTCGGAATGCATGACCTGACCACGCGTGAGTTGATCGATTTGAAAAGCCGCAACATCACTCCCGAATACATCGCCGAAATCCGATCCAGTGGCTATGATTTTTCGGGCGCCGACCTCATCCAGCTCAATGACCACGGCGTGGAAGGCAGCTTCCTGCGCGAGCTCAATAGAGCCGGTTACCATCTCAGCGCCAACGAAGTCACCCAACTGCACGATCACGGCGTGGATGCGCGCTACATCCGTGATCTGGAAGCCGCCAAATATCGTTTCTCAGCCGACGATCTGGTTCGCATGCACGATCACGGCGTTTCCACCGACACCATCGCGCAACTCAAACAGACTGGCTACGATCTCAATCCCGAGCAACTCATCCAATTGAACGACCATGGCGTGTCGCCCCGGTTCGCCGCCGACGTAAAGCGCGCCGGTGTGGCTCTGGATTCGAAACAAATGATCCAACTGCACGATCACGGCGTGGATTCGGATTTTCTCCGCGCACTGCATGACAGCGGCTACCAGCTGACCACTGACGAAATAATCCATCTTCACGACCACGGCGTTTCCCCGGACTTTCCGAGGAAGCTCAAAGCCTGTGGCTACGCGCATGTATCAGTCGACGAAATCACCCGCATGTGGGAGAACGGCGTGAATGGCGATTACATCGCTCGCCTGGAAGCCAGCGGCATGAAAAATCTAACGCCGGAGCAAATCATCAAATTGAAGCAGCACGGCATCGACTGAGCCGCGACCGGAAGGGAGCGTGAAGATCTACCTCTACTACATCGGCAAGCCGCGCGACCAAAACGCCAACAGCATGGCGGAAGAGTACATCAAGCGCTGCTCCCGGTACGCCCGTACCGAGATGCGCGAGATCCAGCCGTCCAGATTCGACCCTTGGCTGAAACACCCCTCCGCCAAGAAAATTCTCCTGGACCCAGCCGGCAAGCCACACGACTCCGCGCAATTCACAAAACTAATCGCGAAAGCCGAACAGGAATCGCGCGACCTGCTCTTCATCATAGGCGGCGCCGACGGCTTACCCGTGGAATGGCGTGATCGCGCAGACCTGCTGCTGTCCCTCTCCGCCTTGACCTTCCCGCACGAACTAGCCCGCGTAATCCTAACCGAACAACTCTACCGCGCCTTCACAACCCTCCGCCGACACCCCTATCCACGTTGAAAGCTGGCCAGCCCCCAGCCCCGAGCCCCCAGCCCCGCGAGCGCGCACAGCGCGCGAGCAATAATTGGACTGTGGCCTCCCGCTCGCTCCTCCGTTCCCGCTCCACGTCCAAACTCCTCGACCGCGCCGCCACATTTCTTTCGAAACACTCCGGCCAATCTGAAATCCTGATCCTCGCTCCCACTCGCGCCGCCGCGCACGA
>JBEKJJ010000387.1:0-7136 GCA_050011295.1 Bryobacteraceae bacterium
AAACCAGGTTTTGAGAGCGAGCCAGTGCACGGCCAGGCAGAACAACATGGGAAGGCCGAAGAGGAGGGCGGTGCGTTTCACTGAAATGAACCGCAAGTGTAGCAGACGGCGGAGCAGGCGGCAGGCCGCAGGCGGCAGGCTGCAGGAGGCAGAAAGCAGAAGGCAGGCAGCAGGCTGCAGGCGGCGGGCGGCAGGTGGCGGGCCGCAGGAGGCAGCGCGCGGAACTTATTCTGCTAGGACTTTGTGGACGAATTGGACGGCCATGGATCCTTCACCCACGGCTGAGGCTACGCGCTTTGTGCTTCCGGCGCGGACGTCACCTACGGCAAATATGCCGGGGCGGCTGGTTTCCAGAAGAAAGGGGGCGCGCTGTAACGGCCATTCGCGTCCGAGGTCGGTGCCGGTTCGGATGAACTGCTTCGAATCCAGAGCCAGGCAGCCGCCTAGCCAGGCCGTATTCGGATCGGCGCCGGTCATCAGGAACAGGTGACGAATGTTGTGAGCATCGGTGGCTCCGGTCTTGGTATTCCGGCAGTGAACCCGCTCGAGATGCCCATTGCCTTCGAGGGCCTGGATTTCGGTGAAAGGCCGGAGCGTGATATTGGGGCACGATTCAATGCGGGCGATCAAATAGCGCGACATGCTGTCCTCAAGCCCGGGCCCGCGGACCGAAAGAAGAACGTGCTTGGCGAATCCGGAAAGGTACAACGCCGCCTGGCCAGCCGAGTTTCCGCCACCGACGATGGCGACTTCCTGGTTCTGGCAGAGCTGCGACTCAACCTGCGTGGCGCCATAATACACGCCGACGCCTTCAAATTGAGCGAGGTTCGGAAGATTCAATCTTCGATATTGGGCTCCGGACGCGATGATTATGCTACGGGCTTGCACTGATCCGCCGTCGTCCAGTTCTACAGAGTAGGGCGAGCGTCCGCATTTGAGCGCGGAAGCGGCTCGTGCTATCGAAATGCGCGCGCCGAATTTCTCGGCTTGCAGGAACGCGCGATTGGCAAGGGATTGGCCGGAGATCCCGGTGGGGAATCCTAGATAGTTCTCGATTCGGGAGCTGGAGCCGGCTTGGCCTCCCGGTGCGTTGCTCTCGATTACGAGTACGTTCAGGCCTTCGGAAGCCCCGTAGACCGCGGCAGCCAAGCCGCTGGGTCCGGCGCCAATCACAATCAGGTCGGACACGCCATCGTCATCGATTCCCGCATTCAATCCGAAGCACGCGGCTGCTTCGGCATTGGTGGGATTTCGAAGCACCAGTTGGCCGCGGCAGATGAGAACCGGGATGTCGGCGACGCGGATGGCGAAATGGTCGAGAACGCTTTGGATGTCGGCCTCGCGCTCGACATCGATATACGAATAGGGATGGCCGTTGCGTCCTAGAAACGCCCGGAGACGTAAGGTGTCGCTGGAAAGGTTGGATCCGATCAGAATGGCATCGCCTACCGAATGGTCGATGAGATACAACCGCCGCAGTATGAATGCCGTGAGGAACATCTCGCCGAGCGCAGCGTCAGTCTGCATCATGCGCTGCAGATTCGCGCGATCGATTTCGAGCAACTTGCTCGATTCGCGCGCACGGCATCGGACCAACGCACGGCGGCCCGAGAGCAGGCTTATCTCGCCGGTGAAGTTCCCGCGGCCGAGGACTCTAAGGACGGCCTCATCCCCGTTTGAAACGCCGATGATTTCGATGCTGAATGCGGCAACGCGAGCAATTTGCGCATCATCCAAAGTCGGGAAGTTGGCGGAATTCATTTCGGGTGTTTCAGGCATAGCTAGATCCACAGGCTAAGTTTGGCCTAAAGAGGCCATCTGTTGAATCCCTAATCATTGGGATTTGACGATACCACGTTCGTGGGAGCACGGCACCACTCTGTTGAAGACGCCTTGTGGCGTACGCACCTTTGCGTACCATGTTCGCACTCTTGCGAACACGTTTTTTCGACCCAACCCAGGCGTTCACACGAGTGTGAACGCGGCACGCCGGGGGCGTGCGCCACGAGGCGTCTCAGGGGAACTCATTTTGCCACTTTCGCGTCCAGCTCGGCCCAGCGATGGTACAAGTCATCCACTCGCGTTTGCGCCTGCTGGAGTTTCTCGAAGGCTTGCGGCAATCGATTGGCATCCGAGGAAGCGTCCTGAACTTCATTATGCCAGGCAGCCAGTTCCCGCTCCGCTTCCAGGATTCTTTCTTCCATGGCGTCCCATTCGAGCTGATCGATGTAGGACAGCTTTTTTTGCGGCGCCGGAACTGGTGTGGGCGCTTCCCGCTCCTTTACGATAGGCTTTCCCGCAACTCGCTCCCCACGGGATGCCTCCCACTGTGAATAGTCGGCGAATGCGCCCACTTCGCCAGATCCATCCAAACCGATTACTAGAGTGGACACCCGGTCGAGCAAATAGCGGTCGTGACTGACGAGGACGATAGCGCCGGGAAATTCGAGTAGGCTCTGCTCGAGGACTTCGAGGGTGGGAATGTCGAGATCGTTGGCGGGTTCGTCGAGCAGCAGGACGTCGGCTGTTTGCAATATCAGGCGGGCGATTAGAACGCGTGCGCGCTCGCCGCCGGAGAGGCTGGAAACCGGCATCTCGAGCTGGTCCGATCGGAAGAGAAACCGCTTGGCCCAGCCGGCAACATGAATGGGACGCCCGCGATAGATCACCGAATCGCCTTCGGGACACAAGGTGCGGCGCAAGCTGATTTCGAGATCCAGACGCTCGGTGCGATCCTGGGCAAAGCTCACCACTTTCAAGAGGTCGGCGCGACGGATGGTCCCTTCATCTGGATCGAGCGAGCCTTCTAGAATCTTGAGCAAGGTAGTTTTGCCGCTACCGTTCGATCCCACCAGGCCGATTCTCACGCCTGGCGAAAGGGTGAGGCTCAAGCCGCGAAAAAGAGTGCGGCCACCCAGCGTCTTCCCGATGTCTTCCGTTTCAATCAGTACCTTTGTTTTGCGGTCGGATGCGGTGAAATCGATTTTGGCTGTCGCGGTTCGGCTGCGTGCGGTGGCGGCTGAGAATTCATCGATCAAGCGTCCGGCTGCATCGATGCGCGCTTTGGATTTGCCGGTGCGGGCCTTCGGTCCGCGCCGCAGCCACTCTACTTCTCTTCGAACTTTGGTGGCGAGGGACTCCCGCTGCTTGGAAGCCGCTTCGAAGAATTCCTCGCGGCGTTCCAGAAACTCGCTGTAGTTGCCGTTTACATTGAAAGCGCTGTCGGGATAGGCGGGATTGATCTCTACCATTCGCGTGGCAACATTTTCCAGAAAGTATCGATCATGGGTTACTACGAGGCAGGCATTCGCGGCGGCTATGGCACGTTCCAACCAGAGGATGCCGTCGAGATCCAGGTGATTGGTGGGCTCGTCTAACAAGAGCACGTCCGGCGATGTCACCAGCGCCGCGGCGATTGCCAGGCGCTTTCGCCATCCACCGGAGAGTGAGGTGGCGCGCGCGGCGGGATCTTCAAATCCGGCACGGCGCAGCATCATTTCAATGCGAACTGCTTTTTCGCGTTCGTCCAGGTGCACGTCCGCCAAGGCTGCCTGGAGGACTGACGCTACGGTGTCCTCCGGCGCGAACAGAGAATCCTGCGGGACGTAGGCCAAGCGGCTGTGCTTTCGGATGGCCCGGTCGCCCGAATCCGGCACGTCGTTTCCGGCCAGGATTTCGAGCAGGCTGGTTTTGCCGCTGCCGTTGGGTCCGATCAAGCCGGTGCGGTCGCCTTCAGAAAGGGTGAGCGAGAGATTCTCGAATAGGACGCGGGTGCCGAAGGATTTGCGGATAGAGGAACAACTTAACAGGACGGCCATCAGCTTTCAGGATTGCATGGCGGGATGCCCGTGCCGAGCCGCGTTCGTGGTGGCGTTCCCTTCCGGTCGCGGTTCGGTTACTATTGTTGCAATATGAGCGTTTCTAGGCGAAGGTTTTTGGAGACGGCTGCGGTGTCTGGCTTGGCAGCCAGTTCCGCGCTGGGTGCTGAGGACGGCGCTATGCCGACTCGTGTTCTGGGGCGAACGGGACAACGCGTTTCCATTCTCGGGCTGGGATGCGGCAGCCGGCTGCTGATGTACCAGGATGAAGAGAGCGGCCACGCGGCGCTCAACCGAGCGCTTGACCTCGGTATCAATTATGTGGATACGGCTTACTCCTACGGCGACGGGAAAAGCGAGACCTGGGTGGGCGGAGTGATGAAGTCACGCCGCACAGGCGTTTTCCTGGTCACCAAGGTGGAGCGGCGCAAGGGCGACGAGGCGCTGCGGATTATCGAAGGAAGCCTGAAGCGATTGCAGACCGACCATTTGGATTTGATCCACGTACACGGGCTGATGGATGAAGACGATCTCAGGGCCGTTGAGGCTCCGGACGGCGTTCTCAAGACGCTTTATAAGCTGCGGGATCAGAAGGTGACGCGCTTCATTGGGGTGACTTGCCACAACGATCCGCACGTGCTGAAGGCCGCGCTCGAACATAACGATTTCGATTGCACTCAGATGGCGCTGAACGCGGCGCGCGTGGGACCTACCAAGAGCTATCACGATCCGTGGAACGAATGCTTCGAGACCATCGCGCTGCCGGTTGCGCGAAGCAAAAACATGGGTATAACCGCGATGAAAGTTTTTGGCCAGGAGAAGCTTTCGGGCGCGGCGCCGGCGAATACGCTGGTCCGTTATGCGATGTCGCTTCCGGTAGCTGCCGCTGTGATCGGCATGCCGAAACTCGGGTATATCGACGAGAACGTTCACGTGGCCAAGAGCTTTACACCGATGCCGGAGGATGAGATGCGAAATCTCTCGCGCGATTTGGCAGGGAAGTATAGGCTGGCGATGGATCGATTTTTTCGCGGGCACACGGATTGCTGAGATGCATGCATGAGAGCGGCGCTTCTGGCGGTGCTCGGAGCTTCCACTGTGTTGGCCGCAGATACGATTGAAGCTGCCGGATACCATTGGACTGTTCAACGGGCTTCGGACTGGTCGGTTGTTGGCGATCAGTTGAAGCTGCTGGTGGCTGGTGAACCGCCTCCCGGGTTGCCGCGGCGTCCACAAAAATTTGCTCTGGCCGAAACGGAACCTTTCCGCCGCGTGACGGTGAAGGCGGAAGTACGGCGCAACCAGGGCAGCCTGATCCTGGTGTACGCGTGGCAGGACGAATCACACTATGACTATGCGCATCTCTCGATCGACCCAGCGGTGAAACAAGTAATGCATAACGGGATATTCCACGTATTCGGCGGGGAGCGCGTGCGTATCTCGCCCCTGGATGGTCCGGCTTCGCTGCCAACTCAGGAGTGGACTCCGGTCAAACTGGTCTTCGACGGCGACTCAGGGCGCTGCTACGTTGAAGTCAACGGAAAGAGCAACCCGAGCCTGGAGGCGTACGATCTCAGCCTGCGGCACGGCCGGGTTGGCCTCGGTTCATTCGATGAGACCGGGGATTTCCGCAAGGTACGAATTACGGGGGAATTCCGAGCCGGCGGTGCAGTAGGTCATCAGTGAACAGCGGTCCAGGACGAAGGCACGCACAATTCCCCGTTATCAAAAGCAACTTTCTCATTTGTCATCGCGGGATATTCTAGCGTGGGGGATCGAGCGGGTTCACAACCCGCTGCAGGATGCCATCCTGCCCTACAGCAGCATTTCGAAATAGATCAGCGGGGCGTTTCGATAGGTTGCACGGCCAACCTCGCGGAAACCACACTTCGCGTAGAATTCTCCTGCGCCGGCCTTGGAGTCGTAGGCGTCCAGCCGAATTGCATCGCTAGGCCATTCGGCGGCGATCTGGCGGACTGCTTTAATGCATAACCTTCCGACGCCTTGGCGCTGTTGGTCCGGAGCAACGGCCATGGAGGTGAGATACAACGGCCGCCGGCTGGCGCTGAAATACTTTTTGTCGATGGCCCATGGTTTCTTAGTGGAGAGCGCGAGCGTGGCGATTAGGCGGCCGCGACGCCTGGCTACATACACTGTCGAGGTTCTCATCGCGAACCGCACGCCCTTTTCGGTTAACCCCGCTGCCCAGTGTCCTTTGCCATATTGCGAAATCAGATGCTGGTTAACAGCATTTCGAAGAGACACCAGATCCGCAACGTCCTCGGTGGTGGCGGCTTCGAGCAACTAAGTCAACGACCAACCTTTGCGGAAGGTGGGTTTGAGGTATTTGTTCGCTTCGGGATTATTGGTGAAGCGCATTTTCGCCGCGTCCCATTCCAGCTTGCCTTCCACCCGAAGCGCGATCACTCCCAGCAACATCCATTCGACGAAGGGAACGGCCACGTTGAAATTCGAACATGCTGGATCGCCGCCCTTGCAGGCGCGAATCCAATCGCGATAGTGGCCGGGCGAGCGAGTGAGCACCTGCGCCGGAAAATGATAATCGGCCATCTTCTCTACAGGAATCAGCCGGGTTGCCTCGCCGTACGTGCCGGTTGTCAGCATGCCTTTGTCGCCGATGAACAGGCTGCCGTCGGGTGAAGGGACACGCTTTTCCTCAGCGCTCATCATGGCCTGGTATTTCTCGTAGTCAAATACATTGCCGACGAAGCCGGTGCGCGGCGCAGGGGGTGGAGCGGGCGCGCCCTCCGGCCGGCGGGCGTTCGGCAGATCGCCCAGAAGTTCACCCTCGGGAACTCCGGGGATGTTGGGCGTTTCTTTCAATCCATCGTGCCAGAACACCTTCACCGGCGGCATGGAACCGCGGGCCGGAAAATCATAACGGATTACCGATTTCGCGGGAAACATGAAATCGCTCGGGCCTTCTTTGCTGATGCATTCCACGCTCGACGGAGCGCCCAGTTGCAGCGCCATATTCGGAGCGCCCAAAATATGGCAGGCCATGTCGCCGAGCGCGCCACAGCCGAAATCATAAAAACCGCGCCAATTGCCGGGTTGATAGAAGTGGCCATTCAGCGGCGATTTGTAATCGGGACCGCCCGTCGTATACGGACGTTTTTCGGAAATGCCGAGCCAGAGGTCCCAATCCAGGGTGTCGGGAACCGGCTCGGGAGGCGGGATTTGGGTTAGCCCTTGCGGCCAAATGGGACGATCGGTCCAGGCATGCACTTCTGTGACGTTGCCGATCTCGCCGGCCCAGATCATTTCGGCGGCTTGGCGCGTGCCCTCGTTCGAATA
>JBEKJJ010000388.1:0-5623 GCA_050011295.1 Bryobacteraceae bacterium
GCCATCGGACTTGGTGCAGGCGACTGCTCTTCCGGCCGTGGCGTCTGAACCGCCGAGGTGCCCGCACTCGGCAGCCCGGTATTCTTCACATTGGGCCGCAGCGCCGCCCAGATTCCGATCAACACCAATATCGCTGCCAGGCCCCCGCCGGCAATCTTGCGCTCCGGGGTCCAGAAAGAGGCTTTGGCGGAATCGGGCGGAGGCGGCCCGGCAGCCGGAATATCCGGGATTGTGGCGCGTACGGCAGTAACAGCAGATTCAACGCGCACGGTTGCGGCTGAAGCAGCGGTTTCGACCACCGTCGCAGCGCGAGGCGCGGGCGCAGCTTGCAACGGAGCAGCTTGCACTGGAGGAGGTAGCGGGGGAGCAGTCTGCGCGGGAGTTACATTGAACGTGTCCGGCTGTTCCAGAGCCGTTCCGAACTCCTCCACAGTCTGGAAGCGCGCGTCCGGCTTTTTCTCAAGCGCCTTCAGCACCGCATTCTGGAGACCCTGCGGGATGTAAGGATAGAACTTGGTAGGCAGCGGTGGCGGGGCGTTCACGTGATCCGTCATCACCTGATAATCGCTATCGCCATTGAAGGGCACATTGGCGGTGAGCATCTCGTACAGCGTGACGCCCAATGAATAAATGTCCGACCGGATGTCCGCGCCCCGATTCAACACTTGCTCCGGCGACATATAAAACGCGGTGCCCATCTGGGTTCCGGTTTTGGTCATGCCGCGCGTCCCCATGACCTTGGCGATGCCGAAATCCATCACCTTGACGATGCCCTGCTTATTCAGCATGATATTGCTGGGCTTGATATCGCGATGGACCACGCCCATGCGGTGCGCGTAGCCGATTCCTAAAAGCGCCTGCCGGAACAGCGGAACAGCATCGTTGCCGGGGATCGGTCCGCGGCGCTGCACCATCTGTTCAAACGTCTCGCCCTCGATGAACTCCATCACCATCCAGGGACGCCCTTCTTCAATCAGCAACGCGTAGAGCGTGGCCAGGTTGGTGTGATTCAAATTGGCTTGCGCCTTGGCCTCCGCGCGAAAGCGCGTCTCCAATTCCGGATTCCCAGTGAGCTCAGTATTGAGCGCCTTGATGGCCACGGTGCGGTCCAGGTTGATGTCGACGGCCTTATAGACCACGCCCATGCCACCTTCACCGAGCTTTTCGAGAATTTTATAATTACCGATCTGTGTTCCGGTCATGGCTGAGGTTTCTGGTTTCTGGTTTCTGGTTGGCTCCATGCACGCGAACTAGAAACCAGAAACAAGAAACCAGAAACAGTTTTTACGTAACTTTCAATATCTGTACAGTTATGTTATCAAAGCCGCCCCGCTCTTTCGCCATCCGAACCAACTCCTTGCAGGCTTCCACTGGATTCAGGGTTGAGGCCGTTGCCAGCATTTCCTGGTCCTTCACCAGGCCATGCAGACCGTCGGTGCAGATCAATAAAATATCGCCGGGCATGAGCGGAAGCGGTGTATCCGAAAAATCGGCCGTAGCCGGCTCCACGCCCATGGCAGCGGTCAGCACGTTGCGTTGCGGATGTACGGCAGCCTCCTCCGGCGTAATCAATCCGTCCTGAACCAGGCGGGCCACCTGCGAATGGTCCCGCGTGAGCCGAGAAATGCTGTAGCCGCGAATCAGATATAAACGGCTATCGCCGACATGCCCGAAATAAAGCTCGCCGTCGAGTATGGTTGCAGCCGTACAGGTGGTACCCATCCCTTGCAGCTCCGGATGCAGCCGCGTGTACTCTTGAATGCGGGCGTGAGCGTCCTGAAACGCAGCTTGCAGCGCCAGGTGGGGATCAACATCTGGATGATTCAAATACCCGTCGCGCACGCCCTCCACCGCGATGGTGCTGGCCAGCTTGCCGCCTTCGTGCCCGCCCATTCCATCCGCAACCACCGCCAGGCGGCCTTTTCTCTGAAAGTCCAGGTCGTCCTCCGGCTCGGCGTAACAATAATAATCCTCGTTCTCGGCGCGGTGACAACCCACGTCAGTAAGATTTGCAAGCTCAATTCCAGGGCGAATACGCATGCGCGGATGTTCAGTGAGTGCTTTTGAACCGAAGAACCGAAGAACCGAAGAACCGAAGAACAGTCTTTAGAAGCATTTGAATTTTAGCGTCACCTCGCCGATTCGGACCACGTCATTGTCCTTCAGCTCCTCGCGTGAAATCGGGTCGGGAGCGTCGTTCAAATAGGTACCGTTGCTGGAGTCCAGATCCGTGAGAAAGAATTTTTGATCCTTGTAGCGCAAGCTCGCGTGCTTTCCGGAAATGGCCGTGTCGCGCAGCACAATATCTGCGTCGGGAGCCGAGCCGATGGTGTTCTGGCCCTCGCGAATCCGAAAATCCTCGCCCTTCTGTTCGCCGGTCATCGCGACAAACCATCCCACCACGGGCGCCTTGCGTTTATCGGTGAGCAGAACAGTCTTGCGTCCGACGGAGGCAGGCGCCGGTGGCGCTTCCTTGGGAATGTCCCCTTCCAAACGCGTCTTCATCGCGGGAGGCTGCGGCGGCGCTTGAAATCCCGTCCGTTGGCAATAAGGACAGACCGACCAGGAGTCCTCCATTTGATGTCCATTTGCGCAAAACTTCGCCATCTCGCTGTTCCTACCTTTACGCGCTGAAATAGGTCAAGACCACGGATCCCTTTTTTCCAAGGTAGATGCGATCGCCATTCTGCAGCCCCACCTTGCTGACACGCGGCGAATCCACCGAGTTAATGAATGTTCCATTGGTAGAGCCGCGATCGATCACCACTACCCGATTATCCACTGGGACAATCCAGGCGTGCTCGTGCGAGATAGCGTCCTCGGTGACACAGATCTGGCATTTCGCTGGATCCGTCCCCACCAGAATTCCGGCTTTGGTGATTTTGAATTTCTGGCCCGCCAGTGATCCAGCCATCACCTGCACGCTTCCATAGGACGCCTCAGCGGAGGAACGAGGCGGTTCCGGCAACGGAACAGTTTCCTGACGCGTGCCGATTCGTGGAGCACCTCCCACCACCACGGCTTGCGCCTGCGGCAGGGCCTTTCGCCGCATCAACAATACTGCCGTCACCACAATCACCAGCCCAACCGCCGAGTAGAGCATCCAGGTGGACCCTTCCATGGCGCGGCCGACAATCCCCTCTTCCGCCGCGCACTTCTCCGAGGCCTGCATCAAGCTGAGTGCGTCCGGCAGGTTGGGCATGATGTTCAATACGCTTTGCAGCTTGCCCTTCGCCGCTTGGCATTTGCCGGAGTCGTAGGTGTCCAGCGCGGCCGCCCAGAGTTTGTTGAATAGGCCCGATTGTGGTTTCACTCCCACCGAATTTACAAACTCGATAGCGGTGTTGACGGGCACGAAGAAATATAGGCCCACGGTCTGCTCTGCCGGCCGCAGGGTGGCGATGCCGATTACTTCACCGGCGTCGTTGAAAGCCGGACCGCCGCTATTGCCGGGGTTGATGGCGGCGTCGGATTGAATCAATCGCGTGCCCTTGAAGTCGGGCTTGATCGCAGAGATGTGGCCGTTCGTTACGGTTGGAATTAACGAGGATTCGACGCTGGTCAAGCCAGTCAGCTCCGCCGCGGCGGGATATCCAATCACCATCATCGGCTCTTGAATATGTAAGGAATCGGAATCTCCCAGCCGGACGGTGGGTAGGTTTGCGGCGTCCACCTTGATGATGCCGACGTCCTTGCCGCCCTTGCCGGAGGGATCCATCGCGCCGCTGTAATTCTTGATTTCCGCTTTGAGAACTTGATTGTTGGGTAGAGTAACCGTCAAGTCGGGGTTTTTGGTGAAGGCGGGTACAATGCTGTATTGGCTCAGGATCTGGTCAACGTTTCCGGTAACCTTTGTGCTGGTAAGGTTCTCGATATCGCTCACAACGTATTGGACAATCTGGTTTATAATCGCGTCCCTGAGTTCCCTCTGTGCGTCGGCGTCATTCCTGTTCGCGTCAGCGATCACGTGCCCGTTGGTCACAATGTATCCGTCGGGCCGATAGATGAACCCGGTACCCCTCTTTTCGAAGGTCCACTCCCTAAAGTAGGGATCCCGGCCGACTCTGAACCGGACACCTACCTTGTAATTAACCTTGATCATTACAACCGCGGGCTTCAATTCCATGGTCCGTTTTTCGGACGGATTCAGAAGCGGCGCGCCGAATGCCGATTGAGCGATGAGAGCCGCACACAGCGCGAGCAGGGCAATACTTTTCACGATCAACTCCTTGAAGAGGAACTATTGTGACGCGCTTGAAGATATAAAGTCAAATCTGATAAACTATTTGTAGATAGGAACCGCCCACGTGCAAGCGTGGGCGGTTTTATTTTTGGAGGACAATTTGATCGAAACGCTCAACGGCGTACAACTTTACTTCGAAGTTCACGCGAGCGGCGAGCCGCTGATTTTGCTGCACGGCTTCGGCGGCTGCAGTCAGGATTGGTCGCCATTGATCACCGATTGGAGCGCCAACTTTCAGCTCATCATCCCCGATATGCGCGGCCACGGGCGATCCAGCAACCCATCCAGTGTATTCCGTCATCGGGATTCGGCCGCCGACATCTTCGCCCTGCTGGATCATCTCGGCATCGGCACGTTCAAAGGGCTCGGCGTAAGCGGCGGCGGCAACGTTCTACTGCACCTGGCGACCCAACAACCCCAGCGCGTCCAAGCCATGGTATTGGTGAGCGCCACCAGTTACTTCCCCGCTCAAGCACGCCCCCTGATGCGGCAGTATCCAAACAGTCTGACTGAGCAGGATTGGGAAATGATGCGCAAGCGACATCCGGGTGGCGACGCGCAAATCAAAGCGCTTCTATCGAGCACCGCGAGCTTCGCCGAGAGCTACGACGACATGAATTTCACTCCGCCCTACCTCTCCACCATTCAAGCCCGCACGTTAATTGTCCAGGGCGACCGCGATCCGCTATATCCGGTGGACATTTCAGTGGAAATGGCGAAAGCGATTCCGCAATCGAGCTTGTGGATCATCCCCAACGGCGGTCACGGCCCAATCGGTGGCGAGCGATGGCCCGAGTTCCTGAAAACGTCCGCCGCATTCTTGAAATGATGTAGCGCACGCACTCTTGCGTGCCGCGTCGAGACTCATCTCGACGCTCTTAAGGGAGAGAGAAACCACACATCGGCGCGAGTGCCGACACGGCACGCTGCGAACCGTGCGCCACAACTACGAAATCCGCTCGGCACCCTGCGATGGCCGGACCTGATAAAACGCCGGCTGTATCCCGAACTTCTCCAGATATTCTCTTCCCAACGTCGCCTTGAATCGCTCCACCGCGTCAGGCTCAACCAGATTTAATGTGCAGCCCCCGAATCCGCCGCCCGTCATCCGCGCGCCGAACGTCCCGTCGATCTCCATCGCCCGATACACCAGAAAATCCAGCTCCGCGCAAGTTACTTCGTAATCGTGTTCCAGGCTCCGGTGGGATTCCACCAACAACCGGCCCATCTCACGCAAATCACCCTTGCGGCTGGCTTCCACAAAATCCAGGACCCGCTGGTTTTCGGTAAGAACGTGCCGCGCGCGCCTCCGGGCGATAGGATCGCGGATCAATTCCAACTGCTCCGGCCGCGCATCGCGTAAGCTCTCCACCCCGATAT
>JBEKJJ010000389.1:0-5621 GCA_050011295.1 Bryobacteraceae bacterium
TCCGGCGTAATGACGAAGCGGTCCACCAATATAAAAACGGGCTGGCTGAAATCGATGTCCAGCAATGATTCCGGTGTGGAAAATTCGAAAACGCGTCCCTTTTGATAGAGTCGATTGAAGCCTTTCTTGCGCAGCTCGAACAGTTGATCGCGCAAGGCTTCCGTAGTGGCGCCGCGGCGAACCGGAAACAGCGCGTACCAGCGCGTGCCCTCCTTCTGCTGCAGCATGGTTTGCGCCACCTGATCCACCGTGTCTCGCACCACTTGTTGGCCGCACTTGGGGCAATAGCTGCGGCCCACGCGCGCATAGAGCAGACGCAGAAAATCGTAGATTTCGGTGGACGTGGCTACGGTGGATCGTGGATTCCGCGTGGTGTTTTTCTGCCGGATAGCGATGGGCGGCGCGATGCCAGAGATTTCATCCACATCCGGCTTTTCCATGCGCTCCAGAAATTGCCGCGCGTAGGACGAGAGCGATTCCACGTAGCGCCGCTGCCCTTCCGCGTACACCGTATCAAACACCAGCGACGATTTGCCCGATCCGGATACACCGGTCACCACCGTGAGTTGATTGTGCGGAATCGCGAGCGAAACGTTCTTGAGATTGTGGACTCGCGCTCCACGGATGAGTATGGATTCTTCCAAGGGGTTGCTTCAGGAAAGCAGGCACGCACCCGCTGTCTACCTTGATTATCTCAAGAAGGTGTTTCGATTGTTTACCGCGCCAGAAGAACCGGCTCACTCATCACGGTCGCGGTTCGATAACACGTTTTCGAAAAAAACTCCAGAAGCCGCTCCTCCGATGTATGTAATGCTCGGCGGCTTCTGGAGTGTTAACCCACGAAGAAGGATAAAGAGGGTTAAACAACCTTTCTGTGGTTTTTCACAGGTTCCTTGGAATTGACGTTTCTACTCCGATTGATCTGGTTCATGCGATGGACCGCGGCGCCAATGGCCTCCGCAAGCGGTTTCTCCTGCGTCCCGATTCCGCCCCAGCTAAACAGCAGCGAGCAAGTTCCATGGGCGCGCTGCTGGAACTCCCAAAGCTGTTCGGAGATTTGGTTCAAGCGGCCCTGAGCTTCCGCGCCTTGCTGACCCGGACAGATCATCACGAACTCGTCTTCGGTGGTCCGGCAACCGAAATCGTTTTCTCCCAGCAGACCCGCGACACAGGCTGTGACCAACTGCAACAGGCTTTCATCGGATGAGCGCTGGCGCGTTCTTACCAGGTCAATCAACACAACCAAACCGGTAAATGGCTTGGTGAGGTGGAAGAGCACTTCAAGAGGCCACTGGTTGAACATGCCCACCGGAACCAGGTGCTGCATCGGCGGAACCGGCGTGACATCGATAACAACTCCCTGCGCGGCTTCCAATTGGGACATCACCCGAGGCGAAGCGGGTTGAGCCGCCGATTGCTGACCGTCCCACAAGAAAGTGTCCACAGCAGCGGACTGGGCCGGCTTGCTCTTCACGAATGGACGTCTTCCCTTCCGGCGCGCCACGATAACATTGCTCTCGAGAGTTCCTGCCTGGCTTTCACAAAATCAAGCCCTACGGCGACGCCTGCGGCGGCTAGAATTCCGTAGCTCAAAATCTGGATTGCGTTTGCGATTTCCATTGTCCTGATTGCAGTTTACAAGCGTGCCAAGGCGCGACAAATAGGTCCTAAGATTCAAAAGCGAATAGTACGAAGTGGCACTTACGGCGACGGATAGTCTAGAACGGAAGTACTACTAATCCGCGAGGCACGCCAGCGCCTTTTTCGCCGTTGTGCTCAACGGAACCTCATGGAGTTTCGACTTGGCCAACCAACAAAAGCCTTCCGGGACAAGCGCTAAAGACGCCCGGAAAACCTGGCACACGAAATTAGTGTTCACGATGCTATGCCGGAATTGGCCAATCCTCGTTCCCAATTTCGCGGCCGTCAATTGACCCGGCTCCGGCAGTTCCCAAAAGCCCGCCAACCGGCGATTTTCCTGCGGCCTCTGCCAAATCAGGATTTTGCCCGCTCTCTCGATGACAAGCAAATCTTTCTCCACACGCAGGGAAACGGGCCGCACGGACTTGACCGGCAATTCATTCTGCATTCCCATCTCATACGCCACGCATTGGCGCGCCACGGGACACTCCCGACATTGTGGCTGCTTCGGCACGCACACTAACGCGCCCAGTTCCATAAGCGCTTGATTGAATTCTCCGGTTCTCTTCGCATCGAGCATCTGTTCAGCAACCGATCGCAACCGGTTGCGCACGGGAACGGAATCCACATTTCCCTGTTCGCCCGTGAAACGGCTCAGCACCCGAAGGACGTTGCCGTCCACTACGGCGTGCGGTAAATCGAATGCAATGCTGGCGATCGCAGCCGCCGTATAATCGCCGACGCCCGGCAAGCTACGGATCGAGGGATATTCGCGCGGGAAGGCTCCCAACTCCCCAATCTTCTGAGCGGCACGCTGCAGATTGCGCGCCCTGGAATAATAACCCAAGCCTGCCCAGGCCGCCAGCAACTCCTGCTCGGGCGCGGAAGCGAGCGCACCCACGTCCGGAAAACGCCCGAGGAACCGTTCGAAGTACGGAATCACCGCAGCCACGCGTGTTTGCTGCAGCATGATCTCGGAAATCCACACGCGGTAAGGATCCCGCGTACGCCGCCACGGCAAGTCCCGCTTGTGTTTCCGGTACCAGGCGAGAATTCTCCGCCGTATCCATTTAACATCCACCTTGTTTCGAGCGCTCCTCACCAGCCACCAACCGCCAGCCACCAGTCACTGATATCATGCATTCGTGAAGGCTTCCCGCGTCGTCGGCCTGCTCATCCTGGTTCTTATTATCGCGGGAGTTGTCTACGCCTACTACCCCCCGTTTCGGTTGCTCACCTGGGTGGCCATGGGCCGCAGTCCGGTTTGTCCACTGCGGGAAGCGCTGAAGTCGGACGAGAATCTGAAGCGGCAGGTTGCCTACAAAGATCAGATCTTGAACTCGAGCAAGCTACTCCAACAAGACTCGCCTGGTTACGAGCTTTGGGAAACGCCGCGGGGCCGCTACTGGGTTCCCACCGGCAGCCGTTATGTCTTGCCCTTCAACCTGGCCGAGCAACAGCGCAAGATCTACGGCACCGGAGATTATGGCCCGCACCCGGGCGACATCACCTTGGATTGCGGCGCCAATGTTGGCGTAACGGTGCATGAAGAATTGGCGGCCGGCGCCAAAACCGTTGTCGCCATCGAGCCCGCGCCTGAAAATCTGGAATGCCTGCGCCGCAACTATTCGAAGGAAATCGCGGCCGGCCAGGTGATCCTGGTGCCCAAAGGAGTTTGGGACAAGGAAGATTTTTTGACCCTCCGCGTGGACCCCAAGAATTCCGCCGCCGACTCTTTTGTGCTGCAGCGTGAGGGCGCGGTGGATCTAGAGAAGGTCCCGCTCACCACCATCGACAAGCTGGTGGCCGAGCTCAAGCTGGAGCGTGTGGATTACATCAAGCTCGACATCGAAGGCGCCGAGCCGAAAGCGCTGGCGGGCGCGCGCGAAACACTCGCGAAATATAAGCCCAGGCTCTCCGTTGCGTCCTACCATCAACCTGACCACCCCAAGCTGATTCCCGAAATCGTACGAGCCTCGAGGCCCGACTACCAGATGCAATGCGGCCCGTGCGCGGAGGCCGAGCACTCCGTCCGTCCCGATGTCTTATATTTCAAATAGCCTCGTATTCTTCGTTTGCGTTTTCCTGTGCTCCTGCGCGCGCCATTTCCATGCGCAGGGCATCGTCCTGGCCGTCGACCCGGTTAATCGAACGGTTACCATTTCGCATCGCGCCATACCCGGATATATGGACGCCATGTCTATGCCATTCCACTTGGAGGCTGCTCGCGATCTCGCGCAGCTCACTCCCGGCTCGCGCATAGATTTTCAACTGAAGGTAACTCGCGGCGCCGTGACCGCGCGGCATATTCATTTACAGCAGACCGCCCTCGACGGCATCGCGCTTCCTAAAGCCGAAGCGAAGATCGCCATCGGCGAGCGAATGCCGGATTTCACGCTCACCGATCAAAGCGGCCGCGCCGTTCGACTATCCGGCTTCGCAGGGCAACTGGTGGCCGTCGACTTCATCTACACCCGCTGCCCGCTGCCGGATGTTTGCCCCCGCCTCTCCGCGAACTTCGCGCGGCTGCAGAAAAGATTTGCGGGAAAAATCGCGTTGCTATCCATCACGCTCGATCCCCAACACGACACTCCCGAAGTTCTCGCTGAATACGCCCAGCGTTGGCGCGCCGATTCCCGTACGTGGCTGTTTCTCACCGGCTCCGAGGAGGACGTCAAAAAAGTAGCCGGCCACTTTGGCGTAGTCTACTGGCCTGAAGAAGGCGCCATCACTCACACTTCATCCACAGCCCTAATCGATCGCGCAGGCAAGCTGGCAGCGCTGGTGGAAGGCTCCTCTTTCACCTCGCAGCAGCTAATCGATCTGGTTCGTACGGAACTCGACCGTACGCCAGCCCCGAGCCCCTAGTCCCCAGCCCCTCTTCACAACCCGACGCTCTTCAACGCCTCCCGCAACGCAACTTCGTCATGTGTGCCTTTGAGAAAACGGACCACTTTGCCATCCCCATCGATCAGAAAAACGCTGGGAATGCTATGGACGCGATACATGCCGCTCACCTTCCTGCCGGAATCGTCAAGTGTGTCAAATGGGAGCTCCACTTTCTTCACGTACCCCCGGGCGGTGCCCTTGCCCTCGTTGTTCACGCCGAATACCAGCAAGCCCTTATCCTTGAATGCAGCATGTATTTTGGCTAATTCGGGCAATTCGCGCCGGCAAGGTCCGCACCAGGTCGCCCAGAAGCTCAGTAGCACGGGATGGCCGCGCAACGCCGAAAGATGCACGCGTTCGCCATCCAGTGTTTTTAGCTCGAAGTCCGGCGCGGGACGGTTCAGCAAAAACGATCCCGTCTGTCCCGGGATTGGAACCGCGTCCACAAGTTTTGCTTTTTTCGGCGGATCGAAAACGAACGTGGAATCGGGTAACTTCCCACCCACCTGAAAGCTGGTGAAATTCATCGTCATTTGAGTCAGAACCTTCTGATGGTTCAAAACTCGAAAGTTCGCCCACAGCATGCGGCCGATGTTCAACCTGGTGGGGTCAGCGGTGAGATCGATCCGGCTCCTGCCCTGCTGGGCGTTCTCCCGGGAAACCACTCGCATCACCGGCCACTTCTCTTTCTTACCCTCAAATTTCACGTCCCCAAATCCGTTCGTATCGGCCATTGCAGCGGTCTTCGCCATTCCCGCCAGCGTCGGAATCACGAGACGAATGAATGTCTCCGTCAAGTCATGCTCCTCAGGAGATCTTCTTGGACTCGAATCTTCGGCGTCTTCGTCATCATCGCCGACCACGGCAGCGGCTTCTTCCAACGTATACTGCTTGAGCTTCGGCATGTATGCCCAGCTCTTTTGGCCATCGGAGGCCAACAGATATTCGTCTTTATTCACACCTTCCACGCGTAGAAAATACTTACCGGATGCCGCGACAGCGTATGTCACTTTGGCTTTCGCCAAAAGCCGCCCCGGCTGAGAGCCATTCTGCCAGGCTACTTCCAGGTCCCCTTCAAAGGCGTATTCCGT
>JBEKJJ010000390.1:0-5607 GCA_050011295.1 Bryobacteraceae bacterium
TGTGTCGCGCTAAAAATTTGCAGCACGCCGAGCGAGCAAATGGCCGAAGCCAAAATCACCATCGGCCAGTCGAAATCGCGGAGTGAACGGTAGCCTTGCATATTATGGATTGGCCGGCTCCTGCGCGGTGGGCGGAGTAAGCAGCCTCTGCGGAATGCTCGCGATCTGAGGGCGCGGCTGGCCCAGCCGTACCTTCTTGTCGAAGTAAGCTTTCAGTACATCGCGAACGATGGGCGCCACCCAGGGACCTTCCTCGCCGTTTTCCCAGAGCGCCGCCACCACAATCTCCGGATTGTCGCGTGGAGCAAAGCCGACGAACCAGGCATTGGCTTTCATATTTTCGCCGGCGGCCTTGGCGCTCTTCAACACTTCGCGTGAAGCCAGTTGCGCCGTACCGGTCTTGCCGCATACCTCGATGCCGGGTATCTTGGCCCGTCCGCCGGTTCCGCCTTCGTTCACTACGCCGTACATGCCGTCGATGACCTTGCGGATGTTTTCCGGATCAAACTCCACGTGCCGGCCTGGAGGTATCGGAGTTTCTTTGGTCATGTGCGGCTGAAACCACGTTCCGCCAATAGCGATTCCGCCAACATAATGGGCCAGTTGAATGGGCGTTACCGTGGTCGCGCCTTGTCCGATGGCCACCGAGATGGTTTCACCCGCGTACCATTTTTCGCGGAAATTCCGGATTTTCCATTTCGTCGACGGCACAATTCCCTCGGCCTCATGCGGCAGATCGATTCCGGTCTTATGTCCCAGTCCGACCTTCTCGGCATACTCCGCGATCCGATCAATCCCCAGCCTGTTACCGACGTTGTAGAAGAACACGTCGCAGGATTGCACGATGCCCCGGTGCAGATCCACCGTGCCATGTCCGCCCTTCAGATGGCAGGCGTACTGATGGTCGTAAAATGTCGCGTAGCCGGGGCAGTGAATGAGGAAGTTGTCGTTGATAACGCCGGTCTCAAGCCCGGCGAGCGCCATCATGGGCTTGAACGTCGATCCGGGCGCCTGTTGCGCTTGAATCGCGCGATTCAACAGCGGATGATCTTTGTTGTCGATCAGATCCTTCCAGTCTTTGGATCGTATGCGGCTGGCAAACAGATTGGGATCGAAAGCCGGGCGGCTGACCATGGCCAGCACCTCTCCATTGCGCGGATCGAGGGCCACTACTGCGCCTCGGCGATTCTCCATGGCGAGCTCGGCGACGGCCTGCAGGTCGAGGTCGATAGTGAGCTGCAGATTCTTTCCTGGAATCGCTTCTTTATCCTTGTCCTCATCCTCCGGCAGCCGGCGCTGGTTCCCAAAGCTGTCTACTTCCACGCGGCGCTGCCCGTCCACACCCATGAGCGTGTCGTTGTACTCGCGTTCAATGCCGTCTTTGCCGATCACATCGCCCTGATGGAACCGCGCCAATTCAGGCGTGTTCAGTTCCGCTTCGCTCACTTCGCCTACGTAACCTATCGCGTGAGCCGCCAATCCGTCGCGTGGATACAAACGCCGCTGCACGTGAATCACTTCGAGCTCGGGAAACGTATCCGGGTCCTTGTGCGACTCGACGAAAGCCAGCTCAGCCGGCGACAACTCATCCTTGATCATGATGGGTTCATATTGCGGCGCGCCGCGCGTCTGAAACCTCTTCACTCGGGCAACTAACCCGTCGTAGTCCAGGTTCAGGCCCTCGGCGATTGGCTTGAGGTGCTCCATCTTCAAGTCTTCGCGCGAGAGAAACAAGCTGAATGAAGAATGGTTGTCGACGATCACGCGCCCATCGCGATCCAGAATCTTGCCGCGCGGCGCAAGCACTGGAATGGATTTGATGCTGTTTCGCTCGGCGCGCTCCTGGTAAACTTCCGGGTACCGAATCTGCAGGTCCCAGAATCCCGTCACCAGGAACAAAAAGATCCCCACCATCACGTACTGGAAGAACGCAATCTTCCCCGACGCAAACTTCGTATCGTCGCGCAGCAACCGGTTCGCCGACAGTTGCCGTTCTTCTTCGCGATCGGCCGGATGTAAGGTCACTAAAAAACCGTTTCTGGTTTATGGTTTCTGGTTTCTGGTTCCGTGGGCCCGCGCAGTTGGGGGGTTAACCAGGAACCAGAAACGAGAAACCAGAAACCGTTCTATGCTGCAACTTTCAGTTTATCCAAAATGTGGAACAACGGCAGGGCTACCGCTGCATTTAGTAGCCCAAAAAGCAAAGTTTGCTGAGCGTCGAAGATCATGGCTTCTCCCAGCAACGCGCGCGCCAGAACCCAATAAAAGAACTGGTGGAAAAAATAGAAGAAAAAGCTCAGGATGAAAGTTACAATCGGGTTTTCTACGTCGAATCGTTGGCTGACGGAGGCCGCGAAGTAGCCCACCAGGGTCTTCACGATACCAAACATTCCAATAGGCTGATGCGACAGCGAATCCTGTACTAAACCTATTGACATGCCATAGAAAACAGAGGAGATCGGCCCTCGCCGGCCCAGTGCGAAATGAACTGTAATCAGCAGCGGCAATTCCAGGTAAGAGAGGAACCCGACGAACCGCGGTACGTACACTTGAAACAGGATCGCGATCAGCGGAATGATGATCAGCCAGATCACGCGGAGGCGTTCGGATTTGTCCTTCCGGGAGGGGCCGGTGAGCAGCCGTTCTGTGTACTCGCTCATTGATTCGCGGACGGTGGACGGCTAGGCGGCGTACCACCACCAGGAGGTTTAACGGGCTTGTCTGTCTTCGGTACCGGAGGCGGTACGGCGTCCGGATCGGCATCTGTGGGATCGGTTACTAAAATAGGCGCCGTGGGCCGAGGTTTTGGCGTCGGTGGAATTGCAGGAGCAGTTACTGTAACTGGCGGTGAGGCTGTGGCCTTAGCAGGTGTCGCGCCAGGAGTGGCTGGCGCGGTGGAACCCGGTTTCGATTGCGCTTCCTGCCGGTCGCGGCTCGGTGACGGGGTCGGTTGCGTTCCACTGGGGGTGGGAACGTTGCTAGCTGCGGGCGTGGCCGCCCGGATGCCCTGAATCTTCGTGAAATCCGGCGCCACAAAGCCTTCCCCAAATCCTTTATGCTGCGCTTCTCCAGATTGTTTATACTGCTCGCGGAGCCGGTCGGCATCGGTGGTCAGCACCGACTGTTGTCCGGTAGGCTGCGGGATTTGTCCGGCGGCCTCGGTGGGTGCCTGCAGAATCTTGTATCCCGGCGTAGCCGTTTCGTTATCCGGAATTTGAAGATGGACCCCCTGCAGCATGATCAGCACCTCTTCCACGCCGCCTTGCATTCCGCTAGGCACCAGGTAAATTTCTTTGAACGTCTTGCCGTTGCGAACGCTGGTGACTTGCCCCACCGGAAAACCCCGCGGAAAGATGCGATCGTCTCCGGAAGTGTAGAACCATTCGCCCTCATCTACCTTCTCTTCATTTTGCGCGTAATCCACCAGGCACTTCGTCTGCCCCAAGCCTTTGAGGGTGCCGCGCACCCGGTTCTTCTGTGAAATCACGCCCGCGGCGAAGGTCGGATCCGTCACCAGCATAACCAGCGACGCCATGGGATAAGCATCCACCACCTTGCCGACGATGCCGTCCGGTGTCACTACCGCCATTCCACTTTCGATTCCGCTCGTTGAGCCACGATCGATGAACACCACCTTCGAATTAGCCCCGGTCCCGTTTCCGATGACGCGAGCCGCCACGGTTTTCGAAGGCGAATGCGCCTGGAACACGCTCAGTGCTTGCGCGCGGTCCGCCGTGGCGAGCTCGGATTTCAGGTAATGATTCTCGATCTTGAGCTGCCCGTTTTCATGTTGTAGCTTTTCGTTCTGGCTGCGCACACCGAGCAGGACAAAATAATCCTCCACGAACCCCCAAGTATAGCGCCGCACCAACTCCAGGCCCTGCTCCACCGGCGTCACCGCCGTGACGGCCCAGACGCGGATGAGAGCGACATCCTTGTTGCTTTTTACCTGATATGCAATCAGCAACAACTGCGCCACAATCACGATCAGTAGGACAGTAAGGTTGCGGTATCGGCTGAGGAAAAAATCCATAACATACATGCGTTCACATAAGTGTGAACGCGGCACGCACCCGTGCGTGCTCTACGCTACTCGATAGCCACTCTACGCAGCAATTTGAAATCCGTCAGCATCTTGCCGGTTCCCAGCACCACGCTAGCCAGCGGATCCTCGGCAATGGATACCGGGAGTCCTGTCTCTTCGCGAATCCGCCTATCCAAATTCTTCAACATTGCACCACCTCCGGTCAAAACGATGCCCCGGTCGCTGATGTCGGCGCTGAGCTCGGGAGGCGTCCGCTCCAGTGCCACGCGAATCGCGTTCATGATAGTAGCCACGCATTCGCCCAGCGCTTCGCGGATCTCGCTGTCGTCGATGGTCAGCGTCTTGGGCACGCCTTCAATCAAATTGCGGCCTTTTATTTCCATGGTCAACGGCTTGTCCAAGGGAAAAGCCGATCCAACCTGGATCTTGATAGCTTCGGCGGTGCGTTCTCCGATCAGCAGATTGTATTTGCGTTTCAGGTATTGCATGATGGCGTTGTCCATCTCATTCCCTGCCACACGCACGGATCGCGAATAGACAATACCGGATAGCGAAATCACGGCCACGTCTGTCGTGCCTCCGCCGATATCCACTACCATGTTCCCCGAGGGCTCCGTCACCGGAAGGCCCGCGCCGATGGCCGCCACCATGGCCTGTTCCACCAGGTGCACTTCACTAGCCTTGGCGCGATACGCGGAATCGATGACGGCCCGTTTTTCCACCTGCGTAATTTCGCTCGGGACGCCAATTACAATTCGCGGATGCACCAGCACCTTGCGGCCGTGCGCCTTCTGAATAAAATAATTCAGCATGCGCTCAGTGACCTTGAAATCCGCGATAACGCCATCTTTCATGGGACGGATGGCCACGATATTGCCGGGCGTGCGGCCCAGCATGTCCTTGGCTTCTTTACCCACCGCTTCCACTTCTCCATTGGTCTTGTTGATGGCCACAATGGAAGGCTCGTTCACCACGATGCCTTTGCCTTTCGCAAACACCAGCGTGTTGGCGGTCCCAAGGTCGATCGCAAGATCGGAAGAGAACAGACTAAAGAGCGAGCGAATGTTCATTTTGAGGCGTCGGGGGCTGTATTACACCCACATTCCGGTTATCAGAGGTGTTGGAGGAGGCGCTCGGACAGTCCTATGCAAGGGTAGCATAGTCAAGCATCTGGCAGCAATTTTAGATAGGTCCGCCGGGATGTTTAGCTGGTCAGGTTGTAAATCAACCCGTAGGGATCTTTGACATAGCACCTCGGGACATGTGGCTCGTCCTTGACGATTTCGCAGCCCTTTTTCACCAGCCGGATTTTGGCTTCTTCGACATCCCGAACCGTAACTTCGAGGACGGGCCCCAGCGGCGGCCCCTGCTCGATAAATAAATTGATATTCTCGCCATGCAGACTGAGCATGGGCTTTTCGCCGGTGACCGAGAACCCGAGCTGGTCGACATAGAAAGCCGCCGCCTTCTTCGGGTCTGGCGCTTGAATCAGAATATCCGTGCCAAAGCTGTTTGCCATGTAGGCTCCTCCGTGCTGGGAATGCAATCAAAGCTAGCACAAA
>JBEKJJ010000391.1:0-6954 GCA_050011295.1 Bryobacteraceae bacterium
ACGTACTTTTTGTCCTCATCGTTAGGAGTGGTGAAGGATTCATCCAGCGTCCAGGATGCCTTCACCATTCCCAGATCCAGATCGTCGGCGTTGCCGGCAATTCCATCCGGGCCATTGCTAAAAGCGTGCGCTTCAAATTGGATGACTCTGGGGACGGCGCGCACTCCACCCAGGCGCGCTAGCGCTTTTTCCGGGAGCACGCGAATGTAGTCCACCTTGTCATAGACAGTGAGCGCGCCGTCCATCCGCGCGGGTCCCACTTGGATGTCGCATTTCCCGATCTTTGCTTGGGGAGCGATGTGAACCTGGAGCATTACATGATCGGGCGCAGTCTCGACGACCTTGTCGACGGTGATGCCCTCCCCAAGCTTGAAATCGTGCTGCTGGAGCGACGGATCGAAATTGGCCCCATAAATCCGAAGTGCGGAGGAAGCGCCGCGCTGGAGCGCGCCCGGCATGATCCCCGCAACTTGCGAGTTGGCATCTACGCGATAGCGCACTTCCTTGGCGCCCTGTTCGGGATGTTGAAAAGGGAACCAGCGGCCGTTTTGCGTCTTTCCATCAGCAGAAAGTTGAAAAACCTCGCGCGCTCTGTCTGTCTCGGAACTATGCCCGCTACCGCGCCACGCACTGGCGCCCAGCCACTGTCCTCTGCCGTTCATGGGTGTAAAGGTCCCATCGCCGAATTGGCGGATGGCCTCGGTTTCAAATCCACCATCCGCTGCTGTGCGATAGGTGATGGTCCCCACGTAATCGCCCTTCCCAAGTTGGTGGCCTCGAACGAGCCACCGTCCTTCCGAAGGCGGGCGCTGCGCGCTTTCCCGCTTCCACTCCGGAGTTTCCAGCGGGAATTCGTCCGCGAGCCAGGGCAGAGCCTTATCGCAGAGCGCCGGCCAGTCTTCAAAGCGGTGCTGATAGACGAGTGAAGGGAACATGGCCAACAGGAAATCTTTCAGGTTGAGCCATTCCTGGCGTGTGCGGCGCTGGCCTGCGATTTTCGCGTAGCTATGGCAGGTGGTACAGGCGCTCTTGACGGCCTCATTCGGAACTTGCTCCTCCACGTCTTCGCTGTCTAGCGAGTAAGCCACTTTTTCCAATTCTGAAGCGGTCAATCCGTGGGAGTCGGCGAGATATTGCTCGATTTTTCGGCCATCCGCGGGCGTGAGATCCAGGCCATGCAAACGCATCATGCGCTGGATGGTCTCTTCCCAACCCTCCGGTGTCTTGCGGACATAGGAAATGCGGCTCATCCGCTGCTCGGAATCCACCTCATGACATGCTCCGCACCGCGCACGCACCAGATCGCTCTTCACCGGCAGACCTTCTCCTGCCAGGAAGTTCGCGAACACAATCACGCCCAACACCGCCGGGGAGAATCGAACTGAGTCCAATGAGTTATTAACCTTTCGGCAAGTGAGCTAACCAGTATACACCTGTGAATCACAGGAACGGATTAACCGAATAACGGATTAACAGAAAAACGCCAGCGCGCATGCGCTGGCCTGTACCGTGCGCAGCAGGGGACACGTCTGCTAGGATCATACCTTGGCCATGCAATCAAAAGTGAGCATTATTGTTGTGTGTCTGTGCGGCGTAAGCGTGCTCTGCGCTCAGACCGCACCTCCATCTCAGAGCACCACACCTCCATCTCAGAGCACCACACCTCCATCTCAGAGCACCACACCGTCTCAAAGTACGCCTCCGTCTCAAGGTACCCCTCCGGCTCAAAGTACCCTTCCGTCTCAAAGTGCGCCTCCGTCTCAAAGTGCGCCTCCGCCTCAGAGCCCGACACCGCCGGCATCTTCCACTTCTTCTTCCTCATCGTCGGATAAGAGCACCGCTAATTTCATACGGCGTTTTTCGGTGGGAGCGACGCTGACGGTTCTGGGATTTAGCACGGTTGGCGGTAGCTCTCAAACGGTGGCCACCTCATCCTCGGTGAGCACGGTCTATGACACCACCGGCGCGTCCTCCCGAATCGGTTATGGGTTAACTTTTCAAGCGGGAGTTACGGATCACTTTGCGATTGCCGCGGGCATATATCTGCGGAAGATCGGATATCAGCTTACGACCAGCATTAATACCACCACCAATGTCGTGGAAGGTGGCACCGTTGTGCCAACTGTGACCACCACCAGCACCCACGACGACACTCGAGGGCGCCTGCTGGACGTTCCTCTGATGCTTCGTTATTTCGGTAAGAGCCGGCACGTCCCGGGAGCTCGCTGGTTTGCCGAGGCCGGAGCATCCTGGCGCGACTCCACAAGTTTCAGGACTTCCGAGGATTCTACGGACGCCTCGGGCGTGGTGACCTGTTGCACCGCCGAGCCAACCGTACCGACGCATCGCAGCTCTGTGGGATACGTGGTGGGAGCAGGTCTCCAATTCATCGATCCATTTGGTATCCGGGTGGTACCGGAGGTCCGCTATACGCGCTGGGTGGACGAGATCTTCAGAAACTTGAGCACGCACACCCAGCAGAATCAATTGGAAGCTAACATCACGCTGTCTTTCTAGTGACAGCCGGTTTCGAAGAAGCGTCCACCGTATCCTCGATAATCTTCTCGAACTGGAGGGCGGCGGTCTTCCAGGTGAATTGTTTTTCCACCAGCGCCCGACCGGCTCGGCCAAGCCGGGCAGCCAATTCCCGGTCGCGCAAAATGCGAACCACCCAGCTTGCGAACTCGCGCGGATCGTCTGCAATCAGAATATTTTGTCCGTGCGTTACCGGAAGCCCTTCGGCGCCGATGGTTGTGGACACCACGGCCTTTCCCATGGCCATGGCCTCGAAAATCTTGATGCGAGTGCCGCTGCCGGAGCGCAAAGGCACGATATAAACCGGCGCTTTGTTGAGGTACGGACGAATGTCCTCTACGCGCCCGGTTACATGGATGCGCGGGCTCGCCAAACGTTGGATTTCGCCGCTGGGATAGCGGCCCACAATCCAAAGGGCGGCGTCCGGGACTTCATCCACAACGTGAGGCAATATGTCCGAAGCGAACAGCAACATCGCCTCTTGGTTCGGCATCCAGTCCATCGAACCGGTGAAGACCATCGAATGCGAGCGTTCGCTATGCGTGGGGCGGAAGAAGTCGATATCCACGCCGGTGGGAATCGCGGAGACGCGCGCAGGATCGACGAAGTTCGAGAAAAAGTCCCGGTTCTGCTCAGAAACCGCAATCACGGAATCGGCCTGGCGTGCGTAATGGACTTCGGCTTCACCGAGCGTCCGCCACTCTCTCCAATAGAGAAGTCTCTTGAGGGGGTGACGCGTGGCCTCAAACTGCTGCTTCCAGAGCTGCGCCTCCACATTGTGAGTGAAAAGAATTTTCGGACAGGGAAATGTCCAATCGATCACGCCCGCGGGGTAGATGAAATCGCAGATCAATACGTCGAATTTCCCAGCCGCCATCAGGCCGTCCAAGCGGCGGCGTATATCGGCACTGTCGAAAAATCGAAGCCGGCCTCCGGATTCCCCGCCGATTACTTGCAGGCTATGCGGTTCGGATAAGCACAACGCTCGCGCGTACTGAAGGTAGTCGCGGGAGGTGCGCTCCGCCGCCAGCGCAATCGGGATAGCCACAACATCAGAGAACCCTCCGAGAGCAGAATGTTGATCGCCGAAATGCTCTGCGTAGTAAGTGAAAACGGTAACCGAATGCCGCCGCGCCAGTTCCTTGAGGATGTGCAGGCTGCGGATTCTTCCACCCGTATCGGGGGGAACGATCCCTCCCGCCTTCACCCACAGGATTCTCATGGTTAGAATGCTACTTTGAGCCCTTGGAGGAATTCTTCATCCTGAGCAGTCAAATCGAACTTGGCTGTCGCTGTCAAACCCGACGCCGTTAATCCGGATGTCGACGATTCGAACTCGGGATCGTAGGGTTCCTCTTCGGCCGCGTGGCCTTTCGGCGTGAATCGCATGGTGGCTTCCAGCACCAGCGTGAGGTCGTAGCCGGCTTGTTCCATCTCTTGAACGATCTCACCAATGCGTCCCGACTGGGCGATGGATTCGTCGATAGCGCTTCCAAGTTGCTCCACGAGGTCTTTCAGTTCTTTCTCCAAGATGCCCTCCCACTAACTAGTCTCGAAACTCTAGATAGCAGTTCGATGACCGGAGCATTCCGGAATCGCTAAACTCAACATAACAAGGCCTTTAGCCGCAATTACGGTTTTACTCCGGAGACAAGATGTCCCGCCGGTCATGGTCAGTTTGACAGCTTGAGGGGCAGGATGGCATCCTGCGACGCCCATCGCCAATCGGCGCAATTTTGGGCGGGTTAACAACATGCTACCATTTCCCCTGTGCGCGTCGGGCGCCTCCGGGTCCGCGGGAAGGGCAGAGCCCACCGATGTTCAATATTTCGACAATTTCGAGACGTATCTTCTTTCAGCCCGTGCGCGGACTTCGGGCAAAACTTGAAAGGAGATCGTCATGCCCACTCCCCATTCCGCTCCAATGCGCCGGCTACCGTCACAGCCCAGCATTGAGCAACTACGCAAGCAAGCCAAGGAACTGCTGGATCAATATCGCGCCGGCCTTCCGGACGCGATCGCAGAGGTGAATCAATTTGAGCGAGCGCCGGATCCCGCGGCATTCGCGCTCTCCGATGCCCAGCGCGTATTAGCGCGGGCCTACGGCTATGACAGCTGGCCCAAACTCAAGGCCTTCGTGGACGGAGCCAACGTCGAGCGTCTGGCTGAGGCGGTGAAGGCCGGCGACCTGGAACAAGTGCGGACGCTCCTGCGCGCTCGTCCGGAACTCGTGGGCATGGACATGGCCGAGAACAACGAGCATCGCGCTCTGCATTACGCCGTGTTGCGCCGCAATATCCCGATGGTGCAATTGCTGATGGAAGCCGGCGCAGATGCCCGCAAAGGCATCTTCCCGCATCGCGACGCCACTAGCGCGCTCGCCATCGCGAGAGACCGCGACTACACCGACGTTGTAGCCGTGATCGAGCAAGTGGAGCAGCAGCGTAGGGAGAGCCTGAGCTGTCCGAATGCTACCGTCTCGCCGGTGCAGGAGCAAATCAACGCTGCGATCCGTGAAGGCGAGAACGCCGTTGCCATACGTTTGCTTGAAGCGGATGAATCCTTGATCCGTGCCTGCGATCGCGACGGTGGGACGCCGCTGCACGTGGCTGCGGAAGAGGCCAATCTGGAAATGCTGGAGTGGCTCTTGAGCCGTGGATCGAACCCTCGCAAGCAGGATTCGAGAGGCTTCACGCCGCTGGACCGCTCGGCCCTTGCCGCCGATCCGCAGTTCGCGGATGTAGCAAAAAAGCTGCTGTTCGCGGGCGCCGACGTGACCATCGGTGGCGCCGTAGCAATGTCCGATGCTCGAAGAGTGCACGAGCTGGTGACCGGCAATCCCGGTCTACTGCGCGAGATCTATTCGCGCGGCGGGCTGCTCAGCTTGGCCGTGAGGCACGGGCACCTGGAAATGGTCCGGCTATTGCTGGATCTCGGCGCCGATCCGGATGAGCGGACCATGTTGGAAAATGTGGAAGAACCTACTCTAAGTTGGGGCATGCCGCTCTGGCATGCGGCTTTGGCCGGCCGCTACGAAATCGCGGAGCTGCTACTGGATCGCGGCGCGGATCCGAATGCCAACGTCTACGCCTCCGGTTGGCCGCTCCTCAACGCCCACCGTCGAAAACATGACAGCGTGAAACGCCTCTTGCTGGAGCGCGGCGCCAAGCCGCAGCCTTATATGATTGCCGAGGACCATGATGCAGCTGAGGCTAGCCGAATGTTGGAGGCCGATGGCAGCGAAGAACTGGCCAGCGAATTAGCTTGGTCCGCTGCCTGTCACGGATGCCCGGCCATCGTTGAGCTGGCTATGGCAAAGCTCAACTGGCCTCCGGAAGACCCGCGCTGGCATTGGATCTTGATCCAGCCGATTCGCGGCGTAGATCCCGACGGCCGGGATCACGAAGGATTTTTCAAGTGCCTCGAAATAATTCTGCGCCGGGTGGACTCGAATCTGATTCGGCGGATGGGCGCCACGGTGTTGCATTTCGCGGCCGCGCGCCCAGGCCCTACGGAGTTAGAACGGGCGCATTTTGCCGCTATGATTCTGGATCATGGCGCCAGGCTGGACCTGCGGGACGATCTGTTGCAATCGACGCCTTTGGGCTGGGCCTGCCGTTGGGGACGCAAGGGGATGGTTGAGCTGCTGATCGCCCGGGGCGCACCGCTGATTGAACCGGCCGCAGAAGCATGGGCCCAGCCGCTGGCCTGGGCGACGAAGATGGGCCATAGCGCCATCGCGGAAGCGTTGCAGCATCCAGGTGGTTAGGCGCTATGGCTCGAGGACAATGCCCCGTTCTTCCAACAACTGCCCGGTTCGCTGCAGCAAATTCAGCTCGCTGCGGCGATAGTTGATGATCTGGTTCACCAGGTTCGATTCCGCGGTGATAAAGTCGGTCTGCGACGATAGCACGAAGTAAAGCGTGGTGGCGCCCAGCTCGTAACGTTTCTGATCGGCCTCTACACGCTTGCGCGCCAAATCGCGCGCGATGGTCCCAATACGGACTCCTTCTTTCGCGCTGTTTAACGACTGCACGGCGGTGAGCACCTGCAGCCGGATATTTTCTTCGGTGGATCGCTTGGTGTAAGCGTCGATTTTCTTCTGAACCAGCGCATCGGCCAGATTGGCCGCAGTCTGGCGATCCTTGATGGGCAGTTGCAGTGTCAAGCCGAATCCATACGTGGGATTGCTGAATCCAAAAGTGCCCGCCAGAGCATCGCCAAGGCCGCCCGGTATCGGAAGCACGGGTGTGGTGGGATTGATGAGATTCGTTCCGGGGTAGTTAATTCCGCCCAGGCCCTGGGAGCCGTATTGGGCACTCAAAGATAGATTCGGGCGAAGGTTGTCGTTGGTCTGCTTGATGCTCAAATCGTCGGCATCCATGGATTGGACCACGTTCTTCAGGTCCGGACGCGTGC
>JBEKJJ010000392.1:0-5525 GCA_050011295.1 Bryobacteraceae bacterium
TGGGTCACTTCCTCATGCGAAGTGATTCGCCGGCCTTCGCCACGCGCCAACGATGCTTCGGCCTGATCGACTGAGGCGAGTATTTCGAAGCGTCGCCGTTCGCGCTCCTCCCAGAGGGACATCGCTTCCTGCACCGCGTCTTCTTTGCGGTGCAACCGGCCAGCTTCGATGGCTTGGCGGATAAACGCCTCCTGGTCGGGGGTCAGATGTACTTCCATACGACTTTAGCGTAGCAGGCTCGGGATGACACACCGCACCGAAGATTGTAGACTGGAAGATTAGTCCAATCTGGAGGAGTTCTCGGAATGTGTAAATCGCTTTTGAGCTTGGGCGCCGGCGGGTTGCTGCTGGCCGGATTGCTGGTTGGGGCAGACACCAAGGGTGATCCCGCGAAGGGTAAAGAGGTGTTTGAGCAGTGCGGCGTCTGTCACAACACCGACACGGACGAGAAGAAGATCGGCCCGTCGCTCAAGGGGCTCTTTAAGCATGACAAGCTGAAGAACGGCAAGAAGGTCACCGAAGAGAACGTCAAGGCGATGATCAATGCCGGCGGCAATGGCATGCCCTCCTATGCGGACCTGCTGTCGGAAGCTGAAAAAGCCAACGTCATCGCGTATTTGAAGACGCTGTAGACCGCGGGCGGCGTGCTACATTAGTGTTTGTAGGCCCTCCGACACGTCCCCATCGTCTAGCCCGGCCTAGGACACCGCCCTTTCACGGCGATAACAGGGGTTCGAATCCCCTTGGGGACGCCATTTCACTGAATCACCGACTCCGTTGAAGCCCGCGTGGCGCACGCACTCTTGCGTGCTGCGCCGAGACTCATCTCGGGCGTAGGGCGAACATCGACACGAGTGTCGATGCAGCACGCAAAAGTGCGTGCGCCACGGGCTACGGGATGCTGATCTGATAAATGCTCAGGCCGTTTTGATTGGGAACCAACAAATAGCCGTTTGACGCCGCGATTCCGCTTAGGCCGAATTGTGTCACGAAGGGATACAGCACGGGGGCGCTGCTGGTCCGCGCATCTACGATCATTAGATTCCCGGGCCCGGTAGGATCTGTTTCTGGCGAATTATTGACCAGGGCAAATACGAAAACATCCGAACCAAAAGGTTCCACCGAATACGTTCCCGTGGTTTGGATCTTGGTGACCACAGTGGCGATCGGCTCGGGATTCTGGACATTCGAGATATCCATGGTGGTCACGGTCAGCGTGCCGGTGAGGTTGAAATCCGGGACGCCTGGATTGCGAAACCCGGTGGTGTTGCCGGTTACTAAGAGCAGCGTGGTGTCGTAGGCCATGCCCAGGAAAATCGAGGCATCGGCCACGGTAACGCGATCGATTCCCTGCAGGCTCTCCAAATTGCTCACGTCGATGACGTCCAGCGCAGCGCTGCCTACGGTGCTGTCCCCAGTGGCCGTGGTGGTGGCAGAGTAAACTGTTGCCAAGCCCGCCGGCAGCAGCGCTAGCGCGTTCGGACGCGGGTTCAGATTATTGGAAGCGGGCTGATCTGCGTTGGGCACCAGGGACGAAACCAGTTGCGGCAGTAAAGCGGAAAAATCGAACGCGAGAAAATCGCCGTGGAGCGCGGTGATATCGTTCGCGCTATCGGTGGTGAACCAGCTGGTGCTGGAGAAACCGGCGGTCCCGACAAAAGTGAGATCGGCGAGGAAAGTATACGTAAGCGGAGCGATTGTGCCCAGCAGGACCGGATCAGTGGGGGTGGTGACGTTATAAACCGCGAAGTTGGGCGCGGTGCCGGGTCCCAGCAGGTCGACTAGGATTGGCGTGGTGGTATCGAGGTTGAGCGCGCATTTTCCGCCATTGCCGTTCAGAACGGAGTCGCCAAATTCGCCATCATAAACGGGAGTGGTTACGTCGCTGGTGTCGATGATGATGATCTGGTTGGCGTTGCATACATAAGTTATGTTGTTGTAGACCACCAGGCTGCTTGCGCCGGCGTTGCCGAAGCTCAAGCTGCCCACCAGACTCAGGAAGCTGGGAGGCGCGGTTCCGGAACCGGAAACGGAGAGCACGGCGGAAGGGCTGACAAAGCCACCCACGGTGATTACCAGCGGATAATTTCCCTTGGCGAGACTGGGCACTTGGATGTTCGCCTGAGCCAAACCGACGAACCCCGGCGCAAGGCCCAGGAATTGAACGGTGGCCGCGACTCCGCCGATAGTTGCTGAGACTGTGGATGTTGCGTGGGCCAAGGGCGAAGTTACGGCCGGCTTTCCGTCCGCCACGGGATGATCCACGGGACCTTGGCCGGTAAGATACACGGTCACTACCGATCCTTCGGCGGCCGGGTTCGAGCTGCTATTCGCGGAATGATCCGCATTCTGTGCGGCGGCTTGATTGCTGGTGCTTTGGAAGAGTGCAGGAGATGCGGTCACCACTGTGAAGTTGAAGATTAAGCTCTGGCCCCCGCCTAGAGTGACGTAGAGCGCGGCTGTCCCAGCGACTAACCTACTTGGAACCTGGAAATTGATCTGGGTGGGGCTGGCGTAGACCAGGGGCGCCTGGGAGGAAACCTCCGATTGGCTAACGATCACGCTGGCTCCGGCCAAGGTGGTCGGCAGGGGAAGGCTTGCAGCGTTTAATGTCGAGCTGGCTAAGCCAGTTCCGAAGATGGTGGCGAGCGACCCCGGCGACACTCGGGGCCCGAAGCTGGCCGCATCGGTAACGGCTTGGATTACAGAGGCTGCGTTCGATGCCGCCAAGGGTATGAGGAGGAAGGGGATGAGCCGAAAGAGGTTCAACTACGATTGACGCGTAGCGCAAAGAATCCGTTCAGGTTAACTGGGCGAACTGGGTGAAAAGGCGCAATGCCTGGGGACAAAGGCTTGGATGCCAAGACCCATTCCAGCTATCCTATTGACTTTTGGGCGCATGACGCTGGCCGTCCAATTGCCCACATCGCAAGCACCTATCGCGTTTCCTGTGACCGCTATGACACTTTGTGAAACCTTGCGTGAACATGCGTTCACTTCCGGACTGACCGATCCCCAGATTGCGAAGTTGGCTGAACTCGCCCACGAGGTGAGCTTTCGGGAGGATGAAGTGATCCTGGTGGCCGGGCAGCAATCCAAGCAGTTCTATCTGCTGCTCTCGGGGAGTGTTTGCATCGAGGTGGGTACGCGAACGTATGTCGTTTGGGTGCAGATTCTCAAGGAGGGAGATGCGTTCGGTTGGTCCTCACTTTTAGATCACCACGATACGTTATTTCAAGTACGTGCACGGGAAGCGTCCCGCGCGGTGTGTTTGGACGGTGAACGCCTTTCGGCCGCCCTGCGCGCGGATTCGGAGCTGGGGGCGGAAATGCTTCGGCGCACGCTGAATCTGGTGGCCGGGCGCGTCAAGGCTACGGAGACGCGGCTGGGTGAGATGTGCGGCGTGAAGCTGCAGTAGACCCGCGCTCAGAGGCTCCGCGCTGGTCCCCTTGCTCACGCGCGGGGCTACCTGACGCGCGGGGCTACAATAATCCGAAACGGCGTTATCAGAACGACCACAGGAAGCTGGAATAGGCTGTGGTGGCGCGGTAGGCGTTACTCGGAAGGAAATCCCCAGTGGCGAAAAAATCCTCGTGATAGCCATAGTATTGATATCCGACGTTCCAGCGGACCCGATTCGAGATCTTCACGGAAACGCGGCCGAGCGGCGACAAAAACTTCATGGGAAACGTCTGCGCGGCCTGGAATGCCGGGATGGTGGTGCCGAATCCGGTTCCGAGCGGATTGTTGCGGCCATCGCCAGTATCCTGAATGTGGCTGTAGCCGGTGTACAAATCGACGCGCTTTCCGAGCGCGAACCGTAGGCCAATATTTCCGGTCTGCAGATTGCTGATGTAGAGCGAGTATTGATTCTCGAGCAGGGTGCCGCTATCGAAAAATGAAAGACCGCCCAAAGTGTCCAGGTGCAGCTTCACATAATCAGCATTGAATGACAGCCAGCCGAGCGGCGACCAGGAGGCGTTCGCGGCATAGGTTCGGGCGTGAGAGCTGTAGGCGGTGAGCGTAATCGAATCGTTGTTGTAGTTCGATTGCGCGTAGGCCGAGAGCATGAGGCTTTTCTTTTTGTATTGAATTCGCGCGTTCAGCGTCTGATAATTTTTGTCGCTCTTGGGAGAGAAGGGGCGATTGGCGTGTCCCACCTCGCCGTCCAGCAGGATGGTGAGCGGCGCTAGCGGCTGGATTCTCACGCCGAACACGCCTGCGTTCAAAATGCTGGTTTGCTCGTAGGCCGGCATGCCCAGAGTGAGGACGCTGTTAATGGAACGGTCGGAGTAATGATATCCGGCGAAGAAGCCGATCCACTTGCGCATCCGATAGTTCAAATCGGTTTGATTGGTGATGGTGCGGATGCCGAGATATTGAAAGTCCTGGACCACGAACTGTCCGGTTCCATTGTTCAATTGCAGGAATTCGGAATCTCCCTCGGTGCGGATGTTGTAGACACCGGTGCTGTTGGTAAGGGTGAGCTTTGGTCCCAGAAGAAAGCTGATGCTGAGATTGCCGGTGGCGGCTGGGCGATTGCCGGTCCCCATGCTCACCACCTGTAAACCGGCCAGGTTGGGCCCGGATGCACCGGGGAGGAAGGGGCTTTGATCCGATATATAGGCGCGGCGCGAGCCTGTATATGTGAAGCGGCCGTTGACGCTGAACCATTTCCGATTGGTGAAAAGCCCCACGCGCCAATACGGGCTGGTGCCGTGGTAGGGATTCGTAAATAGCGTGGTGGGCGTGCCGGCTACTTGGGGAGGCGTCATGAAATCTTCCTTGAAATCCTGCCAACCGTGCATAAAGTTGACGGTGACTCCCAGAAGTTGAAATTCACTGCCCAGGCGATATTCGTTGGTGGCATCGCGCAGTGAGGTGAATAAGGCCGTGTCCGGAGTAGAGCTTGGAGTCGGCGCGGGCACAGGCGCCGTTCCAGGCGCCGTTCCAGGCGTCGTTACGGGAACTGCTACGAAGGCGCCGACGGCAGTGATCTCCGGACCCTCCTGCACGGAGCGCGAATATCCGATGAAGAATTTGATTTTAGACTGCGGGAACAGGGTGAGATCGTCATCCTGCGAGGTGTAGCGCGTATCCCGAAAGTTGCCGCCCGTTTGACCCGCGCTGATCAGGCCGGGATTGTAATAATCGTTCAACCGCCAGGTCATATCGAAGCGATATAGGTTATTTTTAGCAATGCGCAGCGTGGCGGATTCGTAAGGATCGCCTCCCAGGCCGACAGTCGAGAGCGTGAGTTCGTCGAAATACGTGCCATGGCCATCGCGCGAGTACATGCCAAAGGAGCTTCCGAGCAATCGCAGCCCGGCGGGGTAATTCACCTGGCTCTTGTATTCGTCGAGATTGCCTCCGATGGACGTGAAGCGGTAGCCGGTCTCGAAGGAGTTGACGATGTTGTAATCGGATGCGTTGTCGCCGGACGGTGGGCCAACGGGTTCCTGGGTGGTGGGCGTTACAACTTGTTGCGCGCAACAGGCGGCGGTGATGAGTAGTGGAAGGATTAG
>JBEKJJ010000393.1:0-5511 GCA_050011295.1 Bryobacteraceae bacterium
GCACTGCGATTGCTCGCGGCAGGCGAGCCGGTAACCAACGTTGCGCTGGAAGCCGGCTACGACAGCCCCAGCGCCTTCATTTCGATGTTTCGCCGTGAACTGGGAACCACGCCAAGCCGCTACCACGCAGGCGGAGCAAACGACGTTGTGAGGCTAATGCGGAAGGGATCACCGGCCTGGCGCTAACCGATCGAGGCGAGCCGAGCATTCTTCGCATTTCGCCAGGTGGTCGTGCAGCGCGATGACTTCGGGGACCGCAAGTCCCTCACCCGCCAGATACTGGGAAAGCTCGCCGTCCTCGAGATGTTGGTCGGACGAGCTCGAAGAACGGATCATATCCTGAACCACTATCTCCGCTCGGAAGTGATCGTCTGAGCGCGTGCACAGACGGACCTCGCCGAAGATAACTAGCTTCGCCTGAAACGTGATTCGGATGCTAATGCCTCTCCCAACGGCCGAGCGGAGCTCTACAGACACTACTTTGTCTGAGATTTCCCGAACCCGGCCCGAGATACGAATTGGAGCACCGGCGTCATAAGCAACCTCCACAGCATCGTTGGCGCGATAGCAGAGTTGCCGACTCGGTCTGGCGCTGTCTTGAGGAACTTCACTCATGCAGCGTACCTCCTGGGTGGGAGCCGAGCCAAGGACCGGGATATGATCATCCATCCCTGCGCGCCAGCAACACCTACGCGCCAGTAGCACTCCACCAAGCCGCTTCGCGTGGACGGCGCCCGCAAATCGCTCTCCAAAGGAAGAACTCTGCGGCTTGGTGATACTCATCGATCATATAATAGGGTGACAACTATAGCAAGGCAAATCGAAGCTCGTGGAAGGCCGCCTAGAGCGCATCCAGGGACAAACCCAATCGATTGCGTAAGATCCAGGACACGTGCCGTGTGTGATATTTCACCGCAAACTCTTTGCGAATCACGCTTGCGACGCGCCTCAGGCTCCACTCACCCGTCGGAAAGCCGGACTTTCGAGGGCCAGCTCGCAGAATTGCCTTCAGTTTCGTTAGCTCAGCCGGTCCAAGCTTCGGCTTTCGGCCAGCTCGCCCAGCCTTGCTCAACCCAAGCGCCGGGCTTCCGGCTTCGATCCGATTCGCCCAGCGCCGCACGCTCTCTCGGCTCACCTTTAGCCGGCGCGCTACTTCCGCCTGGCTGAGTCCTTGATCGAGCAATTTGGCCGCCTTGATTCTCCTGCGTTCCAACTGATCGAAATCCCGTTTGCCGGTTCCCCGGTTGATCGCCATTTGATCCGCGTCCCTTCCCGTAAGGGTTGATTTGCGGCAGTGATAAACAAATAGCGGCCGCAACGCCAACGAGCCTCCCGTCGAAGGTAGGTCGTCTGGCGGGACTTGGTAGACGCAGTGCGTCTACCTGCAGTAATCGAGGCAGTGAATTCGTTCTTCCGTGCGACTGTCCGCCGCAGAAGATTGACGGCACGACCCGATCGGTCGCGAAAAATCGTGCACGCGCGTGCCCGTCTTAAGCGCGTGCGAAACGGCAACGATTCTCAATAAAAGAGCGGAAACAGTTGTTCGGGGTGATGAACCTCACCCGAAAGGTGAGTGATAAGACGCACTGCCCGATCAGGAGACCTCGTCAAGCCGCTCCTACCGGGAAGCAGGCAGTTCAACGGCTTGGCGGCAGATCCTTGTATTCCGGCGCCGAAGGAACTCCCGCCGGCGCGGTCCACATGGTGTAACCAAGCCACTCCATCTGGACGGCGCCAGTGAAATAGCTCGTTGCGTATAGCTGATTTTGCCTTCCAGCTTTAAGGATTGCATTCAGTTTCTTCGGCTCTACTGGTCCGAGTCTGGTTTTCAACCGGCCCACGTCCCGTCGCTGAGGTCTGCCAGGACTTGGAACTTCGTTCCCTTTGTGATGGCGCACTCCGAAGAACAGCCCAGTCGCGACAGGTTTCATCCAGGCACGGGATGATGTGGTCAGTTCATCGGCTCTTCAGTTCGCGCAGCAGGCGAGACCGCGTCTAGCCGACGAACCGAGGAACTGAAGAACAGAAGAACCGAAGAACCGCGCAGCCGTCAAACGGCGTTCATCAATCTTCCTCTCCGCGCCACCCACTCTTCGCTCGTGAACACCCGTGGACCCACTTCAATCAGCCGCGGCAACATGTCAAAAACCGCCCCGGGAGTCCACATGTTGTTGTACCGGGTTCGAAACCCGCGCTGGTTCAAGGACGCGGAAATCTCGGTCAGCGGCTTCTCCTGGATGATCATTTCCAGCATCACCACCAGCGCCTCCTTCTCCTGGATGTCCTGCTCCAGTTGCAGGCAATCCTCGGAAATCTTCAGGCCGTAGGGCACCTGCTCTGTGATATTGGCCGGTTCAGGTTTTCCGCCCTCCACTTGCCGCTCCCAGATCACCACCACTGGTTTCCACCCTTCGCCGCCCTTTTGGTCGATGTAGGCCGGCGTCAGCGGGCCCGACAAAAAATCGCGAATGCGTTCCACTCTTGGCATATTTGCCTCCCGTTGGATCTCTCGACACTCCTGCGCCCTGGCATCCAGCAACTCACCTGCCAGCTCACCCGGCCGTGATTTGTTCGATTTCGGCGGAGTAAGGTATTTCCGTATGTCCGCTCATGGGATTCACTTGCACCGTCTCGCGACTCCGTTCGTCCATAATAAACATACGGAGGTTCGTTTGATAACAAAAATTGCACTTGGTCTGGGGTGCCTGGTAGGTGCTCTGGCAGCTTGCTGCACCTTTGGCTGGGCGGCCGAAACGTTTCACCCGCTGGACGTCAAGACCGGCGAATGGGAGGCCAGCCTGAACGTGGCTATGAACGGCGGTCCGCCAATTCCCGTGGAGGCGCTGGCCAGAATGACGCCCGAGCAGCGCGCCCGGCTCGAAGAGCAGACCAAGTCTCTCAGCGGCCGCACCATCCTTCATAAGAGCTGCGTGAAAAAGGAAAAGCTGGATCAACCGCTAACATTCGGAAACAACGACAAAGCCTGCACCAATACGCTGGTCACTTCCACCAGCAGCATGCAGGAGATCCATGTGGAATGCAACCGGAACAACAGAAAATCGAGCGGAACCCTGCGTTTCGAGGCCCTGGACTCCGAACACGTCAAAGGCACTGTCAAGATGACCCTCACCGGCGACAGCGGAAACATGGACATCAATTCGTCCTTCACCGCCAAGTGGGTCGGCGAAACCTGCAGCACCGACAAATAGTGTGGGGCAGCGCCATGCGCTGCCGGTGCCAGCCAGCCCGTCTGTGCCAAACTTCCCGTCTGTGCCAAACTTAAGGTTCAGCCAAGGAATCGCCATGCACAAGTTTGCGCTCGCTCTTCTTTTCACCGCCGCGCCCTTTTTCGCAGCCGCCGACGAGCTGCCCAAAGCCGAAACCATCCTGGATAGATTTGTCGAAGTGGTGGGCGGTAAAGCCGCCTTCGAAAAGCACCACAACGAAGTTATGCACGGCAACCTGGAATTCACCGGCCGTGGCTTGAAGGGGACCATGACGGTCTACCAGGCTGAGCCGGACCAGATCCGCGTCACCATCGACATCGAAGGCGTTGGAAAGTTCGACTCCGGAACCTCCGGCGATGTGGCCTGGGAAAATTCCGCGATGCAAGGTCCTAGAATCAAACAAGGCATCGAGAAATCGGACGCTCTCCGTGACGCAACCTTCAACTCAGCTATCCAGTGGCGCAAACTGTACACCAAGGCCGAGACCACCGGTGTCGAAACTGTGCAGGACCACGAATGCTACAAAGTGGTGCTGACTCCCCCCCAAGGCAATCCCACTACGCACTTCTACGACAAGAAATCCGGCTTGTTGATCAAAACCGCTACCACTCGAGCCACGCAAATGGGCGACATCTCAGCCGAGGTGTTCGCGGACGACTACCGGAAGGAAGGCGACATACTGTCCGCGCACAAGATCAGCAACAAATTCGCCGGCCAGGAGTTTCAAATCACGGTCCAGAGCGTGGAATTCAATGTCGACATGCCGAAAGACCGGTTCGATATGCCGGACGACATCAAGGCCCTGCAGAAGAAACCGGCCGTCGCTTCGCAATCCGCGCCCGCTGCCGCAACATCGTCATCGAGCGCTGGGCCCTCCAACGGCGGCAAGTTGACTCTCTATATGACCGGCAAACCCATCGCCACCGAGACCTACACAGTCCAGAAATCGCACGGCAAGATCGAAGTGAACGGCTCCGCCAACGCCGCCATCGGACCCATCAAAATCGACATCGAGCAATTCAAAATCGACACCGACGAAAAATTCCAGCCGCTGGATGCCGTGGCCAAAGGCAAGCTCGGCCAGGTGCAGATGAACGTCACAACAACGTTTGCGGATGGCAAAGCCAGGAACCAGATGGACTCCGGACAAGGTCCGCAAAGCAAGGAGGACGCCGTATCGCCGAACGCGCTAGTGGTGAGCGCGAATTTCCCGCTCTACCCCTGGAGCCTGCTCGCCATGCGCGCGGAAATGAAAAATCAGGATCCGCAGCAGATGCCCATCTACATCCTCGGCCAAGCCGAAGTTCCCGGCACGGTGGTTTTCAAGGGCCGCGAGACCGTGGAGTTCGCCGGCAAGACCGCCGAGCTGAACCACCTCACCGTCACTGGAACCCCTCCCGATGGCCAGCCCCTCAGCCTGGATTTTTGGGTGGATGACAACCGCAAAGTAATCAAGATCGCGGTTCCCTCACGCGGCGTGGAGGCCTATCAGGACGGCTTCGACCGCAAAGCTCCTCCTCCGGAAGCTCCCAAACCCGCCTCCAAGCCCTAACGGATTTTCGCCGATGAGTTCGCCGGAACAACCCCAACTCGAATCCGACGCCGCGCTGGATTGTTACCTGGCATCGATTCTGGATATCGCTGAAACCGTAGCCAGCCTATGCGGCGAAATCGGCGCCTCCTGTCACGATCAATTGGTTCGCTTGCGAAGCCGCGTGGCTTATCACGCCAGCGTTCAGACGCTCGAAGAAAGCCGCAACGCGCTGCACTCCGAGCTAATCGACTTTTCGGAAAAAGCGCGCCAGTACAACAATGTCCTGGCTGAGGATGTGGCCAAGGCTCTGGCCTTGCTGGCACAGAACGAGAGCGCCGTCGCGGTCCGCAATGAAAAATATATCGGACGGCTGGCCCGGTTCGTGGAACAAATGGAACAGGTGGCGCGATCGGGCGACCGCGCGCTGGCCGCCGGGCAAGCCGTGGAGCTGCGTGGATTCGTGGAATCCATGGAACAGGACGGCCGCGCTGCCAACGCACATCTGCAGGCAAAACTTGCGGAGTTCCAGGACAAACTGCGCGAAGTGGAATTTCTCGCTTCCGTCGATCCCTTGACCGGCATCGCCAACCGCCGGGAATTCAATCGTCAACTCGAAGCACGCGTCGCCGCGAGCCGCGAATTCTGCGTCCTGTTGTTCGACCTCAATACATTTCAGCGGGTCAACTACGATCACGGACACCTGTGCGGAGACGAGATTCTCAAGCAACTGGGAAATCGCCTAAGCACCCA
>JBEKJJ010000394.1:0-5499 GCA_050011295.1 Bryobacteraceae bacterium
GCGTGGCCGGCCAACATGGAAGGATAATCCTCCTTGCCGCCGAACCCTCCGCCGGTTTCCATCTGAATGACGCGAATTTTCTCCGGAGGCAGTGGAAATGCCTTCAGCAACGCCTTGTGGACGTAGTAGGGGCATTGCATGGAACCCCAGATGGTGATGCCGTTTTCAGGTGACGCAACAGCGATCATACCGTTGGTCTCTATATAAAGCTGTTCCTGCGCGCCGGTGCGATATTCGCCTTCGATGATGTGCGCCGCTTGCGCCCAAACGCTCTCTACATTGCCTTTCTCGATAACGAACTTCTTGAGGATGTTGTCCTCGCCCCAAATGATTTGTTGCCTGGCGAGTGATTCTTCAATTCCAAAAATAGCCGGCAGAGGATCGATATTGAGGCGCACAGCCTGGCGCGCTTTTTCTACTAAATATTTGTCCGGATGCGCCAGCAGCACCACCGGCTCTTCGGGATGATTCACAAATCCGTCGGCGAGATAAGGTTGATCGTCAGAAATCAGCGCGACGGAGTTCTGGCCCGGAATATCCTTCGCGGTGACGATCGCGAATTGTTCCCAGGGCAGGCCGTCCGGGAATTCGATACTGCGGATTCGACCGCGAGCCACCGGACTTCGCACCGTCGCGCCCATCAGCATGCCGGGGAAGGTGAGGTCGTCCACGTACTTGGCTTGACCGGTGACTTTCTCCCGTCCCTCCTTCCGCGGAACGGGTTTGCCGACGGTCTGGAACATCACTTCTACTCTACAATTTTGCCGAATACCCGCAAGCGGCTGATTCCTCCGTCCGGGTAAATATTCAACCGAACGTGTGTTGCCGGACCCGTGGGCGTAAGCTCGCTCTCGAACACGCGCACGGCATCCGCCTCCAGCTTCGACGCCGGCAGGATTTCCCTCCAGGCCACTTTACCGGTAATTAGGTTCTGCGCCAGCGCATCGGGAGCGAAACAGGCGTCAATGGAACACAGGTCCGGATAGTTTCCCTTGTAATGTTCGGTCTCGACCGAAATCTGCTGGATGAGCGACGCCACACCTAGCTGGATGATGATCCAGTCGTAACCGAGCCCGCGTCTACGCCGCGTCTCCCATCCTCCGCCCATGTTGATGGGACGGCCAGGCAGGATCAGATTTTGGAGTGAGCCGAAGAACTCATCGCTGGCCGCAAGGGCGCGCCCGCCATTGATCACGGAAGCGACATCCACCGGCTCAAGCGATGATTTGAGCTTCTCGATATCAGGAACCACATCGCCAAAGACGCGCAGCCGGGCCACGCCGCCATCCGGGAAAATGTTGAGGCGAACGTGGGTCAAGCGTCCCGGATTTTCGCCGTCGAAAATGTTCTGCCTGCCGGCTTCCAGGCGCGATTTTCGCAACACGGGAATCCAATCGGTGTCATCCGGCTCGCCGTTGACGTCTGCGCCGTCCACGGAACAGTGCGCCGGGAAATTTCCCAGGAAGTGGCTAGTGTCGACGTTCAGAATGCGCGCGATGCCGGGAGTGCCCAGCTTGATGATGCACCAATCGTGCCCTGGCGTCCGCTTTCGGCGCGTTTCCCAACCGTCCATCCATTTGCCGCGCTCCGTGTATTTGTCGGGAATGAAGATAGGCGCAGCCGCCAGGATCAGGTTATCCTTGGACGCGAAGAATTCGTCGCTGGCGGCGATCACACTGCCGCCTACTAGCTCCGATGCCAGGTCAATCAATCCGGGTAGCATGGCAGGCCTTTCGGTGGATCCGCGAACCAGCCGCGATCGTAAACCTTTTTGCCACGGACGAACGTCATTCGAACGATGCCTTCCAGTGTCGCACCGGCGTAGGGCGTGATGGGATGGCGATGCTGCAATGCTGCTGGGTCCACTGTCTGCTTGGCATCTGGATCGAAGACCACTAGGTCCGCGTCAAGCCCTGGACGGATGGCTCCCTTGCGATTTTGGAGCCCCGCCAAGTTGGCCGGTTGCTGGCTCATCCAGCGCGCCACTTGTTCCAGCGGGATGCCGCGTTTCTTCGCATCGGTCCATACGATCGAGAGCGCGAGCTGTAGCGATGCGATACCACCCCAGGCGTCCAGGAAGTTACCGCGTTTCATTTCCGGCAGGCACGGCGAATGGTCGGTGGCAATGAGGTCGATATCGCCATCTATGAGAGCCCGCCAAAGCCGCTCGCGATTCGCATGCGATCGAATGGGCGGTGCGCACTTGAAGAGTGTCGCGCCATCGGGAATCTCCTCGGCGGCGAAGTGCAGATAGTGCGGGCACGTCTCAACGGTGATTGGTAAACCTCCCGCGCGAGCAGTTATCAAATCCGGCAGAGCCTCGACGGATGACAAATGAACGATATGGACGCGGCATTTATATTTGCGGCACAGCTCAATCATCAGACGAATCGCCTCCACCTCGGCCGCATCCGGCCGCGAAGCAAGGTAAGTGGAGTATCGCTGCCAATTATCCAGATGTTCGCTGGCCGCTTCGATCGGTCCTGGAAGCTCCGCGTGGACGAGCAGCGGCACACCTGAATCGGCAATCGCTGGCATCGCAGCCTCAAGCTGCCGGCGATCTACCATCGTGAATCCATCAATGCCCGGATGAACCAGGAAACATTTGAAGCCGCGCACACCGGCTTCGGCGAGCGCGGCGATATGTTCTTGGTTATCCGCAACCACGCCGCCCCAAAACGCGTAGTCGACCATGCACTCTCCGAGCGCGGCGGATTCTTTGGCGCGCAAATTCTCGACCGTCGTGGTAGCTGGAAGATTGTTAAGCGGCATGTCCACCAGCGTGGTGTAGCCGCCGGCCGCGGCTGCCCGCGTGGCTGATCGAAAACCTTCCCAGTCCGTGCGCCCGGGCTCGTTGATGTGGACGTGTGTGTCCACCAAACCAGGGAGAATGTAGTCATCGCCGGCGTCAATGTCGGCGCCACGATCATAAGGCTCGACTGCAGCGATCCGGCCGTCTCGGATCTCGATGGACGCCGGCCGAACGCTGTCGGGCAGGACAACATTGCGGGAACGGATCTTCAGAACCACTGTGTCAAAACCAGCGGGTCATTAATACTTTTTGCTCGGTATAAAACATGACAGCGTCTTTGCCGTGCGCATGCAAATCGCCGAAGAAGGAATTCTTCCAGCCGGCGAATGGAAAGAAGGCCATGGGCGCCGCTACGCCGATGTTGATTCCCACCATCCCAGCCTCGACACGCGATGAATATTCACGCGCCGCCTTTCCGCTGCCAGTGAATATCGACGTGGCGTTGCCGAAGCGCGAGCTGTTCACGAGCGCAATGGCATCGTCCAACGTCTTCACGCGAATTACCGAAAGCACCGGTCCGAAAATCTCCTCGCGCGCGATAGTCATCTCCGGACGCACATTGTCAAAAATCGTGGGCCCTAGGAAGAATCCTTCGCCCTCGCACTTCACGGAGCGGCCGTCCAGAAGCGGCTTGGCGCCCTCTGTAACGCCTTTATCGATGTATCCCTCCACGCGCGCCTTGTGATCTTTGGTCACCAACGGCCCCATGTCCACGCCTTGCTGGGAGCCATCGCCCACTTTCATTGCGCTCACTTTTTCGGCTAACAATTTGAGCAGTGGGTCGGCTACTTCACCGACAGCCACCAGCACGCTCCCCGCAAGGCATCGCTCGCCTGCGGCGCCGAACGCGGAGCCGATAATGGCATCCACGCTTTTTGGAAGATCGGCATCAGGCATCACGACTAAATGATTTTTCGCGCCGCCCAGGGCCTGTACGCGCTTCCCTTCCGCGGCCGCGGTCTGATAAATGTATTTGGCCACCGGCGTCGATCCAACGAAAGAAACAGCGCGCACCAATGGATGATGCAACAACGCATCCACGGCGATCTTGTCGCCATGAATCAAATTGAAAACGCCCTCCGGAAGCCCGGCTTGGTGCAGCAGCGTAGTAGCCATGGTGGGCGTCATCGGAACTTTTTCGGAAGGCTTCAGCACGAACGTATTACCGCACGCGATGGCGAACGGCCACATCCACATCGGGACCATCGCCGGGAAATTAAACGGCGTGATGCCCGCGCAGACACCGATGGGCTGTCGAATAGTATGGCTATCGATTCCACTCGATACATCGTTCAAAGAATCGCCCATCATCAGGCTGGGCATGCCACAGGCAACTTCCACCATTTGGATCGCCCGGCGCACCTCCATGCGGGCGTCGTCAACTGTTTTGCCGTTTTCGGCAGTCAACGCGGCGGCCAGATCGTTCGCGTGTTTTTCGAGCAGCGCCTTATACCGGAAAAACGGTTGAACCCGTTCCACTACGGGAACCTCGCGCCACTTGAGATAAGCAGCGTGAGCCGCCTGAACAGTGCGATCCACATCCGCGGCCGATGCGTAAGCTACCTGCGCGATGGCCGCGCCCGTGGCAGGGTTCGTCACCGGCAGCACCGGCCGGTTTCCAACGCCTTCCCATTTCCCGTTCACATAAAACGACACGGTCTCGAGAGCTGCTTCAGTACCAATCATGTTTCTTCTCCAATCCAGCCGCGAGCGGCCGAGGGCACGCGCTGCATCAGGATGATGTAGGCCGCACCCGCTACCAAGAATCCCACAAACCAGGCGTAATCGTACAGCCAGCGAACTGGCGGCAGAACCAAGCCTAGCAATGCCACGATAATCCCGAGGCCAAGCGCCAGCACCGCGCGATAATTCACGCCGCGATCGTACTCGTAGAGACCATTGCGGCGATAGAGATCGTCTACATTCAGATCGCAGCGGCGCACGACGAAATAATCGGCGATCATGACTCCGGCAATCGGTCCCAGCAATCCTGAATAACCTACCAGCCATCCAAAAATATAGGCGCTGTAGTCGCCCAGCAGCTTCCACGGCATCATCAGGACTCCGAGCACACCCGTGATAAACCCTCCGGTCCGGAACGAAATCAAGCGTGGATTTAAGTTTGAAAAATCATTGGAAGGCGAGACCACGTTGGCGGCGACGTTCGTATTCAAAGTGGCTACCAGCAATGCCACCAACGCGATGGATGCGACCACAGGCTGATGGAATCGGCCGAGCAGCGCTACCGGGTCCCAGATGGCCTGGCCGAACAGTACGACCGATGCCGAGGTCACTGCCACACCGATGAATGAATATAGCGTCATCGCCGTGGGCAATCCCAAGGCTTGCCCTAACATTTGCACCTTCTGCGATTTCGCGTAGCGCGTGAAATCCGGAATGTTGAGAGCGACTGTCGCCCAGAATCCCACCATTGCGGTGAGCGAAGGAATGAAAAACTTCATGAACTCGCCAGTGGTTTTGAATTTGCCGGGCGATCTCAACACTGGCCCGAATCCTCCGGCCTTGCTCGTGATCCACCACAGCAGAAGCAGTCCGACAGCCAGCATAAACGGCGCGGCGATGCCTTCCAGAACCTTGATGGTTTCGATGCCGCGATAAATCACGTACATGTTAAGCGCCCAGAATGCGAGGAAACAGATCCACATGCCGGCCGGGAATGCCGCTAC
>JBEKJJ010000395.1:0-5445 GCA_050011295.1 Bryobacteraceae bacterium
AGAAATATTACTCAACGCAGCTTCCCCTCCACGAACGGCACTTCCAGCATTTTCTCATGCAGGGATGGGGGCCGTGTCCGAAATATCCATCTTATCCGAACGGTTCGCCCTGGCCGGAAGCCCGCATTGACATTTGCGGATTTTTGCCGGAAAGTAAACGAAAGAAGCATATCGAAAGAAGACGAAACACTCAAATGGTCGCGACTTTTCGAATGGCGCTGTTATTCGCCCTGCTAGGCAGTTGTTGGGCGGAGCGCCCCGGCGATTTTCGGGTGATCGGTCCGGGCGGAGGAGGCGCGCAGTACAATCCCACCATCAGCCCCCACGATAGCAACACTGTTCTCATTTCGTGCGATATGACTGGAGCCTACATCACCCATGACGCAGGGCGTTCCTGGAGGATGTTCAACCTGCGGGGAACGGTACGGTTCTTCGCGTTCGACCCGAGCGCTCCCAAAACCATGTATGCCGAGGTGACCGGTCTATGGCGAAGCACCGATGATGGCGTCACTTGGAAGCTGCTCAATCCCAAGCCTGCAGCGATTCGCGGCATTCGGATGGAATCCGACCATGCGGACGAAACGATTATAGCCGAGCCGGATCCGCTGGGAGAAATTGCCGCGCTCGCCATCGATCCGGCGGATTCGAACATCTTGTACGCCGCCGCCGTGGAAAATAGACAAGCCGAAAACAAACAAGCCGCGTTGTTCGTCTCGCACGATTCGGGAGTTAGCTGGCAGCGCCAGGCCGGTCTCGCGGAAATCCCACGCCGCCTCTGGGTGGACGCCAACTCGCCCGTTCGCGCGAGAGTACTGTACTTGGCGGGCCCGCACGGCGTGGCCGTCGCATCCGGAAGCAACGTTGAGAATCGTCCCGCTCCGGCCTCGGTGGTGTTTACCGATATTTCGATGGGTTTCACTCAGAACGCGGCGCCGGCCATTTATGCCACTGCCCGGCAGGGGGCGTTTGTTTCGACGGACGGCGGTCACACCTGGCAGAAATGCAGGCTGCCGGGAGCCAGCGCCGAGGTCCGCGCGGTCGCCACCAGTTTGCATAATCCGCAAATCGCCTACCTTTCTTATAGCGGCCTTGAATTGGGCGGCAAGACCTGGATTGGAGTCGCGAAAACCAGCGATTCCGGACGAACCTGGACGCTGGTGTGGAAGGACTCGGCAACCTCAGCCCCGAACGTGCATGATGCCTGGGTGGACAAACGCTTTGGGCCCGGTTGGGGCGAGAATCCGCTGCGGCTCGGCGTCGCGGATCAGGATGCGAATCTTTGTTACGGCACCGATCTTGGCCGGACCATGCGCACCGCCGATGGCGGAGCCACCTGGACTGCCGAGTATTCTCACCAAGAACCGGCTGATGCATGGACCACATCCGGATTGGACGTAACGACGTCGTACGGAATTCATTTCGATCCGTTCGACCCGAAGCGCCAGTTCATTACATACACGGACATCGGGTTATTTCGTAGCGAAGACGGAGGGCGTTCCTGGAAAGGTTCCACCGAGGGCGTTCCCAGACAATGGGTGAATACCACGTACTGGGTGGAATTCGATCCCGAGGTTCGTGGGCGCATGTGGAGTGTGAACAGCTACACGCACGACCTGCCTCGTCCCAAGATGTGGCGCCACAATGCAGTGACGAGTTACAAAGGCGGTGTGTGCCGGTCTGAGGATGGCGGGCGAACCTGGGTGAAATCGAACACAGGCATGGACCCCACCGCGCCTACCCATATTTTGTTGGATCCAACCAGCCCGCCGGACGCTCGCGTCTTGTATGCAGCGGCGTTCGGCAAGGGGGTTTACAAAAGTGAGGACGGCGGCAAATCGTGGATGCTGAAGAATAACGGCATTCAGCAGAAAGAGCCGTTCGCTTGGCGGTTGGCGCGCGATGCCGAGGGAGCGCTTTACGTTTTAATTGCGCGCCGGTCGGAGAATGGAAGTATCGGCGGCGAGGGCGATGGCGCGATCTACAAATCCATCGACGGCGCGGAATCATGGAAGCCGGTTCAATTGCCGGCCGGTGTGAATGGACCGAATGGGCTGGCCGTGGATCCTAAGAATACGCGGCGATTGTATCTGGCCGCGTGGGCGCGCGCCACGGGAATGCATGGCGAAGGCGGCGGAATTTATCTTTCCGAAGACGGCGGAAAACGCTGGCGCCCGATACTGGATCGGGACCAGCACGTTTACGATATTACAGTGGACGCCCGCGATTCTAATGTTCTGTACGCGGCTGGTTTTGAATCGTCGGTCTGGAGATCAGCGGACCGCGGCGAGCATTGGAATCGGGTCCCGGGTTTCAATTTCAAGTGGGGCCATCGTGTGATTCCGGATCCTGCGGATCCAACGAAAATCTACGTGACGACATTTGGAGGCAGCGTATGGCATGGTTCGATAAATGGAACGTCGGGCGTTGAGGACATCGCCACGCCAGAGCTGGCGCCAGGCCGATGAAGGCGAGGCAGCCAGGCGTTGCACTTCTGATTCTCTTCAGCGCGGCCGGCGCACAAACCGTTGTCGTGCACCCCAAGCTCATCCACGATGTGCTGGTGAATCCCGGGATGGGTATTCAAACCTTCCAGCGCTTCAACGGCGACGCCCTGAACGCGGGTGTGAAATGGTCTGAAGAGGGTCCCATTGAACCGCTGGCCGCGGACGCAAGCGCGGTTGATTTCCCGCCCAGCACCATCGCTTACTGCCGTTGGTTCTGGGAAACGCTGGAGCCGGAGCAGGGTAAGGTTCGTTGGGAGATCATCGATCGCGCGCTGGCGGACGCGGCGCGCCACGGTCAGGCTCTGGCGATTCGGCTGATGCCGTACGACCAAAAGCATCCTCTACCGCAGTGGTATCGAACATCCGGCGCAAAACGCGTCAACCATGAAGGCGATCCCATCTGGGAGCCGGATTTTAGCGACGCGCTGTATCTGAAACACTGGGGCGCGCTGGTGGAAGAAGCCGGCCGGCGTTATGACGGGAACCCGAATCTGGACACCGTGGATATTTCGTCAGTTGGTTACTGGGGTGAAGGCTGGAGCGACAACATGCCCGCCTGGCCGGTTCAGAAGCAACTCATCGACATATGGCTTCGGGCGTTTCCCTCCACGCATTTGCTGATGAATTTCGACGAGCCCGAAGCATTGCACTACGGCACCGCGCAAGGAGCCGGCTGGCGATTCGATTGCGTCGGCGATCTGCGCTCGAAATGGTCCCACATGCTGGATTTCTATCCACGGCAGATTGTGCAGGCGGGAATAGAAGATGTTTGGAAGCGGGTCTTAGTTATCATGTGTGGTCAATTCAGGACTTGGCTACCTTGACCAACTCGGCATCCTCCTTGGCAGCGTAAATCCGCAATCCTTCGCTGTATTCCTCAATATTCTCTTTCACTTCCTTGTGGCTAAAATGGCACGGGAAATCATAGAGTGTTACCGGGTCTTTCATGGTGTTGTCTTTTCTAATATCTAAGCCAGCGCTCGCAGCGAAACTACGAACAATTTTGTATTGTTGCTGAAACCTGTCCTTGAAAATATCCGTCAACTCCCACTGGGCAATCTTGAGACCGCTGACTTGAAGCGGCTGACATACATTCGGATCCAGCGCCTGCAAGCTCTCCTTGATGTAGGACAGTTGTTCAAAAAGGCGATGGGACTGCGCCGCATTACGACTGGCAATAATTGCTCGCTGGTCCTCGGCATGTATTTCGAGCTGGGAGCGCACATACAACTGTGCAATATAAACCAGGAACACCCCGCCCCAAACCAGCACTAGCGACAGCGAATTGATTTTATGGAAATCGACCGCTCCTTGCCGCAGTGCTTCAACTACAGGAACAAGGACGGCAACCAGAATTGTTATCACCTTGTCCACTGTTTTCGCCCAGCCCTTCTCGCAGATTTTAGGCCATAGTCTTTCTCGAAAATATGTGCGATGGCGCATTGGGTTCATTCTCCCATAATGCGAAAGCGCTAGCCCGCAAACGGCAGGACTGACCTTTCCAAAAAACGAAAACCCGATCCCTGATGGAATCGGGTCTCAGGTCGGTAGGACCGTCTGTCTACTTTCTGGACGTGCCCAACACGCCGTCCACTGAACTTTCATATCCACATCTGCAAGCCTAGTGCAGGTCGGCCTAGTAAGAATTCTCAGGCCACGCCCCACAAGAAAAAAGGGTCTGCTTCATCTGGACCGCCGATGGAAAGCGATAGAGTCGAACTAGCCTTGGACAATCTTCCGGTTTCGATCAATCTCTTGGTTTGTTTGGTCGAATTTAGATTTCGTCCCAGCTAACCTCTGCGTCCATCTCTTCTTGTTCTTAGCAATTTGCTTGACGATCAAAACCGTCAGGCCGCTCAGCAATACGAGACCACTGATTCCGAGTACGGGTTTCTCAGGCACCACAGCTATCATGGAAATCGCCAGCACGATGACAAGCGTAAGTCCACAACCTGACCAAAGCGAGCTTGACGAACGCTGTGCATCCAGTTGAGCGTAATCGGCCTTCAGTTTTTCACGTTCCTTGTTGAGACGTACAATCGCCAATTCCGCCGCTGTCTTATCAGTTCCGATCTGAACTTTATGGATGGCCTCCGTGACAGCCTTCAGAATTACCGTTCCGCCCCGACGTTGCACGAGCATTTCCGACCCACAATATCCGCAGGCGAAGCGCTCCATGTCATCGTAGACTTCCAGTTTGCCGCCACAGTTGGCACAGGTCAGGTTGATGAAGTGTTCAGACATTCCGTAGCTTTATACCCGTTGGGTTCGTTTACGCACCCCGGAATAATTGTACGCCCATTGTTTGGGTGCGGCGTGGGCACCCGTGCGCTTTGGTGGTATCGTTGTGAACGGATTCGACCACGAACGGAACGAAGCAACCGGTGGGGAGAATAGTCTTTACGAACAAGGAAAAGGATCAATGAAGAAGAAGACGACGTACTTGAAAAGGTCCATGCAAACTATCCGTCGCAGTCACAGCATCGAAGGTTTCGCTATTGATTACAACACCCGAAAAGGTACGGCGTCGGTTGCTCATGCAGATGTTGCGGAAGGGATCTAAGAAGGAACAGGAATTCGCAAAGCACTATTTTGGGTGAGCACGGAATGCGACCCAACCAAATCCAGTTGAGTTTCAAGGAAGCCGGGGATCGTGATGCGGCTCTGGCGGCAATTTCAGAACTGAATACCTCACTTCAAGAACTGGGTGCCGACGTACAAATCCTGCTTCAGGAAAGTGGCGAGCTTCCCCCGTTGGTGCTTTACGTTGGAGTGCCATCGATGCTACTTGCGAGGGCAATTGCACAAGCGCTGATCGCATGGATAAACCGCAATCGAGTAACGATCAAGAGCACCAAGATCGACGGTACGGAAGTCTCTATCGAGGGTTCTGAAGCTTTTGTGCGTGATTTGCTAGTCCGAAAGTCTAAGGACTGAAGAA
>JBEKJJ010000396.1:0-5392 GCA_050011295.1 Bryobacteraceae bacterium
GCGAGCCGCGAATTCTGCGTCCTGTTGTTCGACCTCAATACATTTCAGCGGGTCAACTACGATCACGGACACCTGTGCGGAGACGAGATTCTCAAGCAACTGGGAAATCGCCTAAGCACCCACGTCCGTCCACGCGACTTCGTGTGCCGCTGGGGCGGCGATGAATTTGTCGCCATTCTCGAATGTCCGCTCGCAATTGCCGACGTCCGCGCCGAAGAAATCGCAACCCTTCTCAGCGGCGTTTACAAGGTGGTGCTCGAAGCTAAGCAAGTCAATGTCACCATCGGCGTCTCCGTAGGCGTCGTGGAGCGCATGCCCAGCGAGACCGCCGAACAAATCTTCCACCGCGCCGACGAAGCAATGTACGCCCAAAAGAAGCCCCGCCTCTAGCTCCACTTTCCGCACCCAACGAGAAACGAGAAACGAGAAACGGACTGCTCCCCAGCCCCGAGCCCCCAGTCCCAGCCTTTATGTACTACCGTTAATTGGAAGGCATGTGCATTCTCTGAAAAACGCCGCTGTGCTAGTCACGGGTGCCGGCCGTGGTATCGGCAAACGGCTGGCCCTTGGATTCGCGGCCGCCGGAGCCAAGGTGGGACTGCTGGCACGCAGCAAAGGCGAACTGGATCTGGCGCACCTCGAAATTGAACATGCCGGCGGCAACGCTCTCCGGATTCGCACCGATGTCACGGATTTCGAACAGCTCAGCGCCGCCGTGGATCGCATGCGCCGCGATTACGGAGGAGTCCACGTTCTGGTCTGCGCGGCAGCCGTCCAGGGTCCCATCGGACCATTCCTGGAACAGACTCCCAGAGCCTGGGCCGAAATAGTTCACATCAATCTTCTGGGCGTGATGAACGCCATCAAAGCAGTTCTGCCTCACATGATCGAGCAACGCTCCGGCAAAATTATCGTCCTCAGCGGAGGAGGCGCGGCCAACGCCCGGCCCAATTTCTCCGCCTATGCGGCATCCAAAGCAGCCGTAGTGCGGTTGGCAGAAACCATAGCCGAGGAGGTGCGCGACCACAATGTCCAGATCAACTGCATGGCCCCCGGCGCCACATACACGCACATGACAGATGAAATTCTGCGCGCCGGCGATAAAGCCGGCTGGAAAGAGACCGAAGATGCTCTCGAAATCCGACGCACCGGCGGCGTCGCCCCCGAAAAACAAATTCAGCTAGCCCTGTTCCTGGCTTCCGAACAATCCAACCACATCAGCGGAAAACTGATCCACGTCAACGACGACTGGAAAAAGCTGAAGGACGCGAGCGTGCACCCGGAAGCCTACACGCTCCGCAGAATGCAGCGAATGTAGGCGGAAGAAGGCAGTAAGCAGACAGCAGAAGGCAGCGATTGGGTGTCGGGGATGTTTGCTGCCTTCTGCTTTCTGCCTTCTGCTTTCTGCCTTCTGCAGCCCGCCGCCCGCTCCTGTATCCTATTCCCATGTACCGTCTCTCATTAGCAGTGCTGCTAGCCTTCGCCCTCACCCTGACCGCCCAGCCCAAGAAGAAAAAGGTTCTCGCGATCGGCGAAGTAAAAGGTTTCCAGCATGACTCCGTTTCCCACGCCCTCGCTACCATCGAACGCCTGGGCCAGGAATCCGGCGTCTACGACACCTACATCCGCACCGACACCCAACTTCTGACCAAGCAAAAGATCGAAGCCGGCAACGCCAAAAACCTGAACTATTTCGATGCAGTGATTTTCTACACCACCGGCGAACTGGACATGGACGATCAGCAGAAAAAGGATCTGCTTTCCTTCGTCCACGACGACGGCAAAGGATTCATCGGCGTCCACAGCGCCATCGACACGTTCTATAAGTGGCCCGAGTACGGCGAAATGATCGGCGGTTACTTCAACCAGCACCCGTGGGGAGTCTTTGACGCGCCGATGGTTGTGGTAGATCCGAAATTCCCCGGCATGCAGCTCTTCCCATCAACTTTTACGTTCAAAGATGAAATCTATCAGGTCAAGAATTTCAATCCGGATGTAACCCACGTGATTATCCGCATGGACCCGAGCAAGCTCGACCTATCCAACCCGCGCGTCTCCGATGAACGCCGCGCGGACAAGAATTACCCCGTATCCTGGGCGAAAATGTACGGTAAGGGCCGCGTCTACTATTCCACGCTCGGCCATCGTGAAGAAAGCTGGGATCGCAAAGACGTCCAGACCATGTACCTCGAAGCCATCAAGTGGGCCCTGGGCCTAACGAACGCAGACATAGCTCCGAACCCGTAGCGCACGCACTCGTGCGTGCCGCGTCGCCACTGATGGCGACGCCCGGCGCATTAGCTCCCCACTCTCTTCAACTGTCCACAAGCCGCAAAAATATCCCGACCCCGCGGCTTCCGCAAAAAACACGGCATCGAACGGCGCACAATTGATTGAAACGCATCCACCCTGGAAGCATCCGGAGTCTCAAACGCAATCCCCGGCCCCGGATTCAGCGCGATCAGATTCACTTTCGCGTTCAGATGCGCCAGCAGTTTCACCACCCGCCGGGCGTCCGCATCCGTATCGTTCACACCCTTCAGCAACACATATTCGAACGTCAGCTTTTCCCATTTCCGCAGCGGATATGCCTTGCACGCCGCCAGCAAATCCTTCAGCGAATACTTGCGCGTGATCGGCATCAGCTCACGGCGCTGTTCTTCAGTGGACGCATTCAGCGAGATCGCGAGCTTCGGCCGGATCGGCTCGCGCCCCAGCTCCACAATCTTCGGAACAATCCCGGCTGTGGATAGCGTGATCCGCCGCGGCGACAATCCAATCCCCTGCGGATCCGTCAGCAGCCGCGTGGCTTTGATCACATTCGGTAAGTTCAGCAGCGGCTCACCCATCCCCATCATCACGATGTTCAGCCGGTCGCTTCCGGTCGAGAGCTGACGCGTTTGCATCACCCACAGCACCTGCCCGACAATTTCTCCCGCCGTCAGGTTGCGCTCCAGTCCCATCAGCGCGGTGAGGCAGAATTGGCAATTTACCGGACACCCCACCTGGCTTGAGATGCAAATTGTGTCGCGACCCTCCTCCGGCATCAACACCGTCTCGATGGTCTTCTGATCGTCGAGCTTCAATAGGTAGCGGCGCGTCCCATCCAAGGATTTATACTCCGCAGCGACCCGGGGAAGGCCCAGTGGGAACCTAGAAGCCAATTCGTTTCTTAGGGATACGGGCAGCGTCGTGATCTCGACCAGGTCCGAAACCCGCTCCCGGTACACCGCTTCGTAGATCTGGCGCGCGCGAAAGGCCGGTTGGCCTTCCAAAACCTGTTGCAGGTCCGCAACTTCAAGCCCTACAATAGTTTGCGCCACTTTTCCAGTATATCACCGTTACTTCGGGAACCGCGATAAAATAGAGTTAGTGCAACTGGTAACTGAACCCGCATCCGACAAAGTCCGCGATATCGAAACTACTACGCTGCCCAACGGAGTTCGGGTGATCACCGAGCACATGGCGCATGTCCGATCGGTATCATTGGGCGTCTGGATCGGCACCGGTTCACGCGCCGAAACTCCCGATCAAAACGGAATTTCGCATTTCATCGAGCATATGGTTTTCAAGGGCACCTCCAAGCGCTCGGCCGAGGATATCGCACGTTCCGTGGATTCCATCGGCGGCGGCCTGGACGCTTTCACCGCCAAGGAAATGGTGAGCTACAACACCAAGGTACTGGACGAGCACCTGCCGCTAGCTTTCGATGTACTGGCCGACATGGTCCTGAATCCGCTGTTCCGCGACGAGGATATTGAAAAGGAAAAAGGTGTCATCCTCGAAGAGCTGAAAATGGAGGTGGATAATCCCGAATATCTGCTGCACGAAATTTTCTCGAGCAATTTCTATAAGGACCACCCCATCGGGAAGCCAATCTTAGGCACCAAGGATACGGTGAAGAAGTTCGACCGCGAGATGATCCATCACTACTATCGCCGTTATTACTCGCCGAAGAACATTCTGATCACAGCGGCGGGAAATCTAAATCATGAGCGCCTGGTGGATCTCGCACGCCAGCACTTCGAAGACTTGCGCGTGCATGGCTCGCTTTCGCCGGACCCAGCGCCGGTCCCCCACGCCCGCTTAGTATTCCGCAACAAAGCCTCGCTGGAACAAACCCATATGTACATGGGCGTGCCGGCTTATCCTTTTCCGCACCATCTGCGCTTCGCTTGCTACGCCCTGAACACGGTTTTGGGCGGCGGAATGAGCTCGCGCTTGTTCCAGAACATTCGCGAGAAGCTGGGCTTGGCCTACGCCGTTTATTCGGAGCTCGCCATGTACCGCGACACCGGATGCATGGCGATCTATGCCGGAACTTCGACGGAATCGGCAGCCAAGGTAATCGAGTTGATTGTCGCCGAATTCCGCGAGCTAAAAGAAAATCTAGTCCCTGCCGAAGAGTTGCGCCGCGCCAAGGATCACCTGAAAGGTTCATTCATGCTGGGCCTGGAGTCCACTTCCAGCCGCATGGGCAACTTAGCCCGGCAGGAAATGTACTTCAAGCGCTTTTTCACCTTGGATGAAATGATCCGGAGCATTGAAGACGTCACGGCGGAACAAGTCCAACAGATCGCCCAAGAGTTCTTCGATCCCAAGAACATCACGCTAGCCATGCTCGGCAATCTAGGCGATTTCAAAGTACGGCGCGAGGACCTGGCCTGCTGATGCGCCCCCGTAGGACAAGCCTCTGGCTTGTCCCCCTATTTTTAACGATCCCCCTCCTAGCACTCGACCTCAACTCGCTGAAGCCCGAGGGTTACGTCAGCGACTTCTCTCACGTCCTCACCCCGCAATCGCACGCGCAACTGGAAGCCTACTGCGGCCGCGTGGAACAAGTCACCGGCGTCCAGATGGCCATCGTCACCATCGATTCGCTCGACGGCCAGCCCGTGGAAGATGTCGCCAACGCACTCTACCGCAAATGGGGCATCGGCAAGAAGGGCAAGGACGAAGGCATTCTGCTTCTCATCGCCATCAAGGATCACAAGGACCGCGTCGAAGTGGGATATGGACTGGAGCCGATTCTCCCGGATGGTTTCGAGGGCGGCGTCCTGAGGCAAGCCCGCCCGCTCCTGCGTCAGGGCGCATATGGACAAGCGCTCTTTTCCGCAGCGGAAGAAATGGGATCTCGAATCGCGGCGGCCAAAGGCGTTTCGCTCGACACCTCCCTGCGCACACGCCGGCCCGCGCCTTCCAGCGGCTTTCACATTCCGTTTATCTTCATCGCCATCGTTGTGATAGTTCTGTTGTCGCTCCTGAGCCGGCGCGGCGGAGGTGGTGGGGGAGGATTCTTGATAGGTATGATACTCGGTAACCTATTGGGGGGCGGCGGACGCGGCGGCGGCTGGGGCGGCGGCGGAGGATTTGGTGGCGGAGGCGGTGGTGG
>JBEKJJ010000397.1:0-5377 GCA_050011295.1 Bryobacteraceae bacterium
TGCGCAATATGCCCGGCTGGGAGATCGTGACACCGGCTCAAATGGGTATCGTCTGCTTCCGGTATTCGGCGCTCGACGACGCCGCTCATCTCCGATTAGTGCAGGTACTCCTCGAGGATGGTTACGCGTTGATTACCTCTACAATTCTGCGCGGACGAACGGTGCTCCGAACTTGCACTATCAACCCGCGAACCACGGAAGCAGAAATACAGGTGGCCCTCGAAAAATTAGATAGCTTCGCTCGCCGCGCGCTATCACTCATGCCGTAGCGCCTCCAGTGGATCCACGCGGCTGGCCCGCAGAGCCGGCAGCCAGCATGCGAATAGTGCGATCAATGCCAACAGCGCCGTTACCGAGGCAAACGTCAGTCTGTCGGTGGGTGTGACGCCATACAATAACGTCGAAATCAGACGCGTGAGACCGAGTGACACCGCCAGCCCCGCCAGGATGCCTGACAAGATCAGTGGCAATCCTTGGCCGACAATCAACAGCAGCACTTGCGGCCGGTTCGCGCCCAGCGCCATGCGGAGGCCGATCTCCTGGGTGCGCCGCGACACTGCATACGACATCACACCGTAGACGCCCACCGTCGCGAGCAGCAGGGCGACACCAGCGAAAATCCCCATCAGCCAACTAGTGAACCGGTTGCGCGCGGTCTGTTCGCCAATGCGCTCCGTCATGGTGGCGATGTTGTAAATGGGAACTGTCCGGTCCACTTCGTGAATCGCGCTTCGCACCGCGCCCGCCAGGCTGCCGGGATCAAGAGCAGTGCGGACCACCAACAAAATATCGCGCCCGCGATCCGTCAGCGGAAGATAGATATCGGGATCGCCAGTGGGGTTGTTGGGAAGGGCGCGGTACTTCATTTCGGCAACCACCCCGATAATGCGCAACCACGGATTGCTCGACCGTGGGTTTCCACCTTTGATGCGTTTGTTGAGCGGGTCTTGGCCGGGCCAGAATCGCTTCGCAACATTCTCACTGACCACCGCAACGCCCGGGTCGCCTTTCATCTCTTCTTGCGAAAACCCGCGGCCGGCGACCAGCTTGGCGCGCAATGTTGAAAAGAAGCCAGGCGTCACTCGATGCAGGTATGCGCGGGGGATGTTCTGCGCCGTCACAGTCGGCTGGCCTTCGGCGGTGTAGAAGATGGCTTGCTCAATGCCGCTGAGCGGGAGATCGGTGGCAGCCGCAACAGCCTGAACCGAAGGCAGAGCCTTCAGCCGTTCGAGTATCTGGCTGGTGGATACGACGGCGTGAGCGTCGCTAGCGGTCGCAAGCGTAGCTGCACCGGATGTGGGCGCCTCGGGAAGCCGAGGCAGGCTCACCGAGAGGCATAACAGATGGTCCGGATCGAAGCCAGGATTGAGCACGGTCAGCTCTCGAAAACTGCGGATCAGTAGGCCGGCGCCGATCAACAGCACCAACGTCAAAGCGATCTCGGCCACTACCAGCGCATTGCGGAAACGCTGCGGCAGCTTCCCGCCGCTTACACGTCCGGAGGATTCCTTCAGCGCCGTGTGCAAACCGGCTATGCGCGAATGTACCGCGGGAGCCAGACCCATCACCACTCCGCATAGAACGGATACCAGTACGGTAAACAAAGCCACTGGCGGGTCGATGCCGGGATGAACAAAGCTCGGAAAAGTAATGGGACTGGTGGCCATCAGGACACGCAGTCCGAAAATACCAAGTAACAATCCCGCGACCGCGCCGATGGCAGCCAGCACGCAACTTTCAGTGAGAAGCTGGCGCCACAATCGCAGGCGCCCGGCTCCCAGAGCCACACGCAACGCGATCTCTCTTTGCCGCGCTTCCGAACGGGCCAGCAACAGGTTCGCAACATTGGCGCAGGCTATCAGCAGCACGAAAGCAACCGCGCCCAATAGAGCCATAGCCGCTGGCCGGATCTCGCCGAAGATTTCCTTGTCGAGCGCCGCTACCTCCACGCCGCGCGCGTCGTTGGTATCCGGGTATTGCCGGGCCAGCGCGCGGCAGATCATGTCTAATTCGGCTTGAGCCTGCGGTATCGTTACGCCAGTTTTCAGGCGCGCCAGTACGCCCGGGCCACGATTCCCGCGCTCTGCAAGATCCTCCGCCGGTCCCGACATCATCATCGGAACCCAAATCTGCGCGGCATCCGAGATACCGGCGAAACCCCTGGGCATGATCCCCACCACGGTGTAAGAGCGCGTGCTGGTTCGAATGCTTTTGCCGATGATATCCGGGTCCGCTCCGTAGCGCCGTTTCCAAAGGCCTTCAGCCAAAATCACAACGGCGTCGCGCATCGGGACCACGTCCTCGCTCGGCAAGAACATTCGACCGAGGATGGGCGAAACGCCCAGGATCGGAAAGTAGGAAGCCGAAACAAACTCGCCGTCGATCCGTTCCGGCTCATCCGCGCCCGTTAGCGTGAAACTGACACCAGAATAGAGGGCCATATCCACGAAGGACTTGCTTTGCTTCCGCCAATCCACGAAATCGGGATAAGATGCGCCCCGGCGCTCCACAATCGCCCGCCGCACGTTGCCCCACAGCAGCGTGAGCTGGCCAGGATCGCGATACGGCAGCGGCTTCAGCACCACGGCGTTGACCACGCTGAAGATCGCGATATTCGCGCCGATTCCGAGAGCCAGAGCAAATACAGCAACGCCGGTGAAGGCGGGACTCTTTCTCAATGTCCGAAGGGCGTAGCGAATGTCCTGCCAAAAAATCTCGATAGAACCGAGGGTCCACATTTCGCGGCATGCCTCCTTGAAGGAAGTGACGTTTCCGAAGCGGCGGTGGGCTGTATTCGCCTGATTGAGCATTTCAACGTGAAAGCTCAGCTCGTCTTCCAGATCGCGATCCAAGCGCCGTCGCCAAAATAGCGCCCTTAGCCGATGCAGCAGCACGGATAGTCGTTCTCCCATAAATCGCTTATGGGAAGTATAGCATGGCCCGTGGGGCAGGTCCCCGACTGCCAAGGCAAAAGCCGGAGGCTTGTGGCACGACTTGCGCTAAACTCTTACTAGAGAGGCGCGTGCTATGCGTCGAATTCTACCTGCCGTATTGATTTGTTTTTCGATGACCTTCCCGGCGCTTGCGCGCAGTGGAGGGCACGGTGGTGGCGGTGGTGGATCCCACGGCGGCGGTGGACACGCTGGCGGGAGCGTCAGCCATGGAGTTTCCGGCGTATCCCGTAGTCGTGGGGGTTTCAGTTATAGGCCGGGGTTCCGTTCCGGTTTCGGATTCCAGCGCTTTCCGCGCTTCTACTCCAACTGGGGCTACGGATACTACGGCGGGCTTGGATACTACGGATACTACAATCCATACTGGTATTCTTCTCCCGATCAGTACCCATATTCGGGTTACGACTCCGGCTACGGTTACCCCACCGATCAAGCGCCTCCAGTAATGAACAATCAGGATTTCCAAACCGGACCGCCTCCCGCGCCGATGCTGCGAGAGTACACGGCTCCAGCGCCTCCCGCGCCATCGGTGAACACCCAGCGAAAATACAACGAGCCGCTTTATCTCATCGCTTTCAACGACGGTGTCATCCGCGCCGTGCTGGCCTATTGGGTGGAAGGTGCATCGCTGCACTACGTCACCATGGAGCACGCGCAGAAGCAAGCTACGCTGGCTTCGGTCGATCGCGGACTGAGCGAGCGATTGAACGGCGAGCGCCAGGTCACTTTCCAGTTACCGCGCTGATCACTTCATAAACTGTACAATCGTGTGCATGACCAGACGCACCCTCATGGGTACCCTCGCGGTGGCTGCCGCGGCGCAGGCGCAGAAGGCTCCCAAGGAATGGAAGCCGAAACTCGGAGTTCTGGGGCCGTTCACGGAAGCGAACGTGGAATTTGTCCGCCAGGAAGGTTTCACCAACATGATCCTGGGCGCCAGCCCGCGATCGGAGCTGGACGCCACAACCATCACCGATGAAAAGATCGAGCACGTGAAGGCGACGCTCTCGAAGAATCAGATGCACGTTTCAGCGCTGCAGTTGGCGCAGAACCACATTTCGCCGGACGCCACTCAGCGCGCCAAGGAGAATAACTATTTCCTCAAAGCAATCGAGCTGGCCGGCAAGTTGGGTGTTCCCTACATCGGAACATGCTCCGGCAAGGACACGCAGAAGTCGTTCCAGGGGCAGGTGGACGAAATCGTTCGCGTGTACAATGACAAATATTTTGAAGCCTGCGAAAAGAATCACGTTAAGATCTTGTGGGAACCCTGGCCGGGCGGGCCGAACCTGGCCACGTCGCCGGCTGGATTTGACGCGTTGTTCAAGGGTTTCGGAACCTCGCCTTATGTTGGCCTGCAGTACGATCCGTCGCACCTGGTTTGGCAAATGATGGATCCGATCCAGACGGCGCGGGAATTTGTGGACAAAATCTACGACGTGCATCTCAAAGACACAGAGATCCGCTGGGACGTGGTACGCCGCTGGGGGACCTTCCCTGTAAACCGCGTGAACTGGTGGAACTACCGGCTGCCTGGCCTGGGGTCCATCAACTGGGCTGAATTTTTCAGCGTGCTGCAAAGAGCGGGCTACGCAGGCGCGATGAGCATCGAGCATGAAGATGCGCTATACGGGGAAGACCACCCCGGTCCGGACTTCAGCGATGACTACAAGACGGGCTTCAAGATGGGACATCGCTATTTGCGGCAGTACGTGCCGGACTGAAGCGCTAGCGTACACTGGAATCTGAATATGACCGAGAGTGATCAATGGCACACCCGCTCGGATTGGGATGAGCCCGACCCCGAACTGTTCTATGGATGCATGAGTGGCCTTGCGGTATTCCATTGCGACCTTACAAAGCCAGTTGACGTCGAGTGGGAAGCCCTGAAGTAACTCTGCTGGATACCTGCGCCCTGCTCGGGACGGTAAATGGCGATCCGTTTTCCGCCGAAGCCTTAAGCAATCAACAAAGCAAGGAGTTCCGGCGAACTCTTTCTGTCTCCGGTAACCGCGTGGGAGATCGGGATTCTCGCTCAACGCGGCAGGGTAGAGTTGGGCGTCGCTGCGGAAAACTATGTAACCCGCGCCTTCACGCGTCCGGGGATTCAAATCGCGCCGTTAATCCCGATATCGCGGTCCGCGCCTCCTATCTACCCGGCCAGTTTCACTCCGATCCGGCGGACCGGCTTCTTATCTCAACGGCTATCGTCATGGGCTTGAAATTGGTAACTCGGGACCGCGAGATCCTACGCTACGCCAGCCGAGGCTACGTCTCCGCTCTGCGCTGTTAAGCTGCTAAACTTAGCGTCTTAAGTAATTGCGCATAATCGGCGTAGAGTATCGTTGGGTTTGGTCCACGCGGCGAACTGATCTTCAACGGCAGTAACGACACTTTCCAGGAAGCCGAAGTAGCGGTTGTGGAGA
>JBEKJJ010000398.1:0-5359 GCA_050011295.1 Bryobacteraceae bacterium
GGATCTGCAGAAAGCGCTGGAGCACGGGAAGAAGGCGCTAGTGCAGGCTCCGGACGATTTGAATCGGAAGAATCTGGAGGCGATGGTGAAGAAGTTGGAGGAGGGGAAGAATATCGAGTAGGGGGTCTACGCTATTCTTTGCTGGCCCATACGATCGAGGCGTCACAGAGATTGGTGTTGGGCCAGCGTTTCATACCGGTAAATGTCACTGGCAGGCGGTCGTGGGCGATTTCGGCAAGGAGCGGACTACTTGCAAGAAAGTAGTCCGCTTCAATTTGGCGGCCGGCCTTGGAGTCTTCGACGATGAGGCCGATGGATTGGAGTTCACAGCCGAGTTCTGGCCCGGCATGGATTCCGCGTTTGTCCACGCTCAAGATTCTTGCGCTGGTGCCGGATCGCGGATCATTTCCAGAGTCCGCAAGCCAGCTTGATAGCTCCGGGGCTTCGACTAGCTGAGGGTGCGTGTTCGGAAGATTGACCCACTTTTCGTAGAGTGGGAAGGTTCTGGCGCCGTGCTGGCCGTCGGTGCGATACCAGTAGATCCCGCGCTGCTGATAGAGCGTGGTGATGTAATAACCGGATCGCTCGCCGGGCATCCAGTCTGTTTCCGCCCAGTTTTGCTGAAGCAACTCCGCGCCGGTTCCGTCGAGGTTCAGAATGTCGCTGATTCCCTTGCTGTCGTAATCTGCATGGCTTGTTGTTACGTAAAACGGAATTGGCCTACCTTGTTCGTCAAATGAGAGGACAAGTATCCAGGTATCTGGCGCCATTCCAGCGCCACCGGTGTATCCGGCAAAATAGTAGGTTCGAGTACCATTCACGTCAGTTTTCCAGAGACCGCGTGTGGGAGCTGGAAGCACGGCCCGCCACGGTTTCCCGGACTTATCCCGTCCACGGGCAAGCTTCGAGCCGTCCTCAAGCTCGGTGACTATGAAATCGGATGTACGTACAGGTGGGTTGAAGGAAGCGCGCTCATAGAACACGGCGGTCATGGGTACGCGCTTACGGAGGTCTGACGCGGGGATGACGTGTGTTTCCAGGGAGAATGAAGCGACCGCAATCAGGAGAAATAGAGGAATCACAGCGGTGCGAAGCGGGATGCTTACCCTAGGCACTTGAGAAAATCCTTGCTCCAGCTCTTCGTGCTGCTTTCATCAACTTCTGATCGAGAGTCGCAAGTGGGGCACCATGCCGGAGCGAGATCTCCAGATAGGCGGCATCATATGCGGAGAGGCCGTACTCACGCGCCAGGGGCAAAACGTTGGTCAAATTCTCTTCAGCCGACTGCGCGTCCTGAATAATCGACAGGTTTTGCAACAACGTGGAGAACCGCTGGATTTCCGGCTGATGCAGGCGTTTGCTTCGCTCCCCTACTAGAATCCCATTGGTAACTTCGAGAGACCAAATCGCCGGGACCAGGATTGAGAGGCTGTCCAGAGCGAGCAGGACGTTGTCCGCCTCATTGCTGCCTTCATCGGGAAAACACCACGCCAGTGCGACGGAAGCGTCCACGACCACACCGGTCAAAACCGCCGTCCCTGGTTGATCATTTCGCGGACGCTCATTTTTCCGGGCTTAACGCGTTTGCGGAGTTCACGCATTGCCTCTACAACTTCGTGGTGCGATAGCCGCGGGCCGGCCTGCCCTATGGGAATCAGCATGGCAGCGGGAACGCCATGCCGCGTGATTGTGATGCGCTCCCCTTTGGCAACGCGGTCCAGCAGGGATGCTAGGTGAGTTTTCGCCTCAAATGCGCCGACGGTCTCCATTATTTTTAGTTTAGACTAGTTCAGACTAGTCTTTCACAGAAAGAGGTTGGCGTGACAGAACTGACCGCGCTGTGGCTTCCTATTTTGCTCTCGGCGGTGATTGTGTTTGCCGTGAGTTCCGCTATCCACATGTTGTCGCCCTGGCATAAGGGCGATTATCCTAAGGCGCCGAATGAGGACAAGATACGGGATGCGCTGCGGCCGCTGGGGATTCCGCCCGGGGATTATATGATTCCGCGCGCGGCTGGCCGGGAGGAGTTGAGCACGCCTGAGTTCGCTGAGAAGTTGAAGGCCGGGCCGGTGCTGATGATGACGGTGATGCCGAATGGTCCGTGGTCGATGGGGAGGAACATGGGGCTGTGGTTTCTTTATTTGATTGTGGTCGGCGTTCTGGCGGCTTATGTTTCCGGGCGGGCGCTGGCGGTGGGGGCTCCGTATTTGCAGGTGTTCCGGTTCATTGGGACTACGGCGTTCATTGCGTATTCGGTGGCTCTGTGGCAGATGTCGATTTGGTACCGGCGGGCTTGGGCTATCACGATCAAAGCGACGGTGGATGGTTTGATTTACGCGCTGTTGACGGCGGGCGTGTTTGGGTGGTTGTGGCCGGGGTAGGAGCCTGAGCATTGGCAGGTCGGGGACCTGCCCCACTTGTATCGATGATCGGCTAAGCGCGTAACCTTTTCTCGCTGGAGCCGTATTATATGGGTAGCACGTACTAGTCGATCATCGACAGGACAAGATGCCCAGACGCTCCTCACCGCTCCAATCCGAAATGGTTCAGGGCACGCTGGACATGCTGGTGCTGAAGACACTGGTACTGGGTCCCGCGCATGGCCAGACGATCGCACACGCGATCGAACAGGGCTCGGAGGACGTACTCCAGGTGGAGCACGGATCGCTTTACCCGGCCCTATTTCGGCTTCGGAATCGAGGTTGGATCGCCGCGTTCTGGGGGACATCGGAGAACAACCGGAAAGCCAGGTATTACCGGCTCACGCCCGAGGGCAAAAGGCAGCTGGCGGCACAGACTTCCCGTTGGGAGGAAGTGGTGCGCGCGATCGGCCGCATTCTGAATCCAGTTACGGAGAAGCGGGGATGAACTGGCGCCGATTTTTCCGCCGCGGTGAGACCGATCGAGAGCAGCGTGAAGAGCTGGATTTCTACGTGGATGTCACCGCGGAAGAGTACATCGAACGCGGGATGGAACCAGATGAGGCACGGGCAGCGGCGCGGCGGAAGCTCGGCAACGCGATCCAAATCCGCGAGGAGGTTTATCGAATGAACACGTTCACATTTCTAGAGGGCCTGTTGCGGGATGCGCGCCATGCTGCGCGGATGATCCGAACGAAGCCTGGATTCAGCGCGGCAGTTTTGCTATCGCTGGCTTTGGGAATCGGGGCCAATACGGCAATTTTCAGCGTATTGAACGCGGTCCTGATTCGTCCTTTGCCTTATCCCGGATCAGAGGCGCTGGTGGGCGTATACAACAAGATTGTGATTCAGGGCCAGATCTTCGAGGACGCGGCACTGTCGCCGGGAATGTACGCGGCCTCGAAGGAGAGCGCAAGGGCGTTCGAAAGTTTCGGCGTGTGGAGCCCTGGGGCCGCTACGGTGACAGGGAGCGGAGATCCGGAGCAACTTGTGGCGGTGACCGCGACCCAGGGTGTTCTACCCACGCTGGGCGTACCGGCGTATATCGGCCGATGGTTCTCGAATGAAGACGACAGTCCGGGGTCGCCTGAGACGGTGATCCTGAGTTATGGATATTGGCAGCGTAAGTTCGGCGGCGATCGCGGGGTTTTGGGCCGCACGATGGTGATCGATTTCGTTCCGCACCAGGTGGTCGGAGTGATGCCACGGAACTTTCGATTGGTTGACGTCGCGCCCGACATGCTTCTGCCGCAGCGCTTTCCCAAGATTGGGCTGGGACCCGAAGAGTTCAGCTATAACGGCATCGCAAGGCTCAAGCCCGGCGTCGCGATCGCGCCGGCCGATCAGGATTTGGCGCGGGTTTGGAAGATCTGGGCAGAAATGGAGGGCGGGGGCGAGACGCTGCAGGCGTTCCATATCACCCCCAATCTGCGCCCGCTCAAAAAGGATGTGGTGGGAGACGTGGGCTCGGTTCTCGGAGTTCTCATGGGAGCGCTTGGCCTGGTGCTATTGCTGGTTTGCGCAAACGTAGCGAACCTGGTGCTGGTGCGTGCGCAATCCCGGCAGCAGGAGTTTGCAATTCGCGCGGCGCTGGGTGCGGGTTGGGGAAGAATCGCGCGCGAACTGCTGGTGGAGAGTCTGACGCTGGGCGTGGCCGGCGGTGCGCTGGGCGTCGCGCTGGCGTACGCAGGACTTCGAGTGCTGATAGCGCAGGGCCCGGCGAGTCTTCCCAGGCTGGACGAGATATCGATGGACGGAACTGCGCTGGGATTTGCGCTGGTCTGCTCGGTGGGGACGAGCCTGCTATTCGGATTGGCGGCGGTCCTGAGGTTCGGCATCCCCGGTAGAATTCAAAGCGCACGAGGCGCGACGCAAGGGGTTAAACAACTCCGGGCTCAGAATGGGCTGGTGGTTGTGCAGGTGGCGCTGGCATTTGTGCTGCTGGTGGCATCTGGTTTGATGATGCGGAGCTCCTTCGCCCTGCGCGCTGTAAGACCCGGGTTTACACATCCGGAGTGGATTCAGACGGTGCGGCTTCGAATCCCGGAGGCACTGACGGCGGATACGGAGCAGGTGATCCGAACACAGTCCGAAATACTGCGCAGTCTTTCCAGCATTCCTGGTGTGACCGCGGCTGGGTTCGCGAGTGGCTTGCCGATGGAATTGGAGTACCACAATGGCTTCCCCATCGACGTTGAAGGAAGGACCGCGGTGGGCAAGGTGTCTCCAAACCGGGCCGCAAAGAGAATTTCGCCCGGGCTGCTGGCGGCGCAAGGTACGCGATTGGTAGCCGGGCGTGATTTCACCTGGGAGGATGTTCGCGATCACCATGGAGTCGTACTGGTATCCGAGAATATGGCTCGCGAGAATTGGGGCGAGCCTCGAAATGCGCTTCAAAAGCGGATTCGGCAGGGCAAAGATAGTCCTTGGCTCGAGGTTGTGGGCGTAGCGGAGGACGTTCACGCGGACGGCGTGAATCAGCCTGCGCCGGCCACGGTGTATTTTCGCGCGGGAGGCCGCAGCGCCACTTTTGCGATTCGAAGCGAACGAGCGGGAACGGAAGCGTTCGTGCGGGACGTGGCCAATGCGATCCACGCAGTGAATCCGAATTTGCCGTTGGCCAAAGTACGAACTTTGAACGATGTCTACAGGGGTTCGCTGGCACGCACATCGTTCACGCTGGTGCTGCTCGGAATTGCGGGAGGAATGGCTTTGACGCTCGCGATTGTTGGAGTTTACGGCGTGCTTGCCTATGCGGCGGCTCAGCGGCGGCGCGAGGTCAGCATTCGGGTGGCGTTGGGGGCTGAGCCGAACGCGCTCAAATGGTGGTTCGTCCGCAAAGGCCTGCTGCTGAACTCGATCGGCGCGGCCGGTGGGTTGGCATTGGCGGTGGGTCTATCACGGTGGGTCGCTTCGCTGTTGTTCGGCGTCACGCCGCT
>JBEKJJ010000399.1:0-5350 GCA_050011295.1 Bryobacteraceae bacterium
AACAGCTCCACATTGTGCCGAGCGCGGCGCATGGTTTCCGCGGCCACAGCGACTGCATCGGAGTAATAGGGCCCCCGGCGGACATCCTCGCCTAGCGCAACAAGCTGGTCCCAAACCTCAACGTACTCGCCGCTCCGATAGCGCTCTAAGAAAGCCGGCATGCTGATGCTATAGCACAACCCATAAGTCAACGGCATCCGTTCGAATCGCGTCACGCTTATATGACGCGGAGGCAGGCTTCGTCTATTGGGCGCTCTGCGCTAATCCTGTTGATAATTCTGGCGGCGGTTGCCGTCCCCCTGTTGCGGAGGACGTTAGTCCGTTCCAGCGAGGCCTTGCTCAAGAATTGCTTATACGCCTTCCGCGTCACAATCGATGAATACGCTTTCGATAAGAAAAAAGCCCCGAAAAGCTTGGATGACTTGGTGCAAGAAGGCTATCTTCGCGAGGTGCCGATTGACCCGATCACCGGTAGCAACCGAACCTGGCGACAGACCGCAAGGCCTGCCCGTGGATCGGATGATCCCGGATCCCTTGAGATTCACAGCGGCTCCGGAGCCAAAAGCTTGGACGGTGCTCCCTATTCGGAGTGGTAGCGCATTTGCGCGTACCCGGCCGTTTGATGTACCATAAAGCTTTGCGGCTCTAGTATCTGCCAGCTTAGCCCACATTTTAAAGCTCAACGAAGGATAGTTATGTACGCAGTGATTGAAACCGGTGGAAAACAATACCGCGTCGCTCCGGGCGACGTCATCGAAGTGGAAACAGTTCCGGGCGAGGTCGGCTCAGAGATCGAGCTCGGTCGAGTCCTTGCTGTGATGAACGATTCGAACGAGCTGGTTACCGGCTCCGCGCTCTCCGACGCCAAAGTGAAGTGCACTATCGCAGGTCAGGGCCGCGGCAACAAAGTGATTGTGTTCAAATTCAAGCGCAAGAAACAGTACAAGCGGACCATCGGCCACCGGCAGAACTACACGCAGGTGAAGGTGAGCGAGATTCTGGCATAGGTGCAATATGGCGCATAAAAAAGGTCTGGGAAGTTCAAAGAACGGGCGCGATTCCAACGCGCAACGCCTGGGCGTAAAGGCCTTCGGCGGCGAACTGGTGACGGGCGGCTCCATTCTGGTGCGGCAGCGCGGTTCGCGCTTCAAGGCCGGCGATAACGTGGGACGCGGCAAGGACGACACCCTGTTTGCCAAGGTGGAAGGCATCGTAGTGTTCCGCGATCGCGGACGCAACGGCAAGTTCATCAGCATCAAAGCCGGGGACTAGGGGCTTGGGGCTGGGGACTCATCAGAATCTTTGGCCGTTAGCTACCGTCTCGCAGCCCTCAGTCCCTAGCCCCCAGCCCCTCCGCCATGTTCATTGATGAAGTCAGAATCCGCGTAAAAGCTGGGGATGGGGGCAATGGGTGCCTCGCGTTCCGGCGCGAGAAATACGTGCCTCGTGGAGGGCCCAGCGGCGGCGATGGCGGGCGCGGCGGCGATATCACCATGGTGGCGAGCGTGCATTACAACACGCTGCTCCACTTCCGTTTCAATCCCGAGCACACCGCCCAACGTGGCCGGCATGGAGAAGGCAGCAACCGGACCGGGCGCGAGGGCGAATCCATTGAGCTCGCGGTACCTGTCGGAACCATTGTTTACGATGCCGATTCGGGCGAGCTGCTGCACGATTTTACCCGCGCGGGCGACCGCTTCCTGGTAGCCAAAGGCGGCCGTGGTGGACGCGGCAACCAGCACTTCGCCACTTCCACTCATCAGGCGCCTACCGAACATGAGCCGGGACATCCGGGCGAAGCGAAACACCTGCGCTTGGAACTTAAGCTGCTGGCCGACGTCGGATTAGTTGGATTTCCGAACGCCGGAAAGTCCACGTTGATATCTCGCATCTCGGCCGCGCGCCCCAAGATCGCCGATTATCCATTCACAACGATCGAGCCTAATCTAGGTGTTGTCAGCGTGGATGATAGTACTTTCGTAGTGGCCGATATTCCTGGGTTGATCGAAGGAGCGCATCTGGGTCACGGTCTGGGCGTTCAATTCCTGCGGCATATCGAGCGCACCCGCCTGCTGGTACATCTGGTGGATGTCTCTGAAAACACGGGGCGCGAGCCGGTCGAGGATTTCCGCGTGGTGATGCAGGAATTGGCCGGCTTCAGCGAGAGTCTGCCCAAAAAGCCGATGTTTGTGGTGGCGTCCAAGATCGACGTAGCGCAGAATCCGCAGCGAATCGAGAGCCTGCGGGAGCTCGCCGCGAGTGAAAAACTGCCCTTCTTTGAGATATCCAGCGTGACCGGCGAGGGAATTGACACCCTCAAGCGCGCCATGGCTCAAGAAATCGCCAAGCCTACCGAAGAGATAGTCAAGCAACAGACTAACTCATAAACATCGCAGACAAGGTCGTCTACGTGGAGGTTTTCCATGATAGGACTCATACAACCCCTGAACGGGTTGCTGCACTCGGCGGCGCAATTTAATCAAGCAGCCAGCAACATCACGCGAGCAACCCTTCCTACTTCAAGCGGCCAGGACACAGTGGAATTAAGCACCGCCGCAGTTTCCATGGCGCAAGCCAAAAACAGCTTCGAAGCTAACAACAAAGTGTTCAAGACGGTCGACGAAATGGACAAAACCCTGATCAACGCCGTCGGGTGAAAGCCCTTGTGAACCGGCCGCGGTTCTGATGTCATATATGTAGTGCTGGTTCGTCATTATATTCCGCGGCCGCCTCTTTCCAATTTCGTCGAACTGCTTTGGCTCTACCAAGGCTACAGCCAGCCTCACGATAAAGAGCGCCTGCTTCCGGATGGCTCCATGACGTTGGTGGTCAACCTTAATGAAGATGAGGCGCGAGTGTACGACCGGCGCGATCCCAGCCGTTTTCAAACCACGCGGGGAGCGCTGCTGGTGGGCGTACAGTCGGAGTTTTTCGTGATCGACACCGCGGAACAAGCGTCCGTGATCGGCGCGCACTTCAAGCCCGGCGGCGCTTTTCCGTTTTTCAAATTACCCGCCGGAGAATTTCACAATCAACATTTGTCGCTGGATCTCGTTTGGGGAACGGACGCCCGCGATCTGCGGGATCGCTTACTCGAAGCTGCCACTCCTGAAGGTAAGTTTCAGATCTTCGAAGAATGCCTGCTCGCTCACGCGAGTAAACCTCTGTTGCGCCATCCGGCGGTTAGTTTTGCATTGAATGAATTTGGAGACGTGCGCCGCGCGCCCTCCATCGCACACGTTACGGACCAGATCGGCCTCAGCTCCCGCCGTTTTATCGACGTTTTCAACGATCAGGTTGGCCTCACGCCCAAACTGTTCTGCCGCGTCCGGCGCTTCCAGAAGGTGCTGCGCCGCATCGGGATGGGCCGCGAGCTCAATTGGACCAGGGTCGCGTTGGATTGCGGCTATTTCGATCAAGCCCATTTCATCCACGATTTCAGAGCTTTTTCCGGACTCAGTCCAACGGCCTACGCCGCGCATCGCACCGAGCATCTGAATCACGTTCCAATTCTCGACTGAGCTTCGCTTTTTTACAATACGGAAGGCCCGCAGTAGGCCAGAATGGAGCCATGGCAAACACCGTGGCCCCCTATCTATGTTGCAAGGACGCACCCAGCGCTCTGGACTTCTACAAGAGAGCTTTCGAAGCGATTGAGACACTGCGCTGGCCGGACGCGACCGGCAGAATCTCGCATGCCGAGTTCAAGATCGGCGAAGCGGGCATCATGCTGGCCGACGAGCATCCGGAGATTGGCTTCTTGAGCCCGCAGACGTTGGGTGGCACGCCGGTGCTGCTGGTGCTTACCGTGCCCGATGCCGACGCGTTCTTCACACGAGCTGTTTCTGCCGGGGCCAAAGCAATCAAACCTGTGGTGGACCAGCCTTACGGACGCCGCTCGGGACAATTGGAGGATCCTTTCGGTCACCGCTGGGACGTCGGCAGTCCGATAGAGCCGGCTCACTCGTAGCGTAAGGCCACCATCGGGTCCACCTGGGTGGCGCGTCGCGCGGGAATGTAGCTCGCCACAAGTGCCACTGACATCAAGACGATCGGTACAATCACGAAGGCCACAGGGTCGTGCGCGCTGACGCCGAAGAGCATGCTCTTCAGGATTTGCGACACGGCCGCGCATCCGGCAATCCCAATCAGGCCTCCGATTACCACGGGCCCCATGGCTTGCCGCAGAATCAGGCTCTTAACTTCGCGCGAGTCTGCGCCCAGCGTCATGCGAATGCCGATCTCGCGGACGCGGCGGCTGACCGCATAGGAGACCACGCCGTACACTCCGATACACGCCAGCAGCATTCCCAAAGCGCCTAACGATCCGGCAAGAATCGCGACGATGCGTGATGGGATCCGCCACCGGTCCAGATTGCCACTGAGACTCGCCACGTTTACCGCCAGATCCGGGTCAACGGCATGGACTGTTTCGCGAATTGCTTTCGCGACGGACCCAAAGCCAGCCGTGGTGTGCAATAACATTTTCAAACGCAATTGTTCGTTCGGACCGGCGGGCAGATAAGCATATGTTTCGTCTGTTCTACCGAGATGAGATGCCCTCGCGTCTTTCACAACACCGATCACTTCCACGTTGCCGCCGCCCTCCCACCGAATCACTCTACCGATGGGATTTTGATCCGGCCACACTCTGTGCGCAGTTGTTTCGGTGAGAATCGCGACGGGAGCGCCTATTCGATTCTCACCCTCGGTGAAATTTCGCCCGAGCACGATGGGCATCTTTAACAGAGGAAAGAATCCCGGTGAGACTAAGTTGTATTCGACGCCAAAATTGCCGGGTTGACCGGGAACTGAGAAGGACGCGCCGCTATGGTCATTCTCAAGTGGAATTTCGGCGGCTTGCACCACGGAATCCACGCCGGGCAGCGCTGACACACGATTGAGGAGATCGCGTTGCAGCGTTGCCGCGCGCTGATCATTGTAACCAGCATCTCGTAGTTCGAAGGAGACCGACGCGATATTCTGCATTTCAAAGCCCGGATCTATGGTTTGGGCCGCCACTAGACCCCGCAGCAGCAACCCCGCGGCGATCAACAGCAGCATCGAGACCGCAACTTGCACGCCAATCAGGGTCTGACGCAGGAACCCGCCCGAATGAGTTTCCATGGAGCTCCGAACGGCATCCTTAAGAGCGGTATTCAAGTCTGGACGCGACGCCTGGAGAGCCGGCGCCAGTCCGAAAATCAGGCCAGTAAGGAACGTCAGCGCCAGCGCGTATCCGAGAACATGCAGGTCGGGGCCTACGTTCAAAGTGAGTAGCGACATTTCGCCTGGCAGATGCGCGATTACGAACCGGATGATCCCTTGGAACGACCACATCGCCAGCAGC
>JBEKJJ010000400.1:0-5300 GCA_050011295.1 Bryobacteraceae bacterium
GCTATCCTGCGGCGGGTTGCCAACCCGCCCGGGTTTGGCCCGGTTTGAACGTTTCCGCTGCGGCCCGCGTCTAATCTTCATGCGGATCTTAACAGCTCTGCTCGCCCTACAGCTCAGCATCTGCCTGGCCCAGACTTCGTCGACCATTTCCTTGAGCAATGGAGTCCGGCTGAAGATCACGGCGAATACAGGGACCAGCACCAGCACTCCGGACAATTTAAAAGTCGAAATGAAGCCGGCCACCGGGAACAGCACCTATCGAATCCTTACCGACGACACCGGCCTCGCGGTATGGGCTTATGAGCTGGTGGTGGACCGGCTGCCCGACGGCGACCATTTTCAGATCATCGCGAAACCAGCCGGCAATGAGTTCGCCGCCAAGTTTCCAAATGCCGACGGTGGAAAACCGACACCCACGTTTCCGGTCCCCATTGAGTCGCCCCCGCTCGGCGCAGGCGGCCTCTTTACCATCGATATCCCGACCAATCCCGCCCTGTTCGAGCATCGTACGGACACGGTGGAGCTGCAGCCGGATCCACGGAACGACCCAAGAAACAAGCCTGGCGCCCAGATGGTACCCATGCTCCGGTTTTCGAGTCTCAAGGTGTTCATCAACAAGGAGCAGATCCCATCGAACGGTCCGGGAGCGATGGTTTATGGTCCTTATGCGATGTTCTACATTCCCAAACGCGGCGGATATTTCTTTTCGACGCAACCGGTGACATCGCTACCTTTCGTCCAGGTAGGCGACGTGGATCACAATCATCTGAAATTTACCATCGACAACGAAGATTACGAATGCATCTCGACAACACCGATCCTGACGCAATCCGACCGCGGCCAGATCTGGGCGTATCACGATCCACAGTACAAAGCGGCCGGCAACTGGACCAAGACCAATCCGAAATCGGCGGACGAGTTTTTCACGGCCGCGTCAGATTCCCTGAATTGGTGGCTGCCGTAAGAAACCGGAGCACCTTCACTTAACGCGTCAGCAGCTTGAACGCGTGAGTCCACTGGTTTCTCAAAAATCCCGGAATGAGCCACAGCATACACAACGGCTCAATCGCCCGCGACGCAATGATTCCACCGCAATCCACCGGCTCCCAACCGAGCTGTTGAATGATCTGGGACACCTGGGCCTTCGCGCCGTCATCATCACCACAAAGGAACATGCTGGGCGTGCCCTGGTCAAAATGCGGATTCACCATGAGCGCGCTTCCCACGCTATTGAATGCCTTCACCACATACGCTTTCGGAATCAGCGCCTGGACCTTTTCGCCCAAGGACTCATTGGGACCGGTAGTGAACGGGACAACGCCTTTCACCGGCGGACCATCGGCAATAGGATTGTTGGCGTCAATCACCGTCTTTCCGGTGAAGTTCTCCGGCTTAGCGAGTTCGATGACCTTGTCCACAATCGATCCCTTGACAGCCAGCAGCAATAATTCGCCGAACGCCGCGGCGTCAGCAAATGTCCCGGACGTTGCGCCGGAGTTCGCAGCCAGCCAAGCCGCAACGTCTTTGTCCAGCGGGTCACGCGTACCCAGCTTTACCTGATGGCCGTGCTTTACAAAACCAGCTCCCAAAGTGCGGCCGACAATTCCTGATCCAAGTACCCCTATTTTCATTCCTCCATTTTGCCACGAAGCGATATAATGCCCGCCATGCACCGATTGGCTGTCTTTTCTGTGTTTTGCGTTCTGCTCGCGCAGTCAGCACCCGCGCGATCGCTCCAGCTCGACGATTATTACCGCATCGAGAGCGCTTCCGCCACTGCGATTTCACCGGATGGCCGCTGGGCGGTCTTTGTTCGCAATTCGATCGTCGAGGCCGAGAACCAACGCCACACCGAGATCTGGATGAGCCCCTCCGATGGCTCCACGCCGCCGGTTCGCCTCTCGACCCCTGCGTTCAACGCATCGGCGCCCCAATGGAGCCCGGACGGCAAACTACTGGCGTTCCATTCCACCCGAACTGGGCCCGGCATCGATGGCGACATCTGGTTTCTGCGTATGGACCAGGCGGGCGGCGAAGCATTTCAAATTCCTGGCGTCAGCGGCACGCCCATCTTCAGCCCGGATAATCGCTGGATCGCCTTCACCAAGAAGACGGCACCCCGATCCAAGCAATTCGAACTGCCGCAAGCTGAAAAGCAAATCGATGAGCGTTTCAAAGGTCGCATCTATGACTGGATGAACATTCGTTTCGACGGCCGCGGCTATCTTCCCGATCCGCGCGATCCTGCGGCCACGCCGCCGCTTGAGCTGTATATCGTCGCGCGCGAAGGCGGAGCACCCAGGCAATTGACCCAGCTCGGCGTGGATGTGCGATCGGCCGCATGGCGACCCGATTCAGGCGCCCTCGCGCTCGTAGCCGATTCCCATCAGCGCGACGAATATTCCTACGAACGCGCGGATTTGTGGATAGTCGATGTCGACGGCAAAATCCGCCGCCTCACGGACGACGGCTCTGAGTACGATTCGCCGGTTTGGACGCCGGACGGAGGGTCGCTAGTCTTCCGCCGCCAGCAGAGCTTGAATCAGATCATCCAGGCCCGCCAGAACCACGGCGCGGCAGTGGATCTGTATCGCATGCCCGCCGCTGGCGGCCCGATGACCAATCTGACCACGGAATGGGATCTGATTCCGGAGGCTCCTGTTTGGAGTGGCCAATTCATCTACTTCAGCGCCGATATCGCGGGCGATGTGCATCTGTTTCGTGAGCCCGCATCCGGCGGACCGGTGGAGCAAATTACCAAAGGCGAACGGTCGCTCGGCGGATTCAGCTTTTCCGCGACAGGGGATCGCATGGTGTACACCGCATCCGACGCCCGGCATCCAGCCGAGGTCTTTTCCGCGCGCATCGACTCCACGGGTGAAATCAAACTCAGCGCGCTGAATGAGAAATCTCTGAATGACGTCGAGTTGAGCTCGGCCGAACGTATTCGATTCCGCAGCGCCGATGGTACCGAAGTAGAAGGTTGGATGCTGCTCCCGCGCGCCGCGAAGAGTCCCTATCCACTCATCCTCAGCATTCACGGCGGACCGCACATGGCCTTTGGTGATGCCTTCAGCTATGAATTTCAGTGGCTGGCGGCGAATGGCTTTGCGGTTCTCTATATTAATCCACGCGGATCCACTGGCTACGGCGAAAAAATCCTGTGGGCCACTTGGGGAGGCTGGGGCAAATTGGATTATCAGGACGTCATGGCGGGCGTCGATTACGCGCTGGAACATTATCCAATTGACGGAAAACGCTTGGGCGTGAGCGGCTATTCGTACGGTGGATTTCTGACGGACTGGATCATAACCCAAACCAATCGGTTCTCGGCCGCGATCACCGGAGCGGGCATTTCCAACTGGCTGAGCGACTACGGCACGGCTGACATTCCGCGGACCAAAGAAAGCGAGTTTTACGGCACTCCCTGGGATCAGGAATCGAGCGAACGTATGCGCGCGCTCTCACCAATCACCCACGCGGGTAACGTCAAAACTCCCACGCTATTCGTTCACGGCGAAGCCGACCGGCGCGTTCCGATTGAAGAGGCGGAGCAGATGTACACAGCCCTGAAAAAGCTACATGTTCCAGCTAAATTCATTCGATATCCCGGAGATTTCCACGGCGGCTGGCCTCCGTTTGATATGGTGCATCGCTATTACTATGAGATGCAATGGTGGCAAAAGTACCTACAGTAGTACTGGCAGTACGAAACGCCATTTTGGTGCATTGACCTGTCTCTACCCGCATGAAACACTGGGACATCGGGAAAAAATGAAAAATATTATAAAGTTATTGACCATCGCCGGGCTCACGTTTGCGTTTGCCACGTGCGCTTCGGCGGACGTCACATGGTTTCTCCAGGACGTCACGTTCTCAGATGGCGCCACTGCAACGGGCTTTTTCACAACTGACCCCGCATTTGACGCTCTCGACAATTGGAGTGTCAACGTTTCTGGGTCCAGCATAGGCGCCAACTACGACTACCTGACTACCAACAGCAATTTCTTCGATATAAGCCCGACATTCGTTGCTCTCGGCAGCAGTCCGTTTGTTCAATTCATCCTGGTGATTCCTCAATCAGCGATGACAAACGCGGGCGGAACAATTAACCTGCTGACGGGGGATTCAGGTCTCGACTGCAACAATGGACCTTGCGGCACGCTCTTGACGGGATCCATTACATCGACCTCGCCCACCCCCGAACCAAGGTTCGGCGCGATTCTGCTGGTTAGCTTGGCTGGACTCGGCTTCCTGGCCCGCCGGAAGTTCGCCGCGGCCCGTAGCTAAGGCTTCTCCGCTAGTTCCTTCTTAAGCTTCTGAATTTCAGCCCCTACCGCCTCCTTGAGGTCGGGGCTTTTTAATTTTGGCAACTCCTTCTCCAGCGCCATCAGGTGTGCCGTCTTCAGGGCACGCTCAGCGGGCACTTTGACATCGGGTTCCACGCCAGTACCTTCCCAGTCGGTCTTCGAGTACGGATTGATGGCGCGCCCGGAAGGCACTCCTACCATGAAGTGGTCGTTGATCCGCACCGGACCGCCCGGATGCGCACCGCCGCCCGTTACTTCGCCGACAATAGTCGCGCGCTTCAGGTTCTTCAGGTTGTAGGTGAACTCTTCGGCCGCCGAGAACGTCCGGTGACTGGTGAGCACGTAAACATCTTTGCCCACCAGCCGCTTGCCCGGCACATACGGAAGGGTCCACCATTGATGCGTCTCGTTGGCCGGGCGGAAATAGAGATCGTTGAGATGCACCGGCTCCGGGGGGAAAAGATAACTGCAGATCAACGCCACGGAAGCTGGATCGCCGCCGCCGTTCTGGCGCAGATCAATAATGAGCGCCTCGGTATTGGCCAGGAAATTCATCGCGGCCGCGGCTGTGTCTCCGGCAAACGCCGGCGGCATAAAACCGCGCAGATCCAGGTAGCCGATGTTCCCCGCCATCCGTTCTACCTTTTCGAATCCAAAGTTGATTCGCGCGCCAAAAGCCCGGCGACGTTCCATCTCTTCCGGCGACGGGTCCTGATTCGGCTGATCCTGCGGTATCACCTCGGCTGAGTACATCACGCGCAGGTGCCCGTCATGACTGACTGCCCGCAGGTTGTCCGCAAGCGTCTCGGCAAACTTGCGGGCGCTGGTGATGGAGTCGTACTCCTTGCGCTGCTCGCGCTCCCGGATGGCCTGTTCCATCTTCTTTGCGACATCCGGAAAGACGTAGTTGTCGTTCAGCGCCTTTAAAGCTCCGTCGATCACCTCGGCGCGCATCTTGGCGTCGATGGTCATATCAGGCCCCGTGGGTGG
>JBEKJJ010000401.1:0-5298 GCA_050011295.1 Bryobacteraceae bacterium
AATTCAGGGTCAAAGTTCGTGTCAATGAGAAGTTCAGGGAGCTCGTGCGAGCGGACTCTGTGGTCACTGTCGGGACGGAAGGGGTTGTGGGCAATCGATTCCTCGAGATCAGCGCCGGCAGTTTGCGCGCTCCTGCGGTCGCTACGGGTGCGACCTTGAAGGGTATCGAACCGACGGATCTTTCCGCAATCCTGGAACTGGCGAAAGGTACAATTGTCAACGTCGACAAAACCGTGAGCAATGCCAACAGTTTGGTCACCAATGTTAACGGTTTAATCACGTCGGTCGCCGGCAATCTCAACGCTACTCTGGACAAAACCAAATTGACAATCTCGAATGCCAACGATGTCGTAACAGGCCTAAAAGAAGGCCGCGGCCCTGCTGGAATGCTCCTGCGTGACGAAGCGCTCGCGGACCAAGTCAGGCAAGCCGTGGCAAACGCCAAAAACGCGACAAGCGAGTTGAATCGGGCGGCGGAACAGGCGAGCGCGCTGATGTCCGAAATCCAGTCCAAAGGCCTTCCCGGCCAAGTCGACGACACAGTGAAAGAGGCGAAGAACGCCGTCGCGAACTTGGATGCGGCGTCGGCGCAGGTTCGGCAATCGATTACGGACCTCACGGGACCCGATAAAGGCGGCGTCACAGCCGCGGCGGCGATACGGGCATCGCTGGCGAACGTTAATGTGGCCGCCGCAAACATGGCGGATGGCACCGAGGCGCTCAAACACAACTTCCTGCTGCGCGGTTTCTTCCGCAGCCGGGGCTATTACAGCCTTGCCAATATGTCTGCCGATTTGTATCGCAAGGACCGCCTATTTGCCGCTCAGAACACCGATCGGGCTTGGCTGCCAGCAGAACAGTTATTCCACCAGAACTCCAATGGTGAGGAGGAACTCACGTCGGAAGGAAGATCCGTTCTCAACTCCGCGTTGGCGAGCTACGGCGAACGGATTCTGGATACACCGGTGATTGTGGAAGGCTATTCGGACGGTGATGAAGTTAACGATCGTCTGGCCGCTTCACGGCATCGGGCTATTCTGGTTCGCAATTATCTTCAGGGTCGTTTCAGCCTCGATTCCAGCAGAGTAGGAACAGTGGCCCTGGAAAATCGTCCGCCCGAGGGTTCATCTCACACCAGTTGGAACGGCGTCGGGATCGTTCTGCTAAAAGTGAAACGCTGATTTCCGCTGGGGAATGTTCACGACAGCGCGCCTCGATGCTCCTCATTCCAATGTTCTAAAGCACCTGACGGCTCAACGGTGAACTTCGCGGCGAGTCTGACCAGCGTGGCAAAAGAGTCGGCCTCCATCTTTCGCATGATGTTTGCTCGATGGATCTGAACAGTGTATTCGGTGATCCCCAGCTCAAATCCGGCTTGCTTATTCAACAAACCGCGAACCAACAGCGACAACACTTGACGCTCTCGTGGTGTCAAAGTCTTATATCGAACAGCGAAGCTCTCGTATTCGATCGCCTCCCGGCGATTCTCGCGGTATTGCTGGAATGCCTTTTGAACCGACTTTAGAAGGGTGGCATCATCCACTGGTTTGGTTAGGAAGTCGATCGCGCCTTGCCTCATTGCGCGGACTGCCATTGGGATGTCGCCCAGGCCAGTGATGAAGATAATCGGTACCGGGCATCTCTCGCTCTTGAGAGTTGCTTGCAGTTCGAGGCCAGATATACCTGGCATTCGAATGTCGGCAATCAGGCACGAGGCTTCTCGTCCGGCCCTGGAATCGAGGAATTCCTCTGCCGAGTTGAAGCAAAGTGCGGGTAGCCTCTCCGACTCGACCAGGTCTAGGAGTGCATCGCGTATCGATTCGTCGTCGTCGAGAATCGCCACAAGACTTGAGCTCTCTATGGGCACTCATGAAGCGTAGCGCCGCCCGCACGGCAACGCAATCGGGTCCGTGTCGAACAAACTACTACCTTGGTGGTATGCGACTACTACACTAGGTTTGAATAATAGGTCCGGCGGGGAAAGGGACGATAAAACGGATGACTATCCGGGCGGGAGGTTGAGCTTGTCGGCCATGCGGACTAGTTCGATCAAAGATCCAGCCTGCATCTTCTCCATGACGTGACCTCGGTGAATCTTTACTGTCGCTTCGCTCGCTCCGATCTTCGCGGCGATGTGCTTGTTGAGCATGCCTGAGATCACGAGGGTCATCACCTCCCGTTCACGCGCGGTTAGCGCTTGATAGCGCTCGCGCACGTCTTTGATGTCAGCTCGTTGTTCACCCGCTGCCCGGTCCAGTTGAAGTGCCTGCTGAATCGCGTCCAAAAGATCCTGGTCGCGAAATGGCTTGGTCAAAAACTCGACGGCACCCGATTTCAGAGCTTTGACAGACATGGGAATGTCGCCATGCGCCGTGATAAAGATGATAGGGATAAGCACGCCCAGTTCTGCCAACTTTCGTTGGAAATCCAGCCCACTCATCTGCGGCAGTCTGACATCAAGAACCAGGCAACTCGGGTGGGCAGTACGCGGCTTTTCGAGAAACTCCTCGCCTGTTGCAAACGATTCGGCACGAAGACCAACTGACTCGACGAGATCCTGAATCGCCTGACGCATTCCCTGGTCATCATCAATGATGAACACGGCAGGAACAGCAGTGGCTTTCATGTATGCGCCTCAGCTTTGTCGGGGAAAGTGAAATGAAAAGTCGCGCCTGCCCCGCGATTAGGGGTCGCCCACACTCGCCCTCCATAAGCCTCCACGATCGAACGGGTAATGGTTAGTCCCATCCCGGTACCCTGCGGTTTCGTCGTGTGAAAAGGATTAAAAATCAGCTCCGTACTTTCTGCAGACAAGCCTACACCGGTGTCGCTGATAGAAACGATCAGGTGACCTTCAGAATTCACACCTGAACTGATCGTCAATTCCCCCCCGCCGTCTTTCATGGCTTCAATCGCGTTCAGCATCAGATTCATGAGTATCTGTTGCAATTGCACGCGGTCCACTAGAATGTTGGGGATATCCGATTGCAGTTGGGTCTGGATTGTTACGGAGTACCGGGCGGCTTCCGTCTGAAGCAGCACGCGCATTTCTTCAATAGTGCCGTTGACGTCAACCAACTGGCGGTTACCGGGTGCGCCTGTTTTGTAGAAGGCCCGCAGACTGTTGATAATATCGGCAGCCCGGTTTCCCTCCCGGTCAATCCTGGCCGCCGCTGCTCGTGCTCTTTCCAGGTCCGGTGGATTATGGGCAAGCCACCGCAAACACGCATTGGCGCTTGTGATCGAGGCGGCAATGGGCTGCTTTATCTCGTGCGCTAGCGCGGCGGCCAGTTCTCCCATCATATTGACCCGGTTGATGTGCGTGAGATCAGCCTCTAACAAGCGCAGCCTCTCACGCTCCTCCTCGGCACGCTTTCGCTCCGTAATATCGACGGTGATGCCGAAGTACTCACCGGCCTCCTGAGAGGGATTGTGATGTCCGATGCCACGCAGAAATCTGATGTCGCCATCGGCCCGACGAATCCGAAATTCGATGTCATAATCCGCCTCTGCGCGGATTGCATCCTCAAGCTTTGCTCTTATAATTCGTTCGTCTTCGGGGAGAATCGTACCGTAAAAGAGGTCGAACGGAAGTGGGCCTCGGCTCGGATCGAAGCCGTATAGGCGAGCGTTTTCGTCCGACGAATGAAATATCTCGCGTGTGGCCAGATTGCACGCCCAACTGCCGATGTGAGCCAAGCTTTGCGCTTCCTCTAGGTACGCTTGCTCCCGTCGTAACTCCTGAGTCAACAGCTCCTGTGCTGTAACATCCATCGTAGTGCCGTGGAATCCCTGAAAAACTCCATCTTCAACCACCGGGACACCAACACAGCGGACGTACCGTATCTCGCCACCGGGCCGAACGATTCGCTTCGTGACATCGCAGCCACAGTGCTGCTCGTGCATCATCCTTATGGTTTCAGCCATGGAGGCTCGGTCCTGGGGATGGATCGCAGCCAGATACTGCTGAAGGTTCGGAGTTCCGTTTTTTGGATCAAGTCCGTAAATCTTGTAGACCTCGTCAGACCAATAGATATTTAGATCGTCCGACCAACGGATACCCAAATCTCTGGACGCCCAGCTCCCCATGTGAGCCAGGCGCTCGCCTTCGCTTAGGTAGAACTGATTTCTCCGTAGGGCTTGTTCAGCGAGTTTTAGATCCGTAATGTCCTGACTTGTACCAAACAGATCGTAGGCGCGGCCCGAGGCATCTCTTTTCACGGTTCCCAAGACTTGAACAAATCGCACCTCGCCGTCGGGGCGAACGATACGATGGTCCGCCTTCAAGTGGGTTCCGCTACGAATCGCCTCCTCGAGTACGCGGGCGGCATATGCCCGATCCTCTGGATGAATCATCTCGAAAACCTCCGCCATGTCAATGGGGCCCTGCACCGGGTGTAGCCCCCAGATGCGACAAAGTTCGGCGGACCAAGCGACTTGATTGTCGACAGGGTTGAACTCGTAATGTCCTATGTGAGCAACTCGTTGAGCTTCTTCGAGCCTGGCGTTGCTTTGCTGTAAGGCGTCTGATAGAGTCTGGCGTTCTTCCTCTATGCGTTTTCGGTCGGTGATGTCCTGGGTCGTGCCGAACAGTTGAGCTCGCCCCTCGGAATTCTTCCTCACGTCACCCAGGCTATGTACGACGCGAACTTCTCCATCAGGACGAATGAGCCGATGCTCGCATTCGGCGCGCGTCCCGGAACGAATAGCCTCTTCTGCTGTCCGAAATACAGCCTCGCGATCGTCGGGGTGGAACATTTCGCCGACCGCTGCGATATCTATTGAGCCTACCTGCGGCGCCAACCCAAAAATCCGGCAGGTTTCGTCCGACAAGATAACGCGATTGGAATCGAGAGCCCATACCCAGTAGCCGAGGTGGGCTACGCGTTGGGCTTCCTCAAGCCAAGCTCTGCTTTCCTCCAAGTCTCGTGACAGGGCATGCCGCGCTTCCTCGGCGCGCTTCAATTCCGTGATGTCTTGAACAGTACCGAACAGCCTATGGGTTTTTCCGGATTTCCCTTTGCCCGGATCTCCCGGTAGCGCACTCCAAAGCTTTGAGGTGATGGCATGCACCGTCCGAACTTCTCCGCCTGGAGTGACGATCCGAAAGTCGGCAACCGGATGCACGCCGGCATCCAGCTCCACATCCACTGTGCTGTAGAGGGCCTCCCGGTCCTCCGGGTGGACCAGTGCGCGGACCGTTTCAAAGTCCATCGGACGCTCTCCCCGTTCGACCCCAAAAATACGATAGGTCTCATCCGACCAGACGACGACATTCGTTTCAATGTTCCAGTCCCA
>JBEKJJ010000402.1:0-5294 GCA_050011295.1 Bryobacteraceae bacterium
AGCCAGGCACGCGGGTAGCTCAGTTCCACAATATGACCACCTTCAATATGCTTGAGTCCTAAAGTGTTTCGAACTCTATCGGCGTCATCTTCCACCGACAACGATCCATCCGTGCACCAAACCGGATAGTCAGGCCTTCCTATTACCGACATTTCCGTGTCTTTCCCTGTTACGAATCCGGATTTGATCATGTCCGCGCAGTCGTCAAGATTGGCAGAAGGGTAGCCAGCCTCTACGGGAATCGAGAACTGTTTGAGATTATTTGTGGCGAAGTCGCCCAACCTCATGTACCGATATAAAGAATCCGTGCTCGCTGGAATCTCCTTGCCCGGCAATAGGAATTGCTTCCGTCTTTTAGCCATCGCGGTGTCGACGACCCTGACCGGGTCAAGAAATGCACTCCTCTGCAATTTCAACTCCGCCTGAAACCAGTCTTCCCAATCCGAACCGTCCGAGCGACCACGGGCCTCCCATAATCGGTGCGCTTCGTCCGCCACTTGATCGCGCGGTAACACGAGATCTGCAATCTCCATCAGGAATTCCTGCCAGATTCCATCTTTCACGTCGTTTCTCCGACATTCGCGCTCGACGTTCCTTTGGATCAATTGCAGTTGCGGGTCCTCGCCGAGTGCCTGATACCAACGAAATAGCCTCGCGCACATCCAGGATTCAAAACGAGCGTTGCAATAATCGAAGAACGCCAAGGCGTATGTTCTCTTTCCTAATTTGCTTAAGGTATCACTGGTCGCATTAATTGGCAAATCATGTCGTTCGAGCGACCGTATTCTCGGCCATGTTGTTCGAAAAAGATAGTCGCGTCCTCAGGAACACTCCTCGGATGGGAGATCACGCATGGCGGTGGATTTTCCTGCCGCTCGGCCCTTTGCTCTGCCAGGGACGGCGGCTGGGGCGCCCGCGCCGTGGAAACGCACGCATGTACAGCGGCGCCATGGCGATCCGTTTCTTGTTCAGCGAGGGATAACCTTCCAGAATCTCCTCGACAGTTGCGCCATCGGCAAGCATGTCGGCCACCAAATCCACAGGAATCCTAGTCCCCTTGAAAACCGGCGTTCCATGCATGATGTCAGGGTCGCTGACAATGGCATCTTCGATACGCGCAAGCTGCTTCAACTGAGTCTCGATTTTGCGCCGAGCGGTCTTGATTTCAACCAGGATCGCGGTGCCGTTCCCGACCGCCAACATGTCTATCTTAGGAGCCTGCCGGATTGACTTCGCAATCTGGCGCCGAATCTTCACAGGCAACAGCCGAAGGCCCTCTGCTTCGAGCTGCAGGAAGATCAGCTGTTCTTTGGTTAGTAGACGGCGAGCCGTTGCACCTGATCGCGCGATATGCGGGCGAATCAACCGGCCGTCGATCGCCTTATGAACCGCGGCCAAAGGCAATCCCGTCAGCGCGGCGGCTTGCGCCGGTGTATATCCGTCCATACCTTAATTCTACACTGAACGGGGAAGAATTATGGCGTGGTAGTAATAATTTCCGACGCCCGCTCGCGGCAGTGGGCAGCTTCCTTGGGATTGCCCATGTGATCTTCCACTTCGGCGAGGATTTCGAAAGCCTGTGCGAGCTGTGGGCCACCTTTGCGCTCTAGCGCACCGATAACCAGCGTCAGCAGCTCGCGCGCGGCGCCAATGCGGCCGGACTTTACATAGAGCGCCGCTAGTCGGACCTGCGCATCCGCAGCTTCCTGGCGATTGCCTCCCACCTGGCGTTCCTTGAGCTTCAGTACGCGCTCGTATTCACGTGCTGCGCCTTCGAGATCGCCCGATTCTTCGAGCGACGCCGCCAAATGATACAGCGCCTGCGTGGATTCGTGCGAGTCATGCCCGGAGGCCACCCGGTGAATATCCAGCGCCTTTCGAAGGCACCGCTGTGCCTCCGCATGGTTGCCATTTTGCCGCGAGAGCATCCCCAACTCGGCGAGGCTTTGCGCCGTGTGCTGGTGGTTCGGTCCAAAGGCTTGTTCGGAAAGCGCGGCTGCTTGTTGCAACGCTCCATAAGCTTCCCCCGTGCGCCCAGTGTTTAGAAGAGCTGTTGCCAGCTTGCGCGAGCACTGCGCTAGACGCGCGCGGTCCGGAGAGCTCTGAGCAGCTTCGATGGACTCAATCTCTCGGACGGTCTGTTCCGCCTCTGCATATTTCTTCTGTTCGATTTGGAGATCCACCAACGACGTCAAGGCACGCGAACGCATAGACGGATCGTTCCCCGCCACGCCCATCGCCACTTGAATGTTCTGTTCCGCTTTCTCCCACTTCGATTGATGGCATTGTGCGCTCACCAGCTGGAGCAAAAGATCCAGCTGCTTTCCGGATGTGTGACGGCGCTCAGCGAGCGCCAGAACCAGATGCTGTTCCGCATCCGCCCAATTTCGCGCTGCCAAGTGCCGCTCGGCTTCGGTCAGATTCAGATTGCGCTTCCGGTGCCATTCTTTGACCTGGGGCGTGATCCAGGCGGCGAAGCGGATACCGAGCTTGAAGAGCCGAGTAACGATCATAAGGACCCTTAAGCGTTAATCGGCATGAGCAGATCATTACTTTAAATCCTGCACTTTCACTGTGGCCGTCCACATCTGTGGTATCCCGGTTCGATTGTCGATCCAGACGGCGTGAAACACACCACCGGCGTCGGCGGCCAGTCCAGCCGTGTCACCACTGTTCTTTCGGGTGTCGTCGCTCGACACATGGGCGGCCGTGGAGACGCGCACGCTGGGAAGCCACGTCCTGCCGCCATCTACTGACGCCCGAAATCTAACGTAGTAGCCGAGGTTATCCGGGTTGTCCCGCCGGTCATACCAAGATACGCCCACTACTCCGCTGCGATTCACCGCAACCACGGGCATGAAATTGTTGGGCCTATCGTTTGCTTCGTGATCGCCGGCATCATCGTCGACTACTTTCGGAGCGGTCCATGTGCGCCCATGATCCATGGAAGACGAGAATAGGATCTTTGTGCGGCGGTCATACCGGGCATCCGGCCATACTGCGTACAGTTTGCCGCGAAACTGCCCGCCGCTTCGATCTATGCCTAGTGACGGCATGGAAAGCTGCGGCACGCGCCAATCGTAGTATGCATCTCCAATCTTGCCGGCCAGCCCCAGAGTCCTTCCTCCGTCGCGCGAGACGAAGACGTTTAACACTGCATTCGCGGCTGAAGGTGCAGATGCCGCATCGGTTCGATACGACATGTTCCGCTTGCTATCGTCGAGTTCGGCGATGAGTGCGAAAAACGTCCCGTCATTCGCCACGACGCCGTTCGCCGGCATGAACCACGGTTTCTCGAACGTGGTGGCGCCACTGACCAGGATGTTCTCAAAGCTGCGCCCCTCATTGGTGGCCGGAAAGAAGAGAACATCGGCCGCCGGTTTCCGGCTATACCGATATGCATGTACGTAGACGTGGTTCTTGAAAGCACTGTTCGTGTCGTCTACCGTCAAGTAGGGACGGTCGATGGGACGGATGTCAGCGCTGATCGAGGAAGGTCTCCACGTGCGGCCTCCGTCCCCAGAGCGGTAAACGCTCAGTACTGGCGTGCCCTTTTCATCGGGAAGGTCGTGAACGCTGGCCGCGAATGCCGCACCGCCGAGGCCGATGGCACAAGAAGGATCGACCGCGACAGGAACAGTTAACGTTTGGGACCACGTTGCGCCCCGATCGAATGATACGTAGAACACGTTGTCGATCTGATTGCCGGGCCGAACGGCGTATGCACATGCGATTAAGTGCCCGGCATGTTTCTGGTCCGCGGCGACATACGTCTCATAATGCCGGACTGTCGCTTGAGAAGCACTAACCTGAACATTCCGCCCGATGGTGTAAGGCGCTTGGGTATTCTGACCGGAAGAACTGGCGCTCAGCGCCAGCAGGAGAAACTGCACCCTTGTCTTCGTCATGGAACTTCTCACAATTCTAAACCGCCGCCATTTTGACGACTCACTTTGAGCGTAGCCCGGAACACTGGAGTTTGTTATCGTTATCCCATGAGATTGCTTCTAGTGGGTCTGGCGGCCGCGGTTCTGGCTCTTGCACAGCCGTCCGATGTCAAGACCGATACGCTCGCGAACGGCATGAAGATCCTCATTCAAGAGGATCACAACATCCCCAACGTCGCGATGTATTTCTTCTATAAAATCGGATCGCGCAACGAACATCCCGGCACCACCGGGCTATCGCACTTCTTCGAGCACATGATGTTCAACGGCGCGAAGAAATATGGCCCCGGCCAGTTCGATTTCCAGATGGAAAAGAACGGTGGAAATAACAACGCTTACACCACCGAGGATGACACCGTCTACACCGATTGGTTTCCGCGCAGCGCGCTCGAACTGATGATGGACATGGAAGCGGACCGCATTCGCGACCTGTCTTTCGATCCCAAAATTATCGAGTCCGAGCGCGGCGTGGTTTATTCGGAGCGGCGCAGCTCGGTGGACAACAGCAATTTCGGGATCCTGTTCGAGCAGCTCCATGCTGCAGCCTACACTGCGCATCCGTATCATTGGCCGGTGGTGGGTTGGCCATCCGATATCGAATCCTGGACCATGGACGATCTCAAAAACCATTTCCGCATGGGCTACGCGCCCAACAATTGCGTGATGGTGGTGGTAGGCGATGTCTCAACGCCGGAAGTGATTTCGCTCGCGAAGAAGTACATCGAGCCGATTCCCAGGCAGGCTCCTCCTCCGCCGGTACGCACTAAAGAGCCCGAACAGCTTGGCGAGCGGCGCGTCACCGTGGTGAAACACGCGCAATTGCCGATCGAGATGGTGGCTTACCATGTTCCGGAGGCGAACAATCCTGACGATGCGGTGCTGGATGTGATGGAAACTCTGCTTAGCCGAGGCCAGAGTTCTCGCCTGTATAGCCGCATGGTGGATAAGGAACAACTGGTTCTTTCGGTGAATGCGAATCGCCAATCGACTTTCGATCCAGGATTGTTGGTATTCGTCATGCAGCCACGCAGCGGCGTTGAGCCGGCGCGCGCCGAAAAGGTGCTGTTCGAAGAACTGAGCCGGTTGAGTTCCGAGCCAGTTCCGGATCAGGAGTTGCGCAAGGCCAAGAATCAGTTGCTGGCCGGTCATTACCGGGAATTGAAGACCATTGCCGGGAGAGCGAATCTGCTGGGCGAATATGAGGTTTTCCACGGCGACTACCGAAAGCTCTACACTGTGGAACAAACCTACGAGGCAGTGACTTCAACCGACATCCAGCGCGTCGCGCGCCAGTATCTGACAGAGAAGAATCGAACCGTGGCCACGTTGATTCCGGAAGCTCCCGCA
>JBEKJJ010000403.1:0-5268 GCA_050011295.1 Bryobacteraceae bacterium
ATCCAAGTGCCATCCGCTGTGGTGGACACGCGCGCCTCTCTACGACGATGCAAAACCAGACATCGAGAAAATGCAATGGACGCATGCGATGTCCTGATCGTCGGGGGCGGACCGGCGGGCTCCTCCTGCGCATGGAAACTGCGGAATGCGGGTTTGGATGTCGCCATTCTGGACAAACAGGTTTTTCCGCGCGATAAGGTGTGCGGGGGATGGATTACGCCAGCTGTGGTGGACGAGCTGGAAATTGACTTGCGGGATTACGCGGCGGGGCATGGCCCTGCCCCACTGGTGCTGCAGCCTATTACTGGATTCCGGACCGGTTGCATTTCGGGGCCCGTCGTCGATACGCGCTATGGAACGCCGGTCAGCTACGGAATTCGCCGCCGTGAGTTTGACGATTACCTTCTGCGACGCTCGGGCGCACGGCTGATCCCGGGTGTTGCCCTGACCAGCCTGGAGCGATCGGGAACCGAATGGATCGCGAACGAAAGCATCCGAGCTCAAATTGTTGTGGGGGCGGGCGGACATTTCTGTCCAGTTGCCCGCCTCACCGGCGCGAAGCCAAAGACTGAGCAAGCCGTGGTGGCGCAGGAAGTTGAGTTCGAGATGGATGAGGCCGAGCAGGCCGCGTGTTCGGTAGCCTGCGATACTCCGGAGCTCTACTTTTGCGCGGATCTCAAAGGATATGGCTGGTGCTTTCGCAAGCACAACTATCTGAATGTTGGTCTCGGAAGAATGGACCAGCACCGGCTTTCATCCCACGTCGCAGATTTTCTGAACTTTCTCAAATCGGCTGGGAGATTGTCGTTCGATATTCCCCGTGCCCTTCAGGGACACGCCTATCTTCTCTATGGAGCGTCGGCGCGGAAGGTTGTGAGCGATGGGCTGCTATTGGCAGGCGATTCGGCGGGTCTGGCGTATTCGCAAAGCGGCGAAGGAATCCGGCCGGCTATTGAATCCGGCCTCCTTGCGGCGAAGACGATTCTTGCCGCCAAGGGGAAATACGACCGCGACAATTTGGAATCCTATCGCGCGTCGATCGCCGGACGGTTCGGCGGAACGGGAACCGATCGGGCCACGAGACTTGGCAGCCATCTTCCCGCGCGATTGATCAGCTCCCTCGGTCAACGGCTGCTCGGTTCTAATTGGTTCGCGCGAGAAGTGATTTTAAATCGCTGGTTCCTGCACTCGGGCGAGCCTGCACTCGAAGCCTGATTTCTAACTCATAACTAACGCCTGCGTAACGAAAACAGCCCATCTCTCCCCGGATCTTATTCAGCAGAGGAGTTCACTTCAGGAGTCTACTTTGGAGGTGGTTTCAAGCACCCGGTGGGTAACACTGGCCGACAGTTGGACGAGGGCTGGAACATCGGGGCCGGCGTCGGCTACAACTTTTCGCAATAGGTGAGGGCGATGGTGGATGTGGGATACAACTCGTTCGGCATCCACTCGACGACTTTGGACAGTCTTGGATTTCCCGGGGGCGGTGTGCACATCTTCTCCGCTACTTTGGATCCGATCGTCCATCTAACGCCACGCAGCCATTTCGATCTCTACGTAATCGGCGGCGGGGTATACCATCGGAATCAGGATTTCACGGCTCCCACCGTTTCGACGCTGACGGGCTTCGATCCATTTTTCGGATTTTACCCGGTAGCGGTGCAGACGACGGAGATCTTGCAGTCCTATTCGGTCACCAAACCCGGCGTCGATATATCAGCACACCGATTAGATCCCGGTTACCTTTGGCTTCCGTTGGTAGGAGCAGACCACCGCGCGTCACTCATCGCGGAGGGCCGTCATCGGATCAACTTTCGAAGCCCTCCGCGCCGGCAAATAACCCGCGAGCAGAGCGACGGCGGATAATACAACGCCCGCTGCAGCAAGCGTCCACGGATCGTTAGGCTGCAGGCCGTAGAGGAAGGTCGCGACTAATCGGGTGGCGATTAGCGCCGAGCCGAAGCCAACCGCAAGGCCGACGCCGATCAATACCGCCACTTCGCCGAGCACCATTCGCAAGACCCGTGATTGCTCCGCTCCCAGCGCCATACGAATTCCGATTTCATTGCGGCGCAGCGTCACATTGTACGACATAACTCCGTAAAGTCCGATGGCCGCGAGCACCAGTGCTAGCGCGCCGAAAAATCCCGAGAGGGACGCGAGCAACTTTTCCCGCTCAATGGAAGTGTCCACCTTGCCGGCCAGCGTTTCAAAGTGAATGGATACATCGCGATTCACGTGGGCGATGGCGGATTTCACACCGGAGGTGAGCGCCGTGGGAGCACCTCCGGCGGCTCGCAGTTCAAAGGTGGTGAGCGGACCTGCCTTTCCGCCCTGGCTCCACGGGATGAAGATCAAGGGCGATGGTTCGTCTCGCAACGAAAAGTATCTCGCGTCCTCCACAATGCCGACGATCTCCACCGGATTACTGAGGAAATTGCCGTCCCGGATCCGAAGATGCTGGCCCACTGGATTCGCCGCGCCGAAGTACTTTTGGGCCATGGATTGACTGACGATGGCCACGTTCTGCGAAGTGGCGGTGTCGTGGCTGTTGAAATCGCGCCCCGCGGCCATGGCGGTGCCGATGGTTTCAAAGTACCGGTCGCTTACATTGTTGAAGTTGGACATGCCGTCGTCGCGCGATTTTGGGGTGTAGCCTTCCAGCACCACTTCAGCCATCCACCGGCAGTGGCAGACCGGCGTGAAGGAGGAGACGCTTGCCGATCGAACACCTGGAACGGAGCGCAATTGGTCCAACATCTCCCGATAGACGGCGGACCACCGCTCTCGAGGATAGTTTCCGTCGCGAAGATTGACGGTAACCAGCAGAACCTTGTCACGCTCAAAACCTGCATCGAGTGAAATGAGTTTCCAAAATGTGGAAAGCATCAAGCCCGCGCCCACCACCACTAACAGCGACAGAGCCACCTGCGCCATCACCAGCACCTTGCCAAGCCCGAACCTGGTGCCTTCGATCACGCCGCGGGCGTTGGCCTTGAGCGTGGATTGGGGATCCACGCGAGTACCTCGCCAGGCCGGTGCAATACCGAACGCGAGGCCGGTGAGGACAGCGACACTCGCGGTAAATGCGAGGACTCGGGTATCCAAAGTGAGATCGAGAGAAACATCCAGAAGCCGGACCAACAGGCGCGCGCCCCATTCGGCGAGTAGAATGCCCGGCGTCGCACCGATACCCGACAGCAGCAAACTTTCGGTGAGCAACTGCCGAATCAAGCGGCCGCATCCGCCGCCGAGCGCCATCCGAATGGCAATCTCACGCTGACGCGCCGCGCCGCGCGCAAGCAGCAGGTTCGCCACGTTGGCGCAGGCGATCAGCAGCACGACGCCGACCATGCTCATCAGAGCAATCAGCGCCAAACGATATTCCCGGCGGAGCCATGAGATTCCGTTGGCGGCGGGGTACGTATCGAAGGTCCGTTTCAAATATTCATCCCGCTCCTGGGGTCCCAACTGGCGGCCATTTTCCATTTCGAGCCCCTGTTGCTCTAAAGCCGCTCTATAAATCTGCGGCGCGAGCATTTTCAAGCGTGCCTTAGCTTGGCCTCGCGAGAGGCCGGGCTTCAAGCGTCCGATGACTTGCAGCCAGCCGACTGGATAGTAGTTGGTATCGAGCATGCGCGGGTAGCCGGTACCTATATGCGTTATCGCGCAGAGCGGCACCATCACGTCGGCTGAGGCGCCTACTTCAGTTCCGCTAAATCCGGATTCGGTGACACCCACGATCTGGATGGGATGCCGGTCGATCGAAATGGTCTTGCCCAGGATGTCGGTGCGGCCGCCATATTCGCTTTGCCAGAAGCCATAGGTCAGCACTGCGCTTCCAGTGCAGCCGCGCGTGTCGTCAGCGGGCGTTAACGTTCGGCCGATTATCGCGTGCACGCCTAACGTATCGAAATATTTCCCCGAAACATAGACGCCGTCCACCGAACGCGCTTCGCCGCCGGCAGACAGATTGAAGCCCCAACGACTATAGGCGAAGATTCCGGAGAAGACGTCCTGGCGATCGCGGAGATGTTCCCAGGTAGGGTTGCTGAAGCCCACGTAACTTTCGCGTCCCATCATCACCTGGACCAATTCTTCGGGATGGCGCACCGGAAGAGATTTCAGGATCACCGCGTCGATGAGGCTGAAGATCGCGGTGTTGGCTCCGATTCCGAGAGCGAGCGACAGAATTGCCACGGCGGCGAAACCGGGCGCGGAGCGCAGAGCGCGAATGGCGTAGCGGATGTCCTGAAGGACAACATCGGCCATAGTAGGAGTATCGCATCGGTTGCGTGGAACATCCAGGCGGGATACAATCCCTATCGTCATCAAAAATTAGGAGGACTGCTTGCCTCGATCAACCGGATTGCTCAAAATTCTGGCTCCCTGCGCGCTTATGATCCCCATGCTTGGCTGCGGAGGATCTCTACACAGCGCGGACGAGAAGTTTTACCTCATCGCAACCAATATCCAACTGCCGTACTGGAAGGCCGCTTCCGCGGGATTGGCGAAGGGCGCTGTACAAATGCATGTGAGGACCGAATTTGCAGGGCCGGACAACTTCGACCCGAAAGCGGAACAGGAAGCTTTTCGCAAAGCGGTAGCCGCGAAGCCGTCGGGGATTCTAATTTCAGCCGCAGATCCCGAATTGCTGAAGGCCGACATCGACCAGGCCATCGGACAAGGCATCCCGGTGATCACCATCGATTCCGATGCGCCTTCCAGCAAACGGCTGCTGTTCATCGGTACCGACAACTTCAAGGCCGGCCAGATGGGCGGCGAGCAGTTGGCGAAGCAGTTGAAAGGCAAGGGCAACGTGGTGGTGTTCACTATGCCCCAGCAGGCCAACCTAAAAGAACGCCTACGCGGCTACCAGGACGCACTGGCCAATCACCCACAGGTCAAGATCACGGAGGTGGTGGATATCAAGGGCGATCCGCGCATCGCGTTTGACAAGACCATGGAGATCCTGAAAAACGGCGCAGCCAAAGTGGACGCATTCGCGTGCCTGGAAGCCGTGGCGTGTCCCGAAGTGGGCGACGTGCTGGAGCGCAACAAAACCGACAAAGTGGTAGTGGCCATGGACACCGATCCGCGGACGCTGGAATGGATTCAGAAGGGCCGTATCTCGGCGACCATCGGACAGAAATCGTACACCATGGCTTACTACGGCCTGAAGATGGTGGATGATCTGTTCCACAACAAGATCACACCGCTGGACGCGAATTGGGCACAGGATTCTTTTTCTCCCATCCCCACTTTTGT
>JBEKJJ010000404.1:0-5235 GCA_050011295.1 Bryobacteraceae bacterium
AGACGCGTGGCCGGCGAGACCTGACCACCAGAGGCAGGGATCTGCGAGATCGGACCAAAATTTTGCTTGCAGAAGAGAATGATGCCTGCGGGGTTCCAATCGCCACATCCGCTATGAGCATCGTCGGCGATGGTTTGGGCATCGCCTCCGGAAACGTTGATCGTCTTTAGTTTTCGGTCGGCGACGAAGGCGAGGTAACGACTGTCGGGAGACCAGAAGGGCGTGGCGGCGTCTTCGGTGCTCGAAAGCATCGTGGCTTGCTGCGCGTCAAGCGGTCGGAGCCAGAGGTTGGTGCGGCCCTCGTCGTCGACGGCGGAGAAGGCGAGGGTTTTTCCGTCAGGCGAGACCACCACCGGGCCTGCGTCAAAGCCGGAGGCGCGAAAGGTGGTTTGCGGCGGAGGTGGGATGTAGGCGCGTACTGAAAGCGGTGGAGTGCGGGCCTGTCTCGAAAGATAAAAGATGATTGCCGTCGCGACGAGTAGGAGAGCGGCGACCGCCAGCAACGCGCCCGGGAAGAATGTGCGTGGAGAATGCGCTGGTGTGACAGCGACCGGGGCTTGCGGGGATTGCGAAATACTTTTCAATTGCAGGCGGACGTCGTGGGCGGACTGAAAACGGTCTTCGCGATCTTTCGCGAGGCAGGCGGCGACGAGATATCGAAAGCCGGCGGCGTCGAAGGCTTGGAGGCGCTGATGGGATCGGGATCTTTTTCCAGGATGGCGGAGGCTACGCTGATCTGGCTTTTGCCTTCGAATGCGCGCTTGCCCATTGCCATCTCGTAGAGAACGGCGCCAAACGCAAAAATGTCGGAGCGGGCATCGGCATCTTTGCCTTCGATTTGTTCGGGAGACATGTACTGGATGGTGCCGACGATGCTGCCGGCGGTGGTCAGCGGGCTCAGGGGAGTGGGTCCGCTCATTGTACGGGCGGCGGATAGAAGCGGAGCCGATCCCGACCCGGCTGCGCCGAGTGAGGCGGGTTTCGCTAGTCCGAAATCCATCAGCTTCGTTCCGGCCCTGGTCAGCATGATGTTGCCGGGCTTCAAGTCACGATGCACGATACCCGCGCGATGGGCGATCTCCAAAGCTTCTGCGACTTCAATTCCAATCTTCAGCAGCTCCGGGAAAGGCAGCGCGCCCCTGCGCAGGCGATCGGCGAGCGTCTCGCCGTCGAGGAACTCCATAACCAGGAAGTCGGCGCCGTCCTGCGAACCGACGTCGTACAGATGACAGATGTGCGGATGATTCAGAGAGGAAACGGTACGAGCTTCGCGTTCGAAACGCTGCTTGAATTCAGGATTGGCGGAAAGATGAGTGGGGAGAATCTTGATGGCGACTGTGCGATCAAGGCGCGTGTCTTTCGCCCGGTACACCTCGCCCATTCCGCCGGCGCCGAGTGGAGACTGAATTTCGTAGGGTCCGAGCTTTGTGCCAGAGGTTAGAGCCATCCGTGGGCGCAATTATAGCCTGTGCGGCAGTTGGATAGGATGCGACAACTCGGGGTGTGTCGTTGGCAATAGGGAAGTTATCCAGAAACGGGCTTCGAGACCATTGCCCTCCAACAGACGAACAGGCAACCATACTTAATCACGGCGGAGGAGGTCGTCAGGTATGGTGCATCGGAAGACATCGAAACGCTCGAATGCAAAAACTATGCTTCGACTAGCCGACTTGGAGCAATCGAGGAATGCGGTTCTTCACTCACTCGGTGCGACGAGTTCGCAAGAATCATACGGTCATGCCATCGACGAGTTTATCGGGTGGTACTGCTCCGAACCGCGACTGAGCTTCAATCGAACTGTGGTTCTTCGTTACCGGTTCTTTCTCGAACAGAAAAACCTCGCGGCGTCTACGATCAGCGTCCGACTAGCCGCGGTGAGACGCCTTGCCTACGAGGCTTCCGATAGCGGACTTTTGAGTCCGGATCTAGCGGCGGGGATTCGTCGTGTGAAAGGGGCGAAACGTCTCGGCGTGAGGATTGGGAACTGGTTAACGCTTGATCAGTCCAAAACCCTGCTCCAGGAGTCGCCGTCCTCTAGCCTGGGCGGCAAACGTGATCGGGCGATAGTGGCGTTGCTCATCGGATGCGGACTGCGTCGCGCGGAGTTGGTGGGACTCAGGACGGAAGACTTCCAAGTCCGCGAGGAGCACTCTGTCATTGCCGACCTCATTGGCAAAGGGAAGCACATCCGCACCGTTCCTGTCCCTGTGTGGGCGAAACGCACGGTCGATGAGTGGACTGCGGCAGCCGGCATCAACGGTGAGGTGATATTCCGCCGAGTCAGTCGGCTCGATAAGATCTGGGGTGCGGGAATCACAGCTAAAGCCATCTGGCACATCGTAAAGGCAGCTGCCAAACGTGCCGATATCAAGAATCTCGCTCCCCACGACTTGCGTCGCACCTGCGCTCGGTTATGCCATCTAGCGGGTGGAGAACTTGAGCAGATTCAGTTCTTGCTTGGACATGCATCGGTTCGGACCACCGAACGTTATCTTGGCTGCAAGCAGAGACTCAGCCAAGCCGTAAATGACAGACTCGGGCTGGAAGTCACCTGAGCGGGCTAATGGCCCCGAAGCCGACTTGTCGTTCCTAACCTTTCGGTATACGCTCTGGTACTCAGCTTCGCCTCGAAGGGGCGACTTCGCCTGAGTGGCGCATGAAGGAAATAATCGCCAATGACGACTTCGAACGCTTCCGGAGCGGTGCAGCAAAGTACGCCGCCTACCTCGAGACGCCCGAGGGCCGATTGCGCCTCGACCTCGCCTTCGCAAACTTGCAGGACTTTCTCCCGCGGGCTACACGGTCTTTACACGCTCTAGATCTTGGGTGCGGTACCGGCGCCATCGCGGTTCGCCTGGCGCGACTTGGTCTTCACGTCACGTTGCTGGATGCGTCCTTACCAATGCTGGATTTCGCGGAACGCTCAGCGCGGGAAGCAGGAGTTACGGAGAGGATTGCGCCGAAACACGGGGATGCCGCCGAATTCGCAAAGTTGTACCCCGCTAAGTTGTTTGATGTAATTCTTTGCCACAATATTCTGGAATATGTTGACGACCCCTGCTCTGTGTTGCGCTGTGCGGCTTCCGCCTTGCGAGATCCGTCCAGCGTAATATCGATATTGGTGCGCAACCGGACAGGTGAGGTGTTAAAGGCCGCGATACAGGACGGCGACTTCGCCGCAACCGAGCATAATCTCACCGCTGAGTGGGGACATGAGTCTCTATACGGAGGACGAGTGCGGCTATTTACGGCGGAGAGCCTGCAAGCCATGCTGCTCGAATCGTCACTTGTAGTAACTGCGGAGCGTGGCGTACGGGTCCTTTCGGATTACTTGCCGCAAAAGGTTTCCCGAAGTGATGAATACGAGAGGATTCTGAAGCTAGAGCACAATCTGGGCAAGCGGCCGGAGTTTGCCGCAATCGCCCGTTACACGCATTGCCTGGCACATCGCGCGGTTCCGGTGGCGAAGGATGTTATATGAACCATGTCGTAGCCCAGTCTTCGTCGTCGGGGTCTCGCAACCCACCTGATGCCGGCATTTCGCTCGGGCTCGGACTTACCAACGAGTGTAATCTCGCTTGCGTCTTCTGCTACCGCGATCCAGCTCGCACGGATCGTCTCTCTTTGGATCAAGTGAAGGCAGTTATGGAACGCCTGCCGGTCTGCTCCGCGAATCTCGGCACCGGTGAGAACGGCATGCATCCCGACTTCAAGGCGATACTGGCCTACCTGCGAACGAAACCGGTCAAGCTCACCATCACTTCCAATGGTCACAGTGTTGCTGTGTTAGAAGACGACGAGCTCTTTGCCTTTCATGACATCGAGTTTTCTCTCGATTACGCCACTCAAGCCGAACAGGATGCACAGCGTGGGAACGGCAATTGGGAACTGATCCACCAGCAGGCAGAACGGTGCCTCAGGCTGCATATTCCCGTAACCGTCGTTTCGGTCATGATGAAGTCGAACTACTTGCGTTTAGCCGATGTGGCGCGAGTCGCTAAAACGTTTTGCGCTCCGCTGCGAGTGAATGTGTACCAAGCGGTGCGATCGGATGTTTATGCCCTGAGCTACGAAGAGTACTGGGAAGGCTTCCGGCGCCTCTTTGAGGAGACCGATGTAATCGCGATTGGCGAGCCACTGGTTCGCGCGATGGCTGGGCTTCCAGCGCTCCGAGGCGGTTGTGGCGTCAGCACCGTAAGAGTGACGCCGAGAGGCACGACTCAACCCTGCGTCTATTGGCCAGGATCAGGGGAGCCGCTGTCGGACTTGATCTCGGTCGGACTCGATATTCTAGACTCCGCGCCATTCAGCCAAGCCCGCACACTTCCCGACGCTTGCGAGCCTTGCGAGTTTCGGAAGTCGTGCCACGGTGGTTGTGCTGGAAGACGACGCTTGCAGGGCGCGCTGTTGCAGCCCGACTCTTATTGTCCGATCATTCGCGACGAGCGCCCGACCCTGCAAATCCGCATGGCCGCAAATCGCGATCTGCCTAAACTGAGCAGTTCCTGCACCACCGTCGTGATCGCCAGGTCGTGAAGAATGATTTGAACCCGGCCCGTGCGATTTATTTCGCCTCCAGCCACTTGTCCGACCCTGTCAGCTTAACCGCCACATCCGAGATAAAGATGTGCAGCGGCTTGCCATCGGCGGTGCCACGGTGCTCGGTTGAGACGAGCAGAGGACCCGCCTTTTTGTAGCCAGCCCAGGTTGCGGTGACGAGGCTCGGCTTCTTGGTGCCGCCGTGGTGAAAGACAAGATACTCGACGCGATTGTCTTTGCCGACATAGAGTTCCCAAGTGTCGCCGGGCGTATAACCGCCGGCTTCCGGGGGATACTTTACCGAGACCAGCGTGGCCGAGCCAGCGCCCATCGGCAGTTTCTTCACACCTTCATCGGTCACGGTGGCGCTGGTGTCCCAGTAAGCATGGAAGGGGAAGAGAAGCCAATAATTATCGTTGACGAATGCCGGTTCGATTTCATTCTTCACCTGGTCGGATTGACTGCTGAGCTGCGAACTGTCGTACGAAACCTTGACCGGCTTACCGTCTTTATCCGTTCCTTCGTAACTGATTTTTCCGGTCTTAGGCTCCCACTCCCACTTGTGAGCAGCTTTGAAGAGTCCGGTAATTTCCCCATTCCATGTGTAACGAACGGCTTCGATCTGCCCATACGAATCGATCCCGTAGGTTTTGGCAATCTGCTCGAGAATTGGCGGGCGATTCTGTGCCCAGGAGT
>JBEKJJ010000405.1:0-5222 GCA_050011295.1 Bryobacteraceae bacterium
AGCGAACGAGAAGGCTGGTACCGGCAACCAGAAACCAGAAACAAGAAACCAGAAAACCAGCTACTATTTCCCAGCCCGCTTGAGCTCCGCTTTCAGATCCATGGTGCGGATTAGTTTGTGCAAATAATTCGGATGGAGACCTAGCATTTTGGCTGCGATCTCATGTTCATAGTTGGCTTGTTCGAACGCCTTTAGAACCACTTTTCGCTTGGCATCTTCGAGTGCCGTTTCGTATAACGTGGCCGATACCTCGGCTGGATGCGCCTCGCGGATGTGCTCGGGAAGATCCTCCGGAAGAATTGTGTCAGCGGAGCCGAGGACGACGGCGCGCTCGATGGCGTTTTCCAGTTCGCGAACATTTCCGGGCCAGGAGTAACTTTTGAGGTACGCTCGTGCGGCCGGGGCCAGGCCGGTGATTTTGCGGCCGCATTCACTGGCGAACTTTTTGGCGAAGTGTTCGGCCAAAGGCAAGGTGTCCTCGGGACGGTCCCGCAAAGCTGGCGCTTTCAGCACCACGACGTTTAATCGGTAATAAAGATCCTGGCGGAATGCGCCCTGCTTCACGGCTTCTTCCAGATCGCGATTGGTGGCGGCCAGGATGCGGATATTGAGCTTGATGGTTTTGGTGCCGCCCACGCGTTCCATCTCGCGCTGCTGGAGGACGCGCAACAATTTCGCCTGCAGGACGGGCGACAGCTCGCCAACTTCATCCAGCAATACGGTGCCCGCTTCAGCCATCTCGAGCTTGCCCTTCTTTTGCGCGATGGCGCCCGTGAATGCGCCCTTCTCGTGACCGAACAGCTCGCTCTCGAGCAGGTTGTCAGCGAGCGCGGCGCAATTGATGGCGATGAATGGTCCGCTAGCGCGCAAGCTATTGCGATGGATGGCGCGGGCAATCAGCTCCTTGCCAGTGCCGCTCTCGCCCAGGATCAAAACGTTCGAATTCGAAGGCGCCACTTTCGCGATCTGCCGTTGCAGGTCGCGCATTTTCGCACTCACGCCCAACATGTCGTGCTCCAGCTTGAGCTCGGTTTGAAGCCGCTGGTTCTCCTGCTGCAGCCAACCCAGGATGACGGCGTTCTCCCAAGCGCCAGCCGCCATTTCGGCCACGGCGGTGACTAACTGCAAATGCCCTTCATCCAGCCGGCGCGTGGGATCGGCGGATTCGAAATAAAGCACGGCGGCCAATTCACCGCGTACCATCACGGGGGCGCCCAATTGGGCCAGCCCCGCGCCATCGGCGTCCTCAATCCAAACCGCCAATTGTTCGCGGCAAATCCGTTGAAACAATGCGGCGTCGGGCGCCCAACCGTCCGGCTCCTGACCGGGAATAAAAACTCCGGCTCGTTCGGCGGGAATCAATTCCAACAGCAAAGACGAGAGATGGCTTCTCAGGACTTCAGCGGCGGGCAACCCCTGCGTGTCGTGCAATCCGCGGAAGGAATGCAGCATGGTGCTGACGCGCAGCAGCAGGCGCAGGTCATGCACGGCGCGATAGGAAGGAGAGATGTCTTTTTCGTTGGAAGCCAAGTACAGCGAATCTTCTGCGCGGAGCTGCCGCGTTTTGGTGTCTGCGCCTTTTGAAACCTCCTGGCTGCCGGTGAGATACACCAGCAGTGAGCCGCCAATGCGAATCTCGTCGCCGGAAGTGAGTTTCCGCACCGTGACAGGCGCGCCATTTACGAAGGTACCGTTGCGGCTGTCGAGATCCTTCAGTTCGCATTCGTCGCCCGAGCGGGTGAAGAGGCAGTGCTGGCGGGAGACGCCGTGGTCCTCCAACTGGAGGCTATTGATGCCTTGGCGACCGACTGAATAGGAACCCTCGGGCAGCGCGATGGTGGACCCTTTGATGGGTCCTCGCACTGCTACGAGTCTTGGATTGGCACCCTGCACTCTGCCAATAATCTAGCGCATATGCCGGGCGCTGAGCAGTAATCGATTGGTTAGTGGATTAACCATTTGCTTCTCGACGGTGGGCGCCGGGGTTCGGAACTGCTTGATAAATGGACTCTTGGGAGTGGACTGCGGATTGCACCTTAGAAACGCATGACGACATGCAAGATTGAGACCGTGACTCCTGGCGAGCTCAACTTGGCATCGGAGGACAGGAGCCGGGGCGTAGGGCGGGACCACCGGCTCCTGACGATGGTTGCGGCGGCGTTTGTCTTTTTGGCCTTGTGCTTGATGGCTGTGGATTTTGGGAGGCTAGATCATTCCGCGCCCAGGCATGAGAGCCGGTATAGGCACGAGCTGCGGCCAGTAAAGTTGGTGGGGAAAATGTCCCCTCGTTGACGCGCGGGGCTACTTTCTCGCTGCCGCTTCTACGGCGCGCATTACTCGGAGGGTATTGCCGCCGTAGATTTTTCGAATGTCGCCCGCGGTGTAACCCTTCTCTAATAGCGCTCGCGTTAGGTTTGGAAACTTGGCTACGTCTTCCAGGCCTTGGGGAGCGCAGGGTATGCCGTCGAAATCGCTGCCTATGCCGACCGCGTTGATACCGGCGATCTTCACGATGTGATCGATGTGGGCCACTACGTCGGCCAGTGTAGCGGGAGGGACGTTTTTCTGATACTTCGCCATGGCCGCTGGATCGGTCTCGGACATGGTGAACAGCTTTCCCGCATCCGCGGATTTTTGAGAGAGAAATTCACAGAAGAAATTCACTTGCACTACGCCGCCTTTTTTGGCAAGCGCTACGATCATTTCGTCGGTCATGTTGCGCGGCACATTCGACAAGGCGCGGCAGGAAGAGTGCGATGCGAATATGGGCGCACTGCTTACCTCAAGAGCGCCCCAAAAAGTTTTGTCCGCAACATGGGAGATGTCCACCATCATCCCGAGCCGGTTCATCTCGCGGACCACCTGTTTGCCGAAATCGGTCAAGCCGTTATGATGCTCGACGCCGGGTTTATCGATATCGCCGGAGGAATCCGCCCAATTGTTGGTGTTGGTATGGGTCAGGGTCATGTAGCGGATTCCGAGCGCGTAATAATCACGCAGCAGGCGCAGGCTGTCCTCAATGGCGTGTCCGCCTTCGATCCCCATCAAAGCGGCGATCTTGCCTTGTTTGTGAATGCGCTCGATGTCGTCGGCGGTGGTGGCGAAAACAAAGTCGTTGGGGTAGCGCCCGATGATATCGTGGCGCACGGTGTCGATCATTTCGAGGGTTCGCCGCGCGGAGTGATTTCCATTGACGTACTTCGATGAGACGTAGACCGCAAAGAATTGGGCGCCCACGCCACCTTCTTTCAAAGCTGTGACGTTGGTGTGGCCGTCGTTCTTGGCGGTTCCAATGTCGTAGCCATCCACGGTGCGGCTGGTGATGTCGTTGTGCGTGTCGATGAGCAGAGCGGATTTGTGGATGTTCTGGACTTCGGCGTCGGATATGGTGCGCATTTGGGAAAAGGCTGGGGAGATGGCGATTAGGCCGCAGATGAACGCGAATGAACGCGGATAAGGCATAGGAATGACTATAGCGCGTCGCTCGGTCCCAACTTGCGCAGCGGTGAGGCTATTAACCAAAGGGTTGCTGCTGCGAGTCCTGCTACTGCAATTGCTAGCGTTTGGCGGATGCCGATCGCGCTTGCCAGGAACCCTCCGGCTAGGGCGCTTAGGGGGAAGACGCCGCGGGTCATTAATTGCATTGCGGCGTTGACGCGGCCTAACATTTCCTCGGGTGCGACGGATTGGCGGAGTGTCACCACGTTGACCAGGTAGGTTGAGAATGCGAAGTCGCCTATGAGTTGCGAGAGCATCAGAAAGATCAGCGGCAGTGGGCGCGGACCTTGGGCTAGCGGGATCAGCGCGTAGGCGGCGGCCATGGTCAGTACCGATCCGATGAAGGTGTGGCCCAGGCCGAAACGGCGGCCGATGGCTGGCGCGAGACTGGCGCCGATGAGACTTCCCGCGCCGCCCATGGCGATCGCGATTCCAAGTTCGGCGGGGGTGATGTGCAGCTCGCGGATCGCGTAGAGGACGTAGAGCGGTCCCACAAATCCGAGGGACAAAAAAGCTGTGATTGAGAAGCACGCCAGCGGCTTCAGTAACGGATGGCTGAAGATAAAGCGGAGTCCGGCAATGGGATGCGGCGTGGTGGTGGGCGCCTGATGGCGCGTTTCGGGTTTGCGGATCAGGATGACGCTCGCGGCGGAGACCAGGAACGAGATAGCGTCGAAGAGGATCGCGATGGGGGCTGTAATGAGTTGGACCAGGATGCCGGTCAGGCTGGGGCCTGCGATTTCCGCAGCCGAGGCGCTCATGGCCAATTTGCTGTTGCCTTCCAGTAGATTTTCGCGCTCCACTAGCGAAGGCAGATAGCTCTGATAAGCGACGTCGAAAAATACCGTGCAGAAACCGGCTAGCGCGATTACCACGTAGAGTTGGGCCATTGACAGGCGATGCGCGTAGGCAGCGATGGGGATGGACGCGAGAATAACGGCGCGCGCCAGATCGGCCGCGATCATGATGGGGCGCCTGCGGAAGCGATCCACCCAGACGCCGGCCAACAGACCAAAGAACAGTACGGATGCCGCTCCGACCGCGGTTAGAAAGCCCATTTGGGAGGGTGGGGCATTCAGCACGATGACGGCGGCGTAGGGGACGCCATCGCGCGTGATTCTGGATCCGATTTCGGAAATAGTCTGGCCAGTCCAGAGCTTCATGAAATCCGGGTTACGCCAGAGGCCACCGAAGCGCGACTTGAGTTTACCGTTAATGATAAAATCCACCTTCACATGAAACAAAATCTTGCCGCGGAACTTGTTGCCGAATTTCTCGGGACGCTGGTGCTGATCCTTTTTGGGAGCGGCGTAGTGGCTATGGTGGTGCTTTTCGGCCACGACGTTCCCGGTGAAGTGGTGAAGGGCGGCTACACCAACATCACGCTTGCCTGGGGACTCGCCGTCACGATGGGCATTTACATCGCTGGAAAAATATCGGGCGCGCACCTCAACCCCGCCGTTACCATCGCGCTAGCCGCCTACCGGGGCTTCCCTTGGAGCAAAGTAATTCCTTATTGTATCGTCCAAACGGCCGGAGCATTTGCGGCGGCGGCGCTGGTGTTCTGGAATTATCATCCCGCGTTTCTGGCGGTTGATCCGGGGCTGGATCACACTGCGGGTGTGTTCACGACATTTCCGGCGTTTCCTGCAGTGGTGTCAGCGGGATTGCTGGACCAAACCATTGGCACCGCGCTGCTGATTCTGATGATCTTCGCTATCACG
>JBEKJJ010000406.1:0-5199 GCA_050011295.1 Bryobacteraceae bacterium
ATGTATTTTCCTTCGCAGTGTTCGTCCACGTTGGCGATGAAGCTGTCGGGGACATTGTGTTCTTTGCCGCCTTCCATGGCGTAGTGGAGCTGCCACAGATCCTCGAGGCCGGGCGAATCCTTGACGATCTGCCAGGCGGCGGGGCTGCCTCCCTTGCGGGCGCCGTTGTTCATAATGGCTACGCGCGGATGAAGGGCATCCACGAGAGCCGGCGAACCGGATTGATCCAAGCCGTGATGCGACGTTAGATAGACGCTGACGGTCCCGATGGGATTCGCCGGACACATCAGATCGAGCTCTTTGTTCCAAGTGAGATCGCCGAGATCGACGAAGCGGAAACGCTCGTAAGTCAGGAGAATTCCGAGCGACCGGGCGTTCTCGGAAGGATCAGCTTCGCGCTTGGGTGAAGCATCGCAGAATGTGTTGGGCTGGCCGGCGCCGGCGAGCGGAGACGCCAGATGCTCACCGGCCGCGGTCAGCACTTCCACCGTGACGCCCTTCAAAGGGATGGTGTCACCGGGCTTCACTACCAGATGCTGGATGGGGACGCGTTGCAGAATCTTAACGTAGTCGGTGTAGTCCTCCTTCACCACGCGCGCGTCCTCCATATTGGGGCCGTGATCGATGAAGGTGCCGACCTTCATGCGGTCCGCCAGTTGCGGGACGCCGCCCACGTGATCGCGATGGTAGTGGGTGATGAGAACATAATCGAGCTGTTTGACTTTGGCGTTTTTCGCGGCTTGGACAATGCGCTCGGCATCGCGGCCCTCGTAACCGCGCCATCCGGTGTCGATCAACAGCGAGTGGCCGGTGGGGGTAACGATGAGCGTGGCTTGGCCGCCTTCCACATCGATAAAATAGATTTCGAGTGTCTTGGCGGAGAACGGAAGCGCAAAGGCGCCAATCACGAAGACGGCGAGTAGGGATAAAACAAAGATGGCGCGCGGCACTGCTCGCATCCTATCACAGCCTGGTAATATTGGCGGAACAGGCCCGGCCAGCGTAACGTAGTTAAATATAGCTGGTTAGATATAGCTGAGCAAACATGCCTTATTGTTGCCAATGCGGACAGGCGGTGGGAAATCAGGACGTGTTCTGCGCCAACTGCGGGAATCGCCAGCCTGAGGCGAAGCCGGTCACCGATTACCTGCGTGGTATCACTCCGCGAACGGCTTCGTTGCTCTGCTACATCCCGATCATCGGCTGGGTGGTGGCGATTGTGGTGCTGGCGTCGATGCGTTTTCGCGAAGACGCCAAGGTGCGTTTCCACGCGTTTCAAGGGTTGTACTTATTTGTGGCGTGGCTGATCGTGGATTGGGTATTGAGTCCACTGCTCAGCTTTCCGCACGAGTGGGGACCACAAAGAATAATTCCGGCACTGATGAAGGTAGCGGTATTCGGCGCGTGGGTGTTCATGATCATCAAGACGGCGCAGGATGAGATGTACAAGCTGCCGATTCTCGGCGAACTCGCCGAGAAGTCAGTATCAGAGCAACGATGACATCGTTGTTCTGATACCGGTTATTCGGTTGTTCAGTTGTTCGGTTCATCGGTTCGCGTCGTCCTGGAGATTGCCTGGCATTAGCGGCTGGCGCCGATCATCGTCGGATGTTGGCCTGCGTCACGCGTAGATCAGACGGCGGCCCTTGGGTTCTGGAATCGGATCGCCAAACTCCCTCGCCGTATCCAGCCAGAAACGAATAGCTTCCTGCGCGCTCGCGAGTGCCGCTTCCTGACTGGAACCGTGTACGGCGCACCCAGGGAGTTGGGGGACCTCGGCTACAAAAGCCTCGTCTTCTTCACTCCAGTAGATGATGACCTCGTACTTGTTCATTCGGCAACCGAACAACTGAATAACCGAATAACCGACCAACTACTTTGTAGCCGCCGGAGGCTGGCGCAAAGTATCGGGCATGTCGGCTAAGACAAACGCCATTACGGCCATGGCTGCGATGTTGGCGCGGAGATCTTCCGGCTTGACTTTGTCGGCGGTGTCGGCTTGGCTGTGGTGCCAATCGAAATAGTGCGTGCCGACCGTTCGCACGGCTAGGCCGGGGACGCCATCCTTCATCAGTGGGGCGATGTCGGCTCCGCCTCCGCCGGATTGAATGGATCCCGCGTCGATCCGCTCGAGCAGTTTTCCGATATCCCGCACCTTGCCGAGCAAGGTTTGCGCATCGCCGCGGCCGGTGATGCCGAATCCGCTGGGCTTTTCTGCGCCACCGTCCATTTCGATGGCGGCGACGTGATTCGCAATCTGGGCACCCACCCATTCGCGGTAGGCCAGGCCGCCGGCGCCGCCGTTTTCTTCGTTGGTCCAAAACACGACGCGCAGCGTGCGGCGCGGGTGTAGCCCGAGCTTCACGATAAGATGCGCGGCTGCGAGCGTGGTGATGATGCCGGAACCATCGTCCTGCGCGCCGGCGCCGACGTCCCAGGAATCGATGTGGCCGCCCATCACCACGATTTCCTCAGGCTTCTCCGAGCCTGGGATTTCGCCGATGACATTTGCGGAATCGGCATCGGGCAGCATGTGAGCTTCCATCTCGAGATGAACTTTAATGGTATTTCCGGCATCCGCCAGGCGCTGCATTAACGTGGCGTCTTCGATGGTGACGGCTGCGGCGGGGATTTTCGGAGCGCCGGGATTATATTCGAGCGCGCCGGTGTGGGGCGATTGCAAGCTGACGGGGGTGACGGATCGCACCAGAACAGCGACTGCTCCTAGGCGGGCGGCACGTGACGGGCCCGATGCGCGGTATTGGACGGTGCGGCCGTAGCCTTCGTAAGGAACGTTGAAGAGCACGATCTTGCCTTGCACGGCATCGCGGCCTTTTTTCTCAAGTTCCTCGAAGCTTGAAACCGGGAGCACCTCAGCGGTGATGCCTTTCTTGGGCGTCGCGACACTACCGCCGAGACCCAGCATGTTGAGCGGCCGGGCTACAGGTTCTAGAATTGCGCCGCTCTCTGCGCCGCGCACCCAATGCGGGACCTTTACCGGCGGCGTGGCGACATTCACCAAGCCGTCGGCTTTCATCTGCGCGGCAGCCCATGTGATGGCCTTCTCCAGGCTGGGCGATCCGCTGAGCCGATTGCCGATACGATCGCACAGGTAATAGAGTTTGTCCAAGCCGTCATGATCGATGAGCGCGGCTTCGATCAACTTGTTGGCGGTGTCGCGATACTGGTCGGCGAGATTGGGAGCTTCCTGGCTGGATAGCGGCAATGCTAGCGCGATGGCCGCTAAGATAGAGAAGACTTGTCGAGTCATTAATGGTACAGAATAGCAGCGTTTTTGGTTGTTTTGGCAAGTCGGAGACTTGCCCCACGGGGATCACAATGAAATTGCTAACCTTCTTGCTCGCCTTTGGATGTATATTGGCGGCGCAGACTTACGATCTGGTATTAGCGAACGGACGCGCGATGGATCCGGAGACCAATCTGGACGCGCCGCGCAATGTCGGGATTCGTGGCGGAAAAATCGCGGCCGTGTCTGCGTCGGCGCTCGAAGGCCGCGCGCTTCTGGACGTGAAGGGGCTGGTGGTGACGGCCGGCTTCATCGATCTGCATTCGCACGGACAGACTCCGGAGAATTACGGTTACAAGGCGCGCGACGGAGTTACTACTGCGCTCGAAATGGAAGTGGGGGTGAATCCGGTTGCCGCGTGGTATGCGGCACGGGAGGGAAAGGCGCGGGTGAATTTCGGCGCGACTTCCGGACATATTCCCGCTGCGATGGCGGTGCTGCATGACTCCGGGCTGTTGCTGCCGCGCGATACCGCGGCGACGCGAACGCCGACTCCCGAAGAGCAGAAGCAGATTGTTGAGCTGGTGCGGCAGGGCTTGGATGAAGGCGCGCTTGGAATCGGAATGGGGATCGCGTATGTTCCGAAGACCACCCGCGAGCAGATTCTGGAAATTTTCCAGCTGGCTGCGCATCGCCGCGTTCCGATTTATGTACACATGCGCGCAAGCGGACCCTTGGATCCGGGAGTAATCGATTCCTTGCAGGAAGTGCTGGCGGATGCCGCGTCCACCGGTGCGTCCCTGCACGTGGTGCATATCACGAGCATGGGTGTGCGGCAGACGCCGGTATGTCTACGGATGATCGCGGGTGCGCGGGCGCGCGGATTGGATGTGACCACCGAAGCTTATCCATACACCGCGGGAATGACGGACATTTCATCCGCGGTTTTCGACGAGGGCTGGCAAGGGCGCACGGGCGGCATCGGCTATGGAGATTTGCAATGGGCGCTGACCGGCGAGCGGCTGACGGCCGACACGTTCGCGCGCTATCGCAAGACCGGAGGCATGGTGATCCTGCATAGCATCCCGGAAGAAATGGTTCGCGTGGCTATGGCTGATCCGAGCGTGATGATCGCGAGCGATGGGATTCTGGACAACTCGAAGGGACATCCGCGAGCGGCTGGGTCGTACGCGCGGGTGCTGGGGCGCTATGTTCGCGAGCAACACGCGCTATCGCTGATGGACGCGCTGCGCAAAATGAGCCTGCTGCCGGCTGAGCGGTTGGGAATCCAAACCAAGGGGAGGCTCGAAGTGGGCGCGGATGCAGATATCACGGTGTTCGATCCGGATCGGGTGATCGATCGCGCGACGTTCGAGAATCCGGCGCAGTATTCGGAGGGCATTCCGTTGGTGCTGGTGAACGGCGTAGTGGTGGTGCGCGATGGGCAGTTGGTAGAAGGAGCGGCGCCGGGGCGCGGTTTACGTAAGTAGGCCAATTGTGGCGTGGATCGGCCCGCGTTCCGGCCTGGGACGTGTGAACTTCATCGCCGGACGCGAGCAGCTTCCAGATTTCACTGTTCTCTGGAGTGAAGGTGAATAGTCTACAACTTTGCCGTTAGCGGCTGCTGTTGGAGGCCGCTTTCGCGCCGTTAGCGGACATGGTGACGTCCCAGGTCCCTTGGTATTGCCACAACTGCTCGAAAGGGGAATCGGCGAGGGCACTCGAAGCGAGTGGGAGAAGAATCGCAAGGAAAATTCTCATTTTGCTAAGCCTGGTGCCATTCTTGAAACTTGAAGCCGTGCTGGCGCATGATTTCCCGGGCCTGTTCCAAGGCCCCTGGTAGCACGTAGAAGAACGCGCCGATGCGCTCGCTCATGAAAAGGACGCCGCCGCTGTATTTATCAGGCTCAACAGCGTATTCGATGCCGGATTCGGTGAGGGCTGATTCCAGT
>JBEKJJ010000407.1:0-5162 GCA_050011295.1 Bryobacteraceae bacterium
CATCGATGGGCACCAACCGGTCCGGTTTCAGCCAGCGGCTGAGATCGTCCTCGGGCGCTACAGCGTTCTTCACTGAAACGATCGGTTGAATCCGCTCCAATCGGACTGCATGGAATGTGAGCGTCACTGGAACGCTCGATTCTTTCGGTTGGTCGATCGCGAGATGCAGCATCGTATTGCCCTGATCGCCGGTCAGGATCTGATGTGGATAGGGCGTCTCCACATGAACTTCCAGGATGCGCTGATATGGATCGTCGTGGGGAACGGGAATCCAAACCTCCAGCTTCTGAGTTCCCGCCGGGATGTCTTTCACCGTGGCTTTGTATTCGAAAGTGAAGTCTCTCTGATGAACAGGTTCGGCGGCTATCAAAAGACTCGCGGCAAAAAGCAGGGCAAGGCGCATGGGCCCATTCTAGCGTGCCCAAATATGGCAGAGAATGAGAAGCATGTATTTCGCCGACTTACGCCAAGACATCCGGCACGGGCTGCGCGTGCTGGCCGGTTCGCCGGGATTCACTGCGGTCGCACTGATTTCACTCACGCTCGGAATCGCCATCGCAACGTCGGCTTATAGCGAAATGAACGGGATGATTCTCCGCGATCTCCCCGCCGTTCCAAATCCCGATTCCTTGGTCGCGCTGCAGTTACCGGCATCATATCCCAGCTACAAACGCTATCGTGAACTGACCGGCGTGTTTTCTTCCACGCTGGCGTACCTCGCGCCAGTCCCATTCGGCGTGTCGATCAACGGGCATACGGAGCGGACTTGGGGACATCTGGTCACGCCTTCCTATTTCTCCACGCTCGGCGTTCGTCCGGCGCTGGGCCGTGTATTCGATTCGACGCAAGATCAATCTCCGGCCGTGGTGGTGAGCTACCGATTCTGGCAGAATCATTTGGCGTCCGACCCGTCCATAATCGGCAAGACTCTCCACATCAATGGACAACACCCTGTAGTAGTGATCGGCGTGGGGCCGAAGGATTTCCTGGGAGCATCGCCCGTGCTCTTTGTGGCTGATCTGTGGATGCCGCTTTCCACAGACGCCAGGATCGCACCGGAGCTGGCCGGAAACGCGCTCGAACGTCACGACCTCAATATGTTCCAAATGGTCGGGCGCCTGAATCCGGGGATCACCGTCGATCGCGCGGAGGCTGAGTTAAACGCCGTAGCCGATCAATTGGCGCGGGCTGAAGAATTTCAGGCTGACAGAAGAGATCAGAGCCGACGCGTGATGCTACTCTCTGCGGGAAAAATGTTGCCGATCCGGAAGCAGGATCTGCCTTTCTTCAAGGAGTTTCTGATGGTGATGGCGGGTCTGGTAGTGCTAATCGCCTGTTCAAACGTCGCGAACATGATGCTCGCGAGAGCCGCCGGGCGCCGGCGTGAAATTGCCGTGCGGTTGGCATTAGGCGCGAGCCGCGCACGCCTGATGCGCCAGTTGATGACGGAAAGCATGCTCGTCGCAGCGGCCGCCGGAGTGCTGGGCTTTATCGTGAGCGTGTGGCTGATGCGCTGGGCATCGCAAATGAGAATGCCGTTGCCGATTCCAGTCAGCTTCGACATGAACCCGGATGCCCGCGTGCTGATATTCACATTGGCGCTGACGGTTTTTACCGGCTTGGTATTTGGCCTCGCTCCGGCGCTTGAGACCACGCGAACCGATCTTGGTCCAGCACTGAAGCAGGGCGGCAATATCCAGCTTCGCAGGCACCGCCGCTGGAGCCTTCGCAACGGGCTGGTGCTGTGCCAAATGGCTGCGTCATTGATGCTGTTGTTGATCACGGGATATATGGGGCTCGGCATACAGAGCAGCCTGGGATTCCAGCAAGGATTCAATCCCCGAAATCTGTACCTGGTGGCTCTCGATCCGATCCGCGATGGATATTCCGGCGCGCAAGCGACGGCATTTTTTGAGAAACTGCTGGATCGCGTGAGAAGGCTGCCTGCGGTCACTGCCGCAAGTCTCACCGACACTGTTCCGGTGGCAATGTCCGGCAATGCGGGCGTAACCGTTTCCATGGCCGGCAAAAGCACTGGCGACGCCCTGCGGCATATCGTGGGCGAGGGTTACTTCGAGACCGCCGGCATTCCAATCCTGCTGGGCCGCGAATTTCGAAGGCAGGACACGACCGACTGCGTGATCGTCAGCCAGGAGTTTGTGCGCAGGTATGGGAACGGCCGCGACGTGTTGGGACAATCCGTCGAGATCGGAAATGGGGAAGTAGCACCGGCCCTGGGCGCGCTACCAGGCACGTTCGATCTTCGTCCGGAGTTATTGGGAAGAGAACGCCGCACCTACGAAATAGTAGGCGTCGCGAGGGATCTGGCGGAGGATTTCGTCGCTCAGAAAAAGCATCCCGTGATTTATTTCCCGCTCCGCGCCGCCGATTTCGCGCGGCCTTCGTTGCGCGGCGTCACGCTGATGGTGCGGGCGGTGCCAGGAGTGGATGCCATCGGCGCGGTGCGCCGCGAGATCGCGACGATGGATCCTTCGCTCACGCCTTTCGACGCGCGTAGCATTCAGGAACAGATCGATGAGTTTATGTCGCCGCTCCGCGCGGCCTGCTGGAGCTACGGGTTGATCGGAGCTTTCGGATTGATTCTGGCCTCGATTGGCTTGGCGGGTGTGACGGCTTACGCTGTAAGCCAGCGTGGCCGCGAAATCGGAATTCGTGTAGCGTTGGGCGCTCAGAAAAGCGATGTGCTCACGCTGGTGATGACAGAAGGAGTGGTGCTGGTGACCGTTGGTACCGTCGTCGGGCTGGCTGCCGCATGGGCTGGAATCCGCGTGCTGTCCGGACTTTTCTTCACCGTCGCTAGCGTCGAGAGTTCCGATCCGCTGTTGTTAATTGGTGCGCCTTTGCTGTTGGCTAGCCTGGCGCTGCTGGCCTGTTATCTGCCGGCGCGAAAATCGATGCACGTCGATCCGGCTGTTGCGCTGCGCCAGGAGTAGCGTCTAAAAAGTCAAGCGAATTGCTAACTGCAATTGGCGCGAGAAATTCGCTTGTCCGGTGATCTGCCCAAACGTGCCGCTCGAAAAGTTTGTGTTGGGCGAATAGAAATACGGCGAATTGAAGGCGTTCAGCGCTTCGGCTCGGAACTGGGCCCGGGTGTGTTCGGTGAAGTCGAAGTTCTTGAACACCGAAAGATCCCAATTTTTCTCGCCGGGGCCGCGCAGGCCGATGGTCCGGGGCGTGTTCCCGAACGTCCCTTGCGGCGCCAGAGAGAATGCGGCGGGATTAATGTAGTCGTAGATGCGCTGTTCCACGCTGCCGCTGGTGCCGGGCGCAGTACTGGTGGTATTGGGACGCTGCGCGCCGTAGCCGTAGGCAGAGTTCAAATTCGTCTGGTAGATCTGCAGCGGAAAGCCCGTCTCATACACGGATACAGTGTTGATCACCCATCCGCCGACGAGATAATCGAGCGCCCGGTTGCTGACATTCCAAAGGTCTTTGCCTCGTCCGATCGGCAATTGATATGAAATCGAAGTGGCCCAGCGCAGTGGGGTATCCACGTTCGAGAGACTGTACTCGGCAGCAGTGTCGTATGGATTTTGAGGAGCGCCTTGTGCGCCGCCGTTGAGCGACGTGCCGACACCACCGCTGCTCTCGTCCATATTCTTGGACCAGGTGAACGTGCTCAGAAAGGTCAGGCCGTGGCTGAAGCGTTTCTGCGCCTTGATGACCATTGAGTTGTAACTGGCGTGGTTGTTGTCGCCGAAGATTTCGTTGATGCCGGTGTAGGCTGGGAACGGTAATAGCAGCCGGAAAGCACTGATGGTGGGACCTGATAGGGTACCGCCGGCAACCGCGGGAACGTTGGCAAACGGGTTTGGAACCTGGGCGTTCAGAGCGGCTGTGCCCATGGAGAGGTAGCTAGGATTCAAAGCGTCGATGTTAATGGTGGGCTGGCCCAAGGTGAGATGCGTCGAATGCGAGCCGACATAGCCGACCTCCAAGGCGATTCCAAAGCCGATCTGGCGTTGTACATCTACTGAGTATTGGTGAACGCGAGGAGACTTAGTCTCGGGATCGACCAAGGTGAAATTCGACCCAATGCCGGCGGCCGCGCCGAGAGTATTACCAACCGGCTGAAGCAGTCCGGCGGGAAATGGATTGGTGAGAACGTCGGTGGTCGACTTGCCGGTGTACTGCGTATTGTTGGCGTAGCCGAGCGTGGCGAGCGGCCCACCGAGGTAAATCTGCGGCGCCCAGAACAGCCCGTAGCCGCCTCGGACTACGGTTTTGCTGTCGAGCTGCCACGCGATGCCGCCGCGCGGTCCCCACTTGTTGGTATTGTAGTTGCCTACCGAATCCGGCGCACCGCCTACGCCTGCATACTCCGCCGCGCCTTTCAAGTCCAGGCCCGGAACCTGGGACGCGATGGCACTGGCTACAGTCTGGTTAAATCCCACGATCAGGCCGTTGTTCGCCTCCCTGACTCCGCCTTCATGTTCCCAGCGCAATCCCGCATTGATGGTGATCTTGTTGTTGAGACGGAAATTGTCCTGGATGAAGGCTCCATAGTAGGGGATGATATCCGTCAAAGTGGAAGCCGTGTCCGCTTGGCGATTATAAGGCAGGCCCAGAAGCAGATCCGCCAAGTCGGTGCCGCTGTTGCTCGCGCCCAAGGAACTGTCTGTATTGAACGTGTAACAACCGGTGGTGCAGTTGATGCCGGCGCCGGAAGTCGCCAGGCGGCGATAGTCAAATCCCATTCTCAGGCTGTGCCTGCTGATGAATTTATCAACGGCCACCGAGAAGTTATGAGAAGCTTCGTCGTAATAGTCCCAATCGCCCGTATCGCCCAACGAATAGAGGCTGGACATATTGATGGCGGGGAACTCGGCCGCGACTGGCGAGACTTGACTGGCCCAAGCCGGGCTGAATTTCAAGGAAGCGACATTAAAGCCTTGTGAGCTGTTGTAGTCGAAATTCGGAAAACGGTTGAAACCATAGCGCAACGACAGGACCGTGGAAGGATTGATGGTGAAGATGCTGTTGACCGCGGTGGCATCCACCCGCCGCAGCAGGCGCCATCCGGACTCTGTCGAAGGACTGTTGAACCAGGTATCGCCCGGCTCGAGCGAATAGTAGCGGGCGTAGCTCAAGCTCATGTGCCACCAGGTGGTGAAGTCCTCATCGAGCTTGGCGGTATATTG
>JBEKJJ010000408.1:0-5144 GCA_050011295.1 Bryobacteraceae bacterium
ACTAACCGCTCATAAGCGTCCGCGCGTTTATCGTTCAGAAACGCTTCCGCCTCCGCGGGGGTGGGCGGCAATCCTGTAAGATCCAGGCTGAGGCGCCGGATCAAAGTGTTCCGATCCGCCTCCGGTGCGGGTTTGATGTGTTCGGCTTGGAGCCGCGCCAGGATGAAATTGTCAATCGGATTTCGTGGCCACGCGCGGTCGCTTACATCGGGCACGGCCGGCCGGCTGAGCGGCTGCAAAGACCATAGCGACGTTTTCGGATTCGCGGAGCGGGCGGCTGCCGTGGGAATCTTCGCGCCTTCATCGATCCACGCGCGCAGCAGTTGAATCTCCGCGGCAGTCAATGGCGCGCCGACGGGCGGCATGGCAAAGCCTTTTTTGGTGCTCGAAACGCGCTCGATCAACTTGCTGGTTGCGCTGGATCCAGGCACAACCACTGGCCCGGAATTGCTGCCTTTGAGCAACGCATCGGGCACGTCCACGCGCAGTCCATTCATTTGCTGCTGCGAGCCGTGACAGCCGGAGCATCGCGCAGTGAGGATGGGCTGGACGTCGCGATTAAAATCGACGGCTTGCGCACCGCAGGCGAGGATCAAGCCCCAGACAAGAAACCGCATCGCTTACCCGAGTGTAACTCCAAGCGTGTTGGTGGCGCATGCTCTATCCTCAAATTTGGAAAGCATGCAGTTCCGATTCGCCATCAGCGCTACCTTCACCGCCGAGCCGATTGAGCCGGTTCTCGACTTTTGGGGGCGCCAGTTACAGACTCCTTTCGAAATCCGGTTCGCGCCTTACAATCAGATCGCCCAGACCCTCACGGATCCCGCCAGTGAGTTCGTATCGAATCAGCAGGGCGTCAACGTGTTGCTGGTCCGCCTCGAAGATCTGGCGCAGTTCGACGCGCCGGATGCGGTCACGCTGGCACGCCTGGAATCGAATCTCAATGAAGTTATCCGGCTGGTGCGTGAAGCGCTGCCCCGCATGAGCGTGCCTTTGATCTTCGCTCTGTGCCCGCCGTCGGAAACCCGACGCCAGTTCGCTCATGAAATGGCGCTACGCATCGAATCCATGCTGGAGGGTTCGCCTGGCGTTCTGTACTTGAGTCACGAGGAAATCCAGCAACTTTATCCTGTGGCGGCGCCTTTGAGCGCGGAGGGCGAACGGCTGGGGCGCATTCCATACACGGAACTTTACTTCTGCGCGCTCGGAACGGCCCTGGTCCGTCTGATGCATGGATTGTTTTCGCCGCCCTTCAAAGTGATCGCGCTGGATTGCGACAACACGCTCTGGAGCGGCATCTGCGGCGAGGATGGCCCGCAAGGAGTGGTGTTGGACCCCGCGCACCGCACGTTGCAGGAATTCATGAAGGAGCAACATGACTCGGGCATGCTACTCGCAATGGCCAGCAAAAATAACCCGGCGGATGTGCTGGAGACTTTCTCGAAACATCCGGAGATGCCGCTCCAGCTCCACCATTTTGTGGCGTGGCGGCTGAATTGGGACGCAAAGAGCGCCAACTTGAGTGCGCTCGCGAGCGAGCTTTCACTCGGCTTGGATAGCTTCATCCTGGTTGACGACAACCCCAAGGAGTGCGCCGAGGTGGCGGAGAGCATTCCGGAAGTGTTGGCCATCGAGCTTCCGGCGGAAGCCAGCGAGATCCCGCATTTTCTCGAACACGTCTGGGCTTTCGACCACGTGTTGGTAACGGAAGAGGATCGCAACCGCAGCGCGCATTACAAGACGGCGCTGGAGTTCGGGCGGGAGCTGCAGCAGGCTTCGAATTTAGAAAGCTTTGTGAAAGGGCTGGAACTTCGCGTAGAAATCCAAGCGTGCACTTCCGCCCAGCTTAGCCGCGTGGCCCAGTTGACCGAGCGTACCAATCAATTTAATTTCACAACCATTCGACGCAGTGCGGCGGAGATCGGCGCCTTGCTCGCGAATGGACGCTTGGAATGCCTGACCGTGGATGTGTCGGACCGTTTCGGCGACTATGGATTGACGGGAGTGGTCCTCTTCCGCGCGACTGACGAGGCGATCGAGATCGATACGATGCTGCTGAGTTGCCGCGTACTGGGGCGCGGCGTGGAGCATCGAGTGCTGGCGCACCTCGCCGAGGAAGCGCTGCGGCGCGGTCTCGAAATGGTGATCGCGAATTTCCGGCCGACCGCAAAGAATGAACCGGCGCGACGCTTCCTGCATGATATCGGCGCAGGTTTCGAGCGACCAACAGAGCAAGGCCTTTCTTACCGTTTGGCCGCGGCGCAACTGCGCGATCTTCGCTGGAAACCGCCGCTTCAGAACGGGATCCCCAGCCCCGTCAAAACCGGCGTTCCGCAGCCGGTGGCGCACAAACGCCCGGATTACGTGCGCATCGCCCACCTGCTCTCTACTCCCATCCAGATTTTAGAAGCCGTACGGGGTAGCCCCGCGCGGAAGCAAGGGGACAATGATACTGAGGCCCGTCTGGCGCAAATCTGGTCCGAGCTTTTGCATAAATCCGGCATCTCAAGCACCGATAATTTTTTCGACCTCGGCGGCCACTCGCTGCTGGCGGTGCTGTTGATCGTGCGGGTGCGGGAGGCTTTCGGCGTAGAACTCGCAATCGACGATGTGTACTCGGTGAACCTTACTCTCGGCGAGCTGGCTAGCATAATTGAAAGAGATCAACTGGGTGGCCGCGCCGCATACGATGCTTTGTACAAAGAAATTGAAGCGTTGTCCGACGATGAAGTGAGGCAATTGCTGGAGGCCGAGGACCCGGGCGTGTCACTGCCTTGATGGGGCCTTGACGGGAGGCCCTGATCCGGGATGAGAATTCTGTTGACTTCCAACGCGTCGTACGCGCCGGCGCGCGGCGGCTCCACTCGCAGTAATCTGGTTTGGCTGCGCCATCTGGTGGAACACGGGCACGCTTGCCGGGTGGTGTGCACATCCCTGAAAGAGGACGCCGAAAATACAGCGGACGGAATTCAGATTCACAGCGTAAAGAATTTCGTCCAACGCCGCAGTGTCCTTGAAAACCACATTCGCGAATTCCATCCGGATTTCGTCCTGGTGTCATCCGAGGATCTCAGCCACTTGCTGCTCGGCGAAGCCACGCGCCTTGCTCCCGGCAAAATTGTCTACCTGGCGCACACACCCCAGTTTTTTCCGTTCGGCGCCGAGAGCTGGAATCGGGACGCGCGGGCGACGGAAGTGATCCGCTCCGCGCGCGCCGTGGTAGCAATCGGACACTCTACGGCTGCCTATATCGAACAGGCCACGGGCGTGCATCCCGCCGTCATTCATCCGCCGATTTACGGGGCGCCTCCCTTCGCGCGGTTGGGTTGTTTCGATAAGGGCGCGGTGATGATGATCAATCCTTGTCAGGTAAAGGGCATCGGCATTTTTATCGAACTGGCGGGCCGATTTCCGGAATATCCTTTCGCTGCGCTGGCTGGATGGGGCACCAGCAGCGATGACCGAAAAGCGCTGGCTCTTTTGAAGAATATACAGCTCATCGAAAGCGTGGACAACATCGAAGAAGCGCTATCGCAGGCACGCGTTCTGCTGATGCCGTCACTCTGGTATGAGGGCTTCGGACTGATTGCGATGGAAGCGATGCTCCGGGGAATTCCGGTGATTTCGAGCAATTCCGGCGGGCTAGTCGAGGCGAGGCAAGGAACCGGCTTTGTGATCCCGGTGCGGCGCATCGAGCGTTATCTCGCCGAATTCGACGAAACGCATATGCCGCGGGCGGTGATTCCGGAGCAGGATCTGCAGCCATGGACCGGGGCACTCAGTTCGCTGCTCAGCGACCGGAATTTATATGAAGCTGAATCCGAACGCTGCCGATCGGCCGCGCTCCACTTTGTTGCCCGGCTGGATGCATCGGATCTCGAAAAGCTTCTCCTCTCGCTCGGCGCCAGGAACTGATGCGAATTCTGCTGGCCCACAATTCGCTGTACTATCCGAGCTTCGGCGGCGGCGACAAATCCAATCGTCTGCTGATGGAGGCGCTGGCCGCGCGTGGCCATGAGGTTCGCGTGGTGGCGCGCCTAGCAAAGTTCGAAGCGGAAGAGAGCGCCCGTTTCATGGCGGATCTAGAAGCGCGCGGCATAAGGCCTGAAGCGGGTGCGGATGCGGTGCGCTTTATTCTGAACGGCGTGGACGTCCGCACGCTCACTCTAAATCCGCAATTGCGTGCGTATTTTTCTGAGCAATTGTCTCAGTTCGATCCGGACGTCATCCTTACCTCCACCGACGACCCGGCACAGCTTCTGTTTGACATCGCTGCGCGTGCCGTGCGTGCGCGCGTGGTGTACCTGGTGCGGGCGACCATTGCCGTTCCCTTTGGACCCGACAGCTCGAGCCCCAATCGAGTGAAGACGGAGGTGTTGCGGCACGCGGACGGGATCGTGGGAGTGAGCGAGTACGTCGCCGGATACGTGCGGCATTGGAGCGGCTTGGATGCCATCCATGTCCCGATTTCGCTGCTTGAGCCTATGGAGGTGCAACAGCTCGGGCGTTTTGAAAATCCGTATGTAGTGATGGTGAATCCCTGCGCGGTGAAAGGAATTTCGATTTTTCTCGCGCTAGCCGAACGTGCCCCGGATTTACAGTTCGCGGCCGTGCCTACTTGGGGGACCAGCACCGGGGATCTCGCTCAGCTGCGCCGATGCGCGAATATCACTGTGCTCGATCCGGTGGAGAATCTCGACGATCTTTTCCGCTATGCACGCGTTGTGCTGGTACCATCGCTGTGGGCCGAAGCGCGCTCGCGTGTGGTGCTGGAAGCCATGCTGCGCGGGGTCCCTGTTATAGCGAGCGACGCGGGCGGATTGAAGGAAGCGAAGCTCGGAGTTCCCTATTTGCTGCCGGTAAATCCAATAACGCATTACCAATTGGCGTTGGACGAGAACATGGTGCCCGTCGCGGCCGTTCCCGCACAAGACATCGGCCCGTGGCTGACTACGCTTCGCCGATTAACAGAGGACCGGGAGCGTTGGGAAGAAATTGCTACTCAATCTCGCGCGGCCGCGCTGAATTACGCAAGCACGCTCACGGTTGAGCCATTTGAGAAATTCCTGTTGGAACTAACCAGCATCCCAAAACGGCGGAACGAGCGGCCGGCGGAGCTTTCTGAGGACAGGCGGAAACTCCTG
>JBEKJJ010000409.1:0-5092 GCA_050011295.1 Bryobacteraceae bacterium
GGGCTGATCCAGCTTACGCCTAAGGCGGATGGCAGTCTCGCGGTGGATTTAAAGACCCCGCCGCGCACTGGAGAGTTGGTCGCCTACCGGCCGGAAGTAGCCCGCGCGAAAGGTCTGCCCGAGCCCGCCAACTACCAGACTCATACCACGGTGAGAGACCCCAAGGAAGTCTTCGCCTACAGCTTTCCTGACACCAATGGCAAGATCGTCTCCAACGAGGACCCGCGGTTCAAAGGCAAGGTTGTCTTGGCAATCGTAACCGGAACCTGGTGCCCCAACTGCCACGACGAAGCCCAATATCTGGTGCAACTCTATGCCAAATACCACGATCAGGGACTGGAGATTGTGGCGCTCGACTTCGAGGAACCGGATCAGCAGGCTTCGCTGAAACGAGTGAACGCCTTTATCTCGAAGTATCGCGTGCCCTACACCTATTTGATCGCCGGCGAGCCGTCTGAAATGTGGGATAAAATTCCGCAAGCCGTGAACCTCAATACCTGGCCGGCGACGCTGTTTGTCGGACGTGACGGCAAGGTGAAGGCGACACACGCCGGCTTCGCGAGCGCCGCTAGCGGTGTCTACAATGAGCAACTCAAGACGGAGTTCACATCGACAATCGAGCGCTTGTTGAAGGACAACGCCGGCGCCAGGACTGCGGCAGAAGTGGCGGCTCGCTGACGGATTTGTGGGGCTGCCCACGGTCTGGTCCAATAACGCGCCTTCATTTCCCCCGGAGGTCCGCGCGGACCAGTAGTCAGCCCCACAAAATAGGATTCTCAAATGAGACTGTTCACTCTTGCGCTGGTGTTCGGAACGGCGCCAGCGATCTTCGCGCAAGACGCTGCCACTGCGCGGCGCGACGCCTCTTGGGTAGACAAGGAAACCGGGTTGGAGTGGACTACCGCGGATAATGCGTTCGGCGTAACTTGGACCCAGGCGTCGAACTACTGCCGCGCGCTGACTCTCGGAGGCCATAAGGACTGGACTCTGCCTGCGATCTACGAACTGCAAGGGTTGTTCGGCGGCCCGCCGGACCAGAATGGGCACCATGTCAAGGGGCCGATTGCGATTACCGGCTGGGCGTGGAGTTTATCGCCGGGCCGGGAATCGGGCGAAGAGTGGGCTCTCGATTTCGGTGACGGAGGCAGGGCTTCAGTGGTGATGGGCGATTCCGGACTGAATCGGGCGCTTTGCGTCCGGCACGCTGAAGCGTCGAAAAAGTAAAAAGGAACTTGATAATGAAAAAGTTACTGGTAACACTCGGTTTCACTGCCCTTGCCGCGCTGGCTGTTTCAAACGCTAACGCCCAGACTAACGATCAGGAGAAAGCCGCCGAGACCACTCCGGCGACTTCTCGCGAAATGGCACCCGACGCCAAGGCGTACCAGGAGGCCAGCCGCATCAACGACCCCAACCAAAAGATCGAGGCGTTGGAAAAATTCAAAAAGGATTTCCCCAATAGCGCTTCGCTCACCAGCGCCGACGTGAATATCCTCTCCACGCTGGCCTCCCGCTTTCCCACTCAGACGTCTCGCATTCGAACGTTCGCCAAAACCATTGTCCAGGGCGGAAAGGACAAGAAGGAGAAGGGTTCGCTGTCCGGACAGGTCGCCGATACGCTTCTGGCCAACGATCTCCTATTGAAGGACGCCGAGAAGTATGCCCGAGCGAGCCTGGAGTCTCTCAACCAGGCCGAATACGTCGCCGAGCAGAAGGCCCAATTCGCAAAACGGGCCGCCAATACCTCTGGAAGGGCAGGACGGGGAGGGAGAGGCAATGCGCAGCCGCCCACTGACGAGGCGCTCATCAAGCGTTTCCAGGACAGTCGCGCGCTCCGCCTGGCCAGTCTCGGACGCATCGAGTTCAAACTAGGTAAGACAGCGGACGCGCTGAAATTGCTCGACGAAGCTTACGCCGTCAATTCCAATCAGCCGGCGGTGGCAGGCACCTTGGGAGAGATTGCCGCCAAGCACGGCGACGACGCCAAGGCACTCGACTATCTACTCACTGCGCGCCTCACCGGAAAGGCTCCGGCGAGCGCAAATCAGGCTCTGGTCGCAGTCTATAGTAAGACCCATGGAGATTCGGCGGCGGGTCTGGAGGCGCTGCTCGATGCCGAGTACAACAAGCGTTTCCCCAATCCGGTTCACGTCGAAGCGTATCGAGATACCGAAAAACGTAGTGAGCGTCTGGTCCTGGCCGAGGTTTTCACCGGCTCCGGTTGCCCACCGTGCGTGGGCGCCGATCTCGCTTTTGAGGCCGCGATGGAGCGGTACTCACGCAAAGACCTGGCTGTAGTGATGTACCACGAGCATGTTCCGCAGCCCGACCCGATGTCGAATCCCGACACCCAGGCGCGCAGCAAGTATTACAAGGTAACCGGCGTACCCACCTATACCGTGGACGGCGAGACCGTGAAATCCAGCGGCGGAAGCCGGGACGGCGCGAAGGGCATCTTCGATCGCATCCAAACACCTATCGAAAAAGAGCTGGATGCGCCCGCTGAAGCGAAACTCACAGTGAACGCCTCCGCCGCCGGTAACTCCGTCAAGGTCGCCGCCTCGGTTGGCGACGTGAAGAGCGACTCCAAAGACCTCAAAGTGCAAATCCTTCTGTTGGAAAAAGAGCTGAGGTACAGCGGCGAAAACGGCATTCGTTTTCACCCCATGGTAGTCCGCGCCATGGGCGGGCCGGATGACGACGGGTTTGCACTCACGGCCGGGGGAGCGGCTTCCTTCGATCAGTCGTGGGACCTCGACAAGGTCAGCGCCGGTCTCAAAGCTCACTTAGATGAGTACGAAGCCACGGGTCACCGCGGTAATGCTTTCAAGTTTAGTGAGAAAAAAGATCGCATCGACCGGGGAAACCTCGCCGTCGTGGTGATTGTGCAGGACGCCAAGACCCGGCACATTCTGCAAGCAGCTTTTGTGGACCTGACTCTGCCTGCCCCGCAGCCGCCCACGTCCAACTCGGGTAACGAGAGATGAAGCGGCTTCTTTGCGCCTCCTTCGCTGCCTTGTCGCTGGCCGCCGGGCCGCCCAATCCGGTCACCTGGAAAATCGAGTCTGCCCCCGACAAGCCAGTGAAGGCCGGTGCGCGATTTACGGTGAAACTGACGGCGCACATCCTGGAAGGCTGGCATTTCTATTCCATGAAACCGATCGAGGACGGTCCCATCCCAACTCGGATCTGGCTGGCGGAGAGTCAGCCGTTCCAATTGACCGGAACCATCGGAGCCGACGAACCGCAGACGCTCCTGGATGAGACGCTTCACAAGGACATTGAGCTATACGAGGGATCGGCCACGTTCTCGCTGCCAGTGCGCGTCACTTCCGGGAGCGAGACCGGTCCCCGGAAACTGCTGGTAAATGCGCAAACGCAATCGTGCAACAACAGCATGTGCCTGCCGCCCACAACGGTGAAACTGGAAGTACCGGTGACGATCGGCAAGTGAGCGTTCGCGGCGTGAGAAAACTAATACTTCCGTATATTCGGGTCCACGCGGTCCGACCAGGCATGGATTCCTCCGGTCAGGCTACGCACATGAGTGAATCCGGCTTTATTCAGAAGCTGAACCGCCTTTGCGCTGCGGGATCCCATCTTGCAAAGCGCGATAATTTCCTGGCTGGCGTCGAGTTCGTCGACTCGCTCCAGTAACTCAGGGAGCGGGATGAGATGCCCGCCAATATTCGAAATCTCGAACTCGTTCTCATCGCGGACGTCGAGCAGATACAAATTCTCGCCGGCGTCCAGTCGCTTCTTGAGTTCTTCCGCTTGGATTCCAGGTACGCTCATTCTCGGAGACCTCCCCGCAGTTCCATTGTCCCACATTATCCCAATGTCTATCAAGAAGGAGGTATTGAAAGAATGCAGTCTTGAACTTTCAGCAAGCCATCTGTTTTCTGCGGCATACATGGGGAGATTTGTCCGTGCGCAGGCGCGGCTTTGGTATAAAATTAGGGAAACATGAAACTAATGGTCCAAAAGGAGACCGTTCTGTGGCTGATGATGTGACGCAACAAGTCCTGCGTGAGCAGGCTGCATTTCAACTCGCCAACGTAACCAAGACGGCCCCACAATATGGGGCGATCACACCGCGTTGGCTGGTTCGTCTGCTGGACTGGAAACCGCTGGAAGCGGGGACATTTCGCCGGAACCGCGTCGACGAGGGCAAGGCGATCGAAGTCACCTGCGGGCAGGTCGAAGAGGCGTCCCTGCCGGGCACGTATGTACAGTATGAAGAGAATCCGAAGGAATACCACCTCAGCGCCATCAATGCCGTGCTGAATGTGCATACTCGCATACCGGACCTCTTCAACAAGCCTTACGACCAGACTGGCGAACAACTGCGGCTGATGATCGAGCATGTCAAGGAGCGGCAAGAGAGCGAACTCCTCAATAATGCCGATTACGGATTTCTCCATAGCGTTCCGAAGCCGCAGCACATTAAGACCAGAGCCGGCGCCCCAACGCCTGACGATCTGGACGAACTGCTCACCAAGGTTTGGAAAGAGCCGTCATTTTTTCTGGCGCACCCGCGCACCATCGCAGCGTTTGGGCGGGAATGCACGCGCCGAGGAGTGCCCCCTCCGACCGTAACCCTGTTCGGCAGTCCATTTCTCACGTGGCGCGGCGTCCCACTGGTTCCCACCGACAAGATTCACATCAGCGGAAAAACGAATACCAGCAAGATTCTATTGCTGCGCGTGGGGGAACGGAAGCAGGGATGTATCGGATTGTTTCAACCCGGCCTTGCGGGCGAGCAGAGTCCCGGCCTCTCAGTTCGTTTCATGGGCATCAGCAACCAGGCCATCGCTTCGTACTTGATTTCCCTCTACTGCTCGTCCGCGGTGCTGACGGACGATGCGATTGCCATCCTCGAAGATGTCGACGTGGGACACTACCATGAGTACAAATTTGAAAGCAAGTGACGGTGTGCCGGCGGGCCTGCCCGACCCCGCGGTGCTGGCACGGATGGCCAACGAGTTCTTCGCCGCCGTTGGTAGCGCGCAGATTCTGGGCGATGCCGCGCCTCCACCCGCTGCAGCCGCACCGGTTGAGGCGGCTTCCGCGCCTGGCTCCGGTGTACCGG
>JBEKJJ010000410.1:0-5090 GCA_050011295.1 Bryobacteraceae bacterium
AGTTTCATTCTTCGTGATGCCCTTGACGGCACGATGAAACATCAATCGTTGACCGGGCCGATAGTTGCGGAGATCGCTCTTCTGCGCCGCAGTCCAATTCAACGAGACATCGCGCAGAACATTCAGAGATTCGCCAAGGTCGCCATTTTGCTTACGGCTGACGCGAATTGCTTCGGTCACGCGATCGATCTCATCATGGGTGGCGCAGACAACGAGAACATCGCGGCCTTTTGACCCCGCGTAGGCTTGCGCAACGGTCTGGGCGCGATCCGCCCAAGCGACTTCGCGCACGGCCCCGATGCGATCCAGCTTTTCGAAGCCAGCTTCGGGATTGCGCCGAAGTTCCTGGATCGCGTCGCGATACTCGGCCGTGGTCTGGCGCTGCACCTGAGTCAGCGAGGTGCTCTTCAGGCGCGATTCGTTTTCAAGCACGCGCAGAGCGTCGCCCGCTTCCACGCTTTGGATCTGGTTAGTGTCGCCGCTGAATACGATGCGAGCCGATTGCTGTTCGGCGAGTTTTAGCAACTCGTGCATCTGGCGCCCGGAGACCATGCCAGCCTCGTCAAGGATAACGACGCGCCCACGAATCATTGATTGCGCCCGCTGATTCTGGAGCAACCGCTCCACTGTCAAAGCATCGGAGAAACCAACCTTCTGTAATTCTTCGACGGCGCTCATGGTTGGTGCAATGGCGATGATCTTGCGGTTGGCTTCGATGAGGCCGCGCCGAAGCTCCTGGAGCGCGGCAGTTTTGCCAGTTCCCGCCGCCCCACGGATGTTAACCACTCGATCGCGAGAGTCGAGGACAAACGCGACGGTATGGTTCTGTTCTGGCCTTAGACGGTCAGACGCGACGAATTGGTTATCTCCGCCAAGGCGACCGCAGCGGCCGATTCCGCGATTGACGACATCGACCATCTCGCGTTCGCGCTGGAGGCTGCTAACTGTGGCGATTTCGTTACGGTCCCGCAGAATCGCACCGGAGGACTCTTGCAAGGTGAGCGTACCTTTCAGCTCCGAGTGGTCGATGTGCCCGCGCCCGTGGCGAAGTGCCTCCGTCAGCAGTTCGTGATCGCGCGCAACTGAAACTCGCTCGAAGACGTGATCCTCGGCATGTTGGAGAGAGGGCCGTGAGGATTGGATCGCCGGTGCTCGGGCCGGACTCTGATTGCGCAGGCCGACTAGAGCGCTAGCTTCCTTCTTTGTGAGGCGCGAACGCTGCCTTGAATGCAACTCGTCAGTGGAGATTTCGATCAGCTTGTTGGCGCGCGTCTCGCGCACTATTACCGCAACTTCATTGTCCGTCGGCGGCCGGCCGTTCTTTTCGGTGAACTCCTCGATGGCTTCGTCGCGCTGACGGCTTCGTTGGCTGTACTTGGTGAGCAGCTCATCGGAGACGCCGCGAATCTCAAAGCCACGGTCCCGGCCCTTTGCGTCGCGGCGATTCTCGATTTCATAGCCGAGCGATCGTACCTGGCGGGCGAGCGAATTGCGACAGACCTCGGTGAGATATGTACGGCGCTCGTAAATGCCCGATGCCTGTAGCGCTTTCCAGCGGCCTTCCGTTCCGTCGTAAGTCAGATTTGCTGCCACCGCGTGAGTGTGAAGCTGGGGATCGAGTTCCCGGCTGGTGTCGTGATGATAAACGGCAATCGCTAAATTGCTGGTCGCACGATCGGTGTTCGCGCCATCCTGCCGCACTCGCGTTGCCGCGTGAGCTTCAAGTTCTTGGAGGGCTTCAGTGACGGCCTTTTCATGTGCGTCTATCAGCCGCTTGTCGCCGCCGACCACGGCCATGATCGACACCGACTTCGGTGCAGAGATCGTGAAGTCGTAGAGATGCCTTCCGTGGGATTGCGTGGTTCCGTCGGCGGCGACCCGATCGGCGCTCTGGCGCTGGCGCAGGAACTCACGATTGGTAGGATCGAGCCCTTGGCGTAGTGCTTCGAAGTCCTCCGACTTCACTTGCCCGCCAAGACCTAAGAGCTCAGCGCCATGACCCTGCCAACGCCCAACCACACGTTCGCCCTCGGCGTAGTAGTCGGCATGTTCGAGATGCCGGGACGAATATCCTTTGCCGTCGGACATAGCGCGGATCGTGAGCATCGGGTCATCCTAGTGCTTAGGTCGCAGTTTCGTTTGAGGCATCTTGCTCGTGGGTGGCTTGACCGGAGGGGCTGGCAATGTTGGCGCACACACGATCTGCGCCGTTGGCGGGAAGAAGGACCGTTGAAACCAATACTCGAGTGCAAGGCCGGCCGATAGTCCCATGATCATGGTTGCAGAGAACGATACACGCTTTCCGCGATCGAAGACGTGCTTGGAGTTGGCCGCTTCCTTTCTCAATTCGGAAGATTCCGATTTGAGACTGGCGATGGCTTGGCGCGTCTCCCCTACAATCTCCCGATGTATATCGCTGAGCTCTCTCGCGGTCTGAATCAACTCAACGTTGGACTTCTTTATCTGCGCGCTGGTCACGGCGAGCGCGCTCGCGGTTTCTGGGATCGTCGATTGGAGAAATAGTTGCCGTAGGCTCTCGTTGATCGAAGCGGCAATCGCCGCTGGTTTAAGTCCCGCCGCGACAGTGTCGGGAAGCTGTGCCAAGCGCTGATCGATCTGCGTTTGTTGCGTCTGGATCGATTGCAGAACCTTATGGAGGGTCCCGAACGCCTCGGCGAACATCTCCTTGAGCTTCTCGTTCTCAGCGGCCGTTCTCAGGGGAGCATCAAAAATGAGTAGACCTAGAAACTGCATCGCCCGTAGAATGCGGAGCATCTCGTCGTTCTCGGGGAGCGACCGGAGGTGCCGCATCTCGCGATAATAGTCCGCGCGCACTTCCGGAGGCAGCGCGTTTGCAATCCGGTCCAGAGTATCCGGTTTCTGCGGATCAGTAACTCCGTTCACGGCAAGAGCAGCTCCTTAACGCCCTCGAACTCGGCAAACATGCGACGGCGATAGCTTTGCGCGCGCATTACGAGCGATGATCGCTGCAACTCCCCCGCGTTCGTTCTTCTGGCAGCGACATCGCCCAATGTCACGCCGTGATTCCGAACGGCGTTCTCTAGTTCGGCGAGTCGATAATCCATGTGGATCACCGCTGGCTGGAAGCGCTTCTGGAATTGCGCGGCTTGGTCACTCTCGCGCCAATAAGTGAAGTCCGTGTGGTCGGTTATGCTGTTCTCAACGATCAGATACTTGACTCGGTCCTGGAGCCGCGCTGCCCAGGCGAGCACGCTTTCCACGCTCGCCGGATCGGCGGTCACAATGCCGATCGCCGTGAAAACCATTCCGGCGGCCGAAACATCGGGATACATCTTCTCAAACCAGTCATAGGTGATCTGGCCTGCTCCCGCGCCCATGTCCGCGAGAATCACGGGCGGACCGTCAGCGAGTTGGTCGACGAACGAATCGAGACCGGCTGGCGTATGGATGTTCACCTTGGGAACGCTTCCGCCGAAGAAGTGCGTCAGCGATCCGCGCGCCTTGTTTTCCGTGTCAAGGTCCAGCAGCTTCACCGGAATATCGTTTTCTTCGAACCATTCGGCCAAGCCGGCCATCACGCTGGTCTTGCCAACGCCGCCTTTGCCGCCCATCGAGAGGATGACCCTCTTTTCAGCTGCGACAACTGCGGCGTTTGCATCTTGATTAGTGCTGGTTTGTTTTGAGTTGCTCATATCTCCAACTCCCTGTCGTTCCGTTTCAACCGCTCCCACACTACGGCTAAAGTTCGCCGTAGAGGAGGGAAAGCGCTTCGTACCTCTTTTGCAGCTTCGGCCTTGCTGCCGCTTGTGCGAAAACGCTTTTGAGGCCCTGCCATTCCTCGTCCGAGAATTCGATGGTGACGTTATCCCGATGGCGATAAAAATGAAACACTAGTGGCCCGTCAAGTTTTTCTTGATCTGCAGCGCCGTAAAAGTAGTCTCCGTTCCAGTTGCGATTGATCGAGACCTGTTCCAGCATCGCCGAGAACTCTCGGATTTGGGGATATGTACCCATCGGATACGTAACACCCTTGTCTTGCATTGAAATACTGAGTGATAAGTCGCCATCGCCGATCCCAGTAAACGTCAGCCGAAATCCCGGAACCGCCACTGGCGGAATTGATTCCGTGACAATCAGAGGCTCGCGCAAGGAAATCACGGGCCGTTTTTCCCGCATCCAATGCCCCCGTGCCGCCAGCCGGAACAAGATCTCCATATAAGGAAGCAGCGCTCGGTTGAGGGCGACAATGTCCGGCAATTCCTCGTCGCGAATTGAGACGTAAAAGTTACGGCCGGCGAAGACAGGCATGCGGTCAGCGGAAGATTCGCGCAACTGCTGAAGCCAACGCTCGCTCACGCGCGGCACAAGATCCGGGTCGAGTTGGCGATCGTTGAATACGACCTCTTCTTGAGAACCGATGTTGCTCAAATAATAGCGATCGAGTTCGACTCCGCGATCTGCACGCAACTTTCTCACGGCAAGGCCGGCTTCGAGCACAACACAAAACGCAGCCGGAGGTGGGGACGAGCGATCTTCACGGGCGTCCTCGCAAGCAATCTGGATGTACTGCGAGAGAAAGATCCACTCGGCACGCGAGAGATCATACTTCTGCTCCCACTTCCGGCGGATCTCCCACAGGGACTGGGTGGCCGCTCGTTGCAGATCGGCAACTTCCAGCCGGAAATCGAGACGATCATCTTTGGCGGACTCCAGCAGAGTCTTGGCGACATCGGAGATGGATACCTGTTCGCCCCGGCTATTGGAGATAACTTGTTTAGAACGTTCAAGAAACTCCCGGAGAGCGTCCGAGATTTCGGTCCTTGCAAGGACTAGCGCAGTTTAAGAACGGACGTCTGGAATGGGAGTCGAGTGCAGGCTCGTGCGCACACGACCGATCACTCAGACGTCTGCACAGCCGCCGTTTTGTCCGATGGTGTTTTGAAAAACCGGAAAAAGTGTGACCCGGTCTGCCCCGATTTCTTGTAACTTATTGAAAGGATGGTAGCGCTAACGGGAATCGAACCCGTATTTAAGCCTTGAGAGGGCTCCGTCCTAACCGTTAGACGATAGCGCCGCTCCGACCATTATAAACCAAGAAGCCCTACCTC
>JBEKJJ010000411.1:0-5040 GCA_050011295.1 Bryobacteraceae bacterium
TTGTCAGCGGGTACGTACAGGGACATATTGATTCCGCTGATAAGGACAAATCTCAGCACATCTCTTATGTCTCGCTTCCAACGATTTACGGGCATTATGCCGATGGAGCGATCCGCCGCGCTATGATTGTCGAGCCTGCGGGTATGCAGGGTGATGTCTCGGAAATGATCGGCAGGAAACTGACGGGCGCTGTCCTGACCGGAGCTGATGGGGCGCAGAGATGCTGTCTCGCTCCGCCGGAGGCCGGTGACTGGACATTACGGCAATATCTTCCAAAAAGCCCTTGCCGTGTGTGGCGGTCGGTAACGCCCGTGGTTCTGCACGGATATAACACAAGCTCCCGTGGCGTGATTTCGGTAGCAAAGACGGAACGGCTGTTGTTGCGTGCCTTGGTTATGGCCGGTTTCCGAGAAGAACAAATTGATAGATTGACCTTTCAGTCCGGACCTTTCTGGCCGGGATCAAAGCACTCGGCGAACATGCTGGTACCGGCACATTTGAATGGATATCCCCGCCTTCATGTTGAGGTCCGATTTCTGGATGGCATCCTTGGGCCAGTCCTGGCAGGGATCGGCAGACACTATGGAATTGGCGTGTTTGCAGCGCTTACACAGGGGGATCCGGTACAGTTTTGAGAGATAAGTAAAGCTGGATCCGACTCGTCTCTCAATTTTGGGTGAGACGCTGTTTTTGTGAATGCGCGAAATCAAATCATAGATCGGAACGACGAACGTCGATCCCGCCTCAGAATTCCTGGACGACCTTCGACCTGATAACAAGGTGCCTGTCGAAGTAGAATAGAACTAATGGCGGTTGTCACGCACCCAATTACGGTCGCAGAGCGCGCTCGGCGCATACGCGTCTACGAAGAGGCGCTGGCTTCCGTTCGTCTGGAAGGTTTTGAGCTTGACGAACAAGTGAAAGCTCTGTACCAGCGATACATCCATGGACAGATGACGCTAGCTGAAGTGGGGAGTGCGATTGATGGGCTCAATGACCGAGAATTCGGAACCGTATCTCTATCCCGGCACAAGCGTCCTCAAGAACCTGCGCGATCTCACTGACCCGAAACTCCTGGAACGCTTTGAAGCGCGCCAAACCCATCGACGCATTGCGGAGCTGATCGATAATCCCGTTGCAGGCCGATTCGATGTCGCGCATCTGAAAGCGATCCATCGGCTCATTTTCCAAGATGTGTACGAATGGGCGGGAGAGTTTCGGACCGTGAACATCTCGAAGGGAGGCCATCTCTTTGGGTTGGCGACTTTTCTCGAACCCGCGTTGCAGCAGATTCTGGCGAAGCTCGCAGCCGAGAAGCATCTCGTTGGACTTGACATCGAGAACTTTGTCGACCGCGCCGCCTACTTCATCGGCGAGTTGAACGCCGCCCATCCATTTCGTGAAGGCAATGGCAGGACGCAACGAGAGTTCATTCGTGAGCTCGGGCTGAAGGCCAGCCACTACATAGACTGGAGATCGACAACTGTGGAAAAAATGACCGAGGCTTCGCGGTTGAGCCACCTGAGCGGTGAATCGTCCCTGTTCGCCAGCCTGATCCGGGAGTGCATCCGAAGCAGCTAAGCCCGGCACCGCCTCTGAAGCGGTCCGGGAGCAGATCGCAAGTTTCCCATGATGATCTACTCTTCTGGTTTCCGTTTTCCCGGATCTATGAGCCGCAGCGGTTCAGATGGGTCGAAGAAGAAGCCATTGTCAGATGGCGTTGTGGCTGGCTTACGAGCCTTCACCGCCGCGATTCTTCGCTGGACTTCGTCGTCGCTCGGTCCGTGCCCGGCATGCAAAGTCGGAGCTTTGAGAACAACGGGCGTCGGTATCGCTACGCGGCGCGAGATTTGGCGGGCGGCATTCCTCCGCCTTCGGGCTCGCTCGCGCACGAAATCGTTGACGGTGCTTTTCGGAACGTGAAGCCGCAATTCATCAGTGAGGATGTCTGCGATATCCCGATACGTCAGCCCGCGGCCACGCAACTCGTCTATCAAGTCGCCGTACGGCTCCAAACGGGACCGCCCCGACTTCTTGGTTACCTTGCTCAGAATGTTGTGAAATTTGTCTTCCACAGGCCCCAAAGCTGCATCAACATGCACCGGACAGAACCCGGACAAGTTCCGGACAAAAGCCGGACAACGACCGGACAGGCAACGCGCTACGCGGTCCGGCCGAACCTAAGCCGCCAGGCTTAGGGATGGTGTCTATTTCGAAATAACGCTCTCGAAGAAGAGCGGAATCATTTGCCAAGCTCAATTGCCACTTCTGAGCACGTATCGCGCGCTTTGGCTTCATAACTCACCTTCGATCCTTCGGACGACGATTTCATGAATGAACCGCTCCGCCTCGCCGGAAAAACGCTCGGAACGCAGGCTCTCGCGAAGCGACACAACCCGATGGGAGGCGATCGCAGGCAGGAGCGCATCAAGTCCAGCACCCTTTATGACCACATCATGACTGGCGAAGCCGATTCGTAGTTCCTCGCCATTGCCTTCGGCGCAGACAAACTGATGCCATGAGAGGATCAAGGTTTGCGTGTGCAGCACGATTTCAACTGTCGCCGCCGGATCGCCGGAGCTGACCACCCAGGGTACGTTACCGCCCGAGACCGCGTTCACGTCTGCGCTCCTTTCGCGTTCGGGTTCGAACTACTTCTTGCTGGACAATCTGCTTCACAGCGGAACTAAACAAAGCGGCCGCTCTTCTAACCATTTCTCGCGCCTTTTCCATCCCTCGCGGCGTTCCCTGGCGCAAGCAAGTGCCTCCGCCACGCAATAGCTCCGTGGCTGAGGTTCGCGCCATGGACCTGCCTACCGTCTGTTGCAGACGCTCCTTGTCGCTCGTGATCACGGTCACGCCGTGCCGGCCGCGGGAGGCGGCAACATAAAACAACTCCTTTCGCATGCCGTCGCCCGACAGAATGACCGAGTCAACAGTCTTACCTTGGCTGCGATGCGCGGTGACAGCGTAGCCATGAGTGAAGCCCTTGTAATCCGCTGGCAGAGTACGGCCACCCTCTATCTGAATCCGACCGTGGGCATCGACGGAGGAGACGGTGACCAATTCGCCGTTTGTGATGCGCAATCCAGCGTCACGACGGTTGGAAGTGAGCAGGAGCCGATCACCAGGCGACACTTCAATAGGTTTCGCCTCCAGCACATCGAAACTCCCAGCGTGCCTCCGAGAGATAGTGGATTTCTTTCCGTCGGCAGAACGAACCACGATACCGGTTGGTGCTACACCCAAGACTTCGACAGTCTCGTGCTTTGTAATGGATTTGACGGCCCGGTGAAAGCCCAGCAGTTGTCCTGGCCGAAAGTTTTGCAGATCAGCCTTCTGCGCGGCCGTCCAGTTGAGGGAGACGTGCCGGGTGAGGGGCACACCTGTGCCCAGTTGCCCGCTTGCTTTCCTGCCTTCGCGTATCGCCTCGGTCACTCGGTCGATCTCATCGTGAGTCGCGCAGACGACCAGAGTTTGGCCTGCAGCGCCGGCATACGCATCGGCGATGACCGCGGCTCGATCGGAGAACGCGACCTCACGAACGGCCCCCATCGCATCGAGCTTGGCGAATCCTCGCTCTGGGTTCTGGCGAAGCTCCTCCATCGCGGTGCGATAGTCTTTCCTGCTTTGCCGCTGTACCTGAGTCAGGGTAACGGTCTTGAGCCGCGATTCCTTTTCCAGTATTCGGAGCGCGTCGCCCGCTTCCACGCTTTGGATCTGTTTGGTATCACCGCTGAAGACTACCCGCAGGGAGCATTCCTCTGCCAATCGCAGCAGGTTCGCCATCTGACGCGCCGAAACCATACCAGCTTCGTCGAGGATGATTACCTCGCCTCGGATGCCATCGCGAATGTTGGGATCTTGCAGCAGCCGCTCGACCGTGATAGCATCGGCGAAACCAACCTTCTGCAGTTCCTCCACTGCGCTCATCGTCGGAGCGATAGCAAGTACCGCACGGCCAGCTTCCATTAACCCTCGCCGAAGTTCTTTCAACGTTGCGGTCTTACCGGTCCCAGCGGCGCCACTGATGCTTACCGCCAGATCGCACGATCGGAGGACGAATTCCACGGCATGCTTCTGTTCGGGGCGCAAACGGTCTGAGATGACAAACGTATGAGCACCAACGAGCGGCTCGAAGCCACCAAGTCCACGGTTGACCGTAGCAATCATTTTCTGCTCTCGTTCCAGACTGGTTTCCGTTGCGATCTCGCGCCCTGAGCGCAATACTCGGCCGGCCGACACCTGGACGCTCAGTTCGCCCTTCAACTCGTTGAGTCGGATTCGTCCTCGGCCATGCCGGAGGGCTTCGGTAAGAAGCTCATGGTCCTGAGCGACCGATACACGTTCGAAGATGTGGTCCTTGGCGTAATCCAGCGAAGAAGAGCTTGAAGCGACCGACAAAGTGGGTCCCTGCATCCCGCGCGCCCGAACAAGCGCCTTCTCTTCGTCCGGAGTCAGCCGAGCCCGCTGCTTTTGGCGCAGTTCCTGCGTCGAAATCTCCGCGAGCTTGTCTGCCCGTGACTCTCGAACCAGCACGGCGACTTCATTATCAGTCGGCTTCCGTCCACGTTGCTCGACAAAAACAGCGATTGCCGCATCACGTTGACGGCTGCGTTGGCTAAACTTTGCGAGTAGCTCCTGAGGGACGCCCCGGATCTCGAACCCGGAATCTCGTCCCTTTGCGTCACGCTGATTCTCGATCTCATAACCCATGGCGCGAGCTTCGCGAGCAAGCGCATTGCGGTAGACCTCCGAAAGATAAGCGCGGCGTTCGTAAATCTCCAACGCTTGCAGCGCCTTCCAGCGGCCTTCCGTACCGTCGGATGTGAGATTCGCAGCGACCGCGTGCGTGTGCAGCTGGGGATCAAGTTCACGGCTGGTGTCGTGGTGGTACACGGCAAGCGCCAGGTTCCCGGTTGGCCGATCCGCATTGGCGCCCGCTTTCCGTACGCGGCTGGCTGCGTAATTTTCGGCTTCTTCCAGGGTTTCCGCGACCGCAGTGCGATGTGCTTCGATCAGCCGATCGTCACCCCCTAG
>JBEKJJ010000412.1:0-4971 GCA_050011295.1 Bryobacteraceae bacterium
CAGACAATCAATGGATCGAACTGATCGGAATAGCAGTCGTACCAGGTGGCGACGAAATTTTGGTCCTGGAAGCATGTGGACCAGGGGCAGCGATCGAGCAAGCTTTGCCATGCCCTCAGGAACGCGCCATCTTGCAATAAGGCGCGCGCCGAAGCCCCCCGCTCAACGCGGATCACGGCGAAGGTTCCTCATCGAAGACCTGGCCTTCGGACATGACGTGACGCCGCCGGGGCAGGAACGCCGCAATGCCGCTGATCCAAGAATCAAATTCCTGCATGGACAAACCGCAGGTATCTACCAGCCGTGGCAGAAGAAAAGGAGGGGAACTCCGGGCGGCCATTCCAGGCACGCAGGTTGTTGCGGATTCAATTTGGCATTCAGGCAGCCACTCCTGGAACCGTGGGATTTGGAAACCACCGGGGTAGCAGAAATGCCGCGCCGTCCGATGCGTGAGATTTTCGATGGAACGGCGATTGTCGTCAATCTCCTGTATGAAACGCTCGCGGCGCATCGACACGCGGTGGCGGTGCGTGTGCAACTCTATATCAACTCCGGCCTGCGATACCTCGGCCAGCTCCGTGGAATTCATCAGGTGCAGCACCCTGCGGGAACAAAGATCGTTGTAATCGATATCTAACGCCGCTGCTAAGGAGCAGAGGAGATCATCTTTCGCTTGCCCGGACAGCTTCCCGCGCCTCGAAAACTCTCGCAGCTCAGTGCGAGCCTGAGCATGCCCAGATGCGTCCAGCAGCTTCGCTTCCCGCCAAACGGGCGGAAAGGATTTCCGTTTTCCCCGCGCCTTCCAAATCAGATAGCTGGACATGGAATCGAAAACGGGGCGATTGAACTCTACGTAATAGGTAGGAACGTAAACGGTGACTGGGTAACCAAACTCGCGGAGCATCGGCCAGGCCAGGGCATAGAAATCATAAGCCCCGTCGTCGAACGTAATGGCTACCGCGCGCGGCGGCAGGGTCCCGTCATATAGCCTGCGGATACCTTCAGCGAGTGGAACTATATTGCACAATCGATCGCGTAGCCGCTGGAGCCGCGCTTTCAGCAGGTCCAAACGCATGTACAGCGCAGGATCCCACTCGTGCTCATCCGACATTGCAATCCCGTGGTAGCACAGAATCAGGAGTCGTTCGGCGCGCCAACGGCTATTCAGAAGCAGTTCTGAAAAGCCCAGGCCGGAACAGACGTCCAGCAGGCCCCGTTTTGCTGTTTTCAGAATTTGCACGGATTGACCATGTGCATGCCCGCTGCCGTCAGGACGACCGTGAGCGCGATAGCAGAGCACGGCTGGCCTCGTCACCAAGCCATTTTCTTAGCCAGCCGCCGGCCAAACGCGTCGCGGTAACAGCCACTTCGGAGTCATGCGCCGCGGTATTAAGAATGACGTGAATTGTCGCCGTTATTCCTTTCTCATGCTACAGCAGGTTGCCGCAGCCAATCGAACCGTGGCTTAACCTGCGCGACGCATCGGCGATCGCCAGCCGCGCAGCCCTTACTGAGCAGGGAATTGTAGGGTCGGTGGTTCTTATTGTATGACGGCGAAACGGTGTACACAAAAGCCGCCGGGTTTTCGGATCGTGAGCAAAGATCTCGGGCCAGAACAAGTTCCCCTGTCACGAACCCCCTAGATTGGCGTCCAACATCCGAGCCTTCTATGAAATCTGATAACAAGACCCGGATTCCCACCGTGACCCGGCGCGAATTTGTCGGCACCGCGGCGCTGGCTGGAGGAATCGCTGCTATTCCTTTTGTCGAGGCGCAGACTGCCACAGAAGGGTCGAATCTAGTTCACTGCACGATCTTCATCAATAATCAGCCTCATGAACTGACGCTAGATCCACGCGTAACTCTGCTCGATCTGTTGCGTGAAAACCTCCACATGACCGGGACAAAAAAAGGTTGCGATCACGGCCAGTGCGGCGCTTGCACTGTGCTGGTGAACGGCCGCCGGGTTAATTCCTGTTTGAGCTTGGCGGCGGCGCATGAGGGCGACAAAATCACCACCATCGAGGGATTGGCCGCGGGCGGGGATCTTCATCCCATGCAGCACGCCTTTATCGAACACGATGGTTTCCAGTGCGGCTATTGCACTCCGGGACAGATCTGCTCCGCCGAGGCGCTGCTTGAGTCCAACCGAAATATTATTCGTTCTTTAAATACACCCTCGGCCCGGATGCGATCGGCCTGGTGGATACCGGATTTGAGACCCTCTGGTCCGCTACCTCGCCGTCCACACGTGCCCAACTCACGACGGATTATGTAACGGCCTGGTTCGCTGAAGTCTCCAGCTTCACGGTCGCCCAGTACTATAACGGCAAGGATGGCAACGGGCGCCCGTGGGCATCTGCCACCGAAGACGTCACGCAAGATAATTTCTTGTCGGAATTTGGAGGACAGATTACGTTCGTGCTTCCCAGATTGCGATACATCGGTGTCGATCCGAACCTGACCTATCAAATCTCCGACTGGGCGGCCACTCTGTGGCCCGCCGGAAATTGGACTCTCAACAATTCCGCCATCTGCACCGGCTTGTCGAAATGTAGTTCGGATCGATGTACAGCAGGAACATCCGTGAAGGCTGGAACTGTAGATAAATTCGAACAGACGGCATGGGCGGCGTCCGAAAATTATTCCAAGGACGCCGCCCATCATTTTATGCTGCCCCAGGTTCACACTTCGAAAAGCACCGTTAGCGATTTCGCCCAAGTGGTCGCTATCAGAACCACCCTGTCGTTCGGGCGGCAACGTCAATTCCACAGCTTACCTGCTTCGCTTTGACTGCGATTTGGTTCCTGATCGGATAGTGTTGAACTGCAAAGTGGATCTAAACATTCCATACCACCCCGGGGCTAAGTGCACCTACGCTTTTGCCACTAATGGATTAGGACTTTCGGCGAACCGATCGTAAGACGCTTTTAGCACTAAATGTGGCATGCAAAACACCGTTAAGCACCGATAGAACGCATGGTGTCTCGCTGCACGCTTTAGTGGTGCCGCTAGATTGAACGCGTGACCTGAACTACGCCTAAGGAATAGCCAAGTAACATGCGAAACGTCCGTCGATTCCTCGCAGCAATCATCTTTTTTTCAATCGCGGCCGGTTCGCAAGCGCAATCGATATCACCCGCCAGCGTCACGCTGAAGCCGTCGCGGACACAACAATTCTCGGTTACAAATGCTTACAGGAACGCTTACTCTTGGTCGATTGATCCAAGTTCGACCGGCAGCATCTCGGCAACCGGATTGTACACAGCTCCGGCTACCATAACCGCGCCCAGCACCGTTACGATATTTGCAACATATGTAGCCGCCCCTACTCGTCCGGCGCTTTCGGCCACCGTCACGTTAATGCCTCAGGTGAGTATTTCGATCAGCCCCACTTGGATAGCGATGACCAACGGTCAATCGGCAACGTTCTCGGCCACCGTTACCGGAGCTACCGACACCGCCGTTTCGTGGGGGATGCCAACAGTTGGATCCGTAACCGACGGACTCTATACAGTCCCAATGTCGCTCACTACTCCGCAAACGATTACATTGACCGTGTACAGCCAATTGGATTCCACCAGGACGGCTACCGCCACGATCGCTCTAACGCCGACCATAGCGGTAGCGCTGAATGCGACTTCTACCTCACTCACGGCCGGGCAATCGACCTCGCTGAACGCCACAGTGACCGGAAGCACGAACACGGGCGTCACCTGGGCCCTGTCCCCGCAAGTAGGAACAATATCGAATGGCGTTTATACCGCTCCCTCTCCGATCCCCTCGGCCCAGTCCGTCATGGTGGCGGCAACCAGCCAGGTAGCTAGAGGCGCCACTGCCGGCGTCGAGCTTTCCCTGGTGCCATTGTCGATTGCGGTAACGCCAACGTCTAAGACGCTGACTTCTGGTCAATCAGCCACATTCACGGCCAGCGTGACGGGCAGCAGCAACACGGCAGTGAACTGGGCTCTGACTCCCGCAGTGGGAAGTATAGTCAACGGAGTGTACACCGCGCCCGCAAGCATCGCATCCGCGCAAACCGTCACGGTGCTGGCCACCAGCGCCGCCGATCCTACGAAGACCGCCCGCGCCGCGATATCACTGACGCCGCCGGCGCCGGCGGTGTCCATCTCAGTGACCCCAACCAGGGCGTCACTGACCGGCGGACAAGCCGCGACATTCGCGGCCACGGTTACGGGATCAAGCAACCTGGCCGTAAATTGGACACTCTCGCCCGCGGTGGGAACACTGACGAACGGAGTTTACAAAGCTCCGGCGTTGATCTCGCTGCAGCAAACGGTCACGGTGGCAGCTTCCAGCGCGGCCGATCCCACCAAGATCGCCGCGGCTTCGATAACGCTGATCCCCTCAGTATCCGTTTCGGTAGCGCCCACGACGGCGTCGCTCTCCGCCGGCCAATCGCAGCAGTTCAGCGCTTCATTGAGCGGCACGACGAATCCGAATGTCACATGGTCGATGTCGCCGAGCGTGGGAAGCTTGGGCGATGGTCTCTACCGAGCGCCTGCGACAATTAACAGCCACCAGACGATTACCCTTATAGCAAAGAGTTTGGCCGATCCAATCAAGACGGGCAGTGCTACAATTACCCTTGTACCGACGGTTGGCATCGCGTTAACGCCCTCTTCTATCTCTCTGACTGGCGGCCAATCGACCCAGTTCAACGTTTCCATCGGCGGGGTGCCATCCACGGCCGTTACGTGGGCACTCGCGCCGTCGGTCGGTACGATCACTAACGGAGTGTACACGGCCCCAGTGACGATCAGTGCCCTACAAACCATTGTACTGACGGTCGCGAGTATCGCGAATCCAGCACAAACGGCTACTGCCTACATTACGCTTACGGCTTCGACGGGCTCTGGTACCAGCGTCAGCCCGAGCATCGCTTCTTTGAGTCCTTCGGGGACTCAGCAGTTCACAGCATCCGGTTTGGGAACAAATCCGGTCTGGACT